>NZ_CP107982.1:630714-946071 GCF_036104975.1 Amycolatopsis sp. NBC_00355 | reverse complement strand
GCCGCAGATGGTGGTCGTGTCGACGCGCACGACCACGTCGGTGGGCTCCTGGACGGCGGCGTCCGGGACGTCTTCCCAGGCCTTCGCGCCCGGACCGTGGTAGACCAGCGCCTTCATCGTCGCCTCCGGCGACCGCCCGGCACCCGCGTCCGGGCACGGCCGCCCACCGAACCTAGGACGGTGGCGGCCGCCCGGCTGTCGCAATATGAGACTGCGGCTCAGGTGTACCAGGTCGGCTCGGGCACCTCGCCGCGCAGCGCGTACACCCCGACTTCACGCCGCTTGTAGGCCACCGGGTCGTGCAGCGAGTGCGTGCGGAGGTTCCGCCAGAACCGGTCCAGGCCGTACTTCGCCGCGCTCGCCCGGGCGCCGGTCAGCTCGAAGATCTTCGTCCCGATCTCCAGCCCGGTTTCGATGACGCGCTGTTTGGCCGCGGCGATCAGCACGGCGAGCTCGCCACGCGCTTCCGGCGTCAGCTCTTCCCGTGGCGCGTGCAGCACGCGCGAGATCGCCGCGCCGGCCTTGTCGGTGAGCGCCTCGGCCGCCCACAGCTTCGCCTGCAGGTCGCCGTAGCCGTCGAGGATGTACCACTCCTCGGTGGCGGCGTCCTTGTCGTCGCCGCCGTACGGCCACGCCCGCGTGCGTTCGCGGGTGTAGGCCAGCCCGGCCTCGAGCGCGCCCTGGGCGATGCCGAGGTAGAAGTTGGTGAACACGAGCTGGATCGCCGGGACGTTGAGCGTGTTGTACGTCAACGGCCGGAAAGTCCGGTCGACGTACCCGGCCGCGCTCGCCCACGGCACCCGGACGTCGGTGATCGTGACGCTGCCGGATTCGGTGAGCCGCTGGCCGAGGTTGTCCCAGTCGTCGTGGAAGACGATACCGTCCTGGTTGGACGGGACGATCGCGAAGACGTGATCCTCAGTTCCCTCCAGGATGCCTTCCAGCACGGTCAGGTCGGACACCTTACTGCCGGTCGAGAACGACTTGTGTCCGTTGTAGACGATGTCGTCGCCGTCCTGCGTGATGGTCAGGTCGGAGTCGCGCGGGTTGACCGCGCCGCCGAAGAAGAAGTTGTTGGTGGTGTAAAGCTCTTCTACAGCGGCGATCTGTTCGTCGGTCGCGACCAGCCGCGCCGCCCACGCCCACAGGTAGTGGTAACCGAGCAGCTGCCCGATCGAGCCGTCCGCGCGGGCGATCTCGCGGGTGACGCGGTAGGCGGTGTCCCAGGTCTGCCCGCCACCGCCGTGTTCGGCGGGGCCGAGCAGGGTCACCAGGCCGGTGTCCTTGAGCAGCTGGACTTCCTGGTACGGCGTGGCGTGGCGTTGCCGCGGTCGCGCTCGACGGCGTCGACCGCGAGCTTCGCGGCGACGTCCCGGGCCGCCCTGATCCATTCTTCCGTTGTGGTCATGAGGTTTCCTTCGTTCGGGCACGACAAGGAGCCCGCGTACGCGGGGTGCTCGGGTTGGGATGGGTCAGGCGGTACAGCGGGTGAAGCGGCTGCCGTCCATGATCCCGAGTACACCGGGACGCTCCGTGGCTGTCAACGGACGTCCGCGCGCTGGGAACCCGGTCAGCCGCCCTCGGCGTTGCGGGCCATGAAGCTCTTCGCGTCGCCGGCCAACGGGTCGACGAACACGATGTCGTCCGGGCGCCGGCGGGGCACGTCGATCGCCAGGACGACGAGAGGTTCCTCGGAGACGCGAGGGAATCCGTGGACCTTGAGCCGCTCGAAGGCCAGGAACAGTCCGGGCCGGGCCTCGAATTCCGCACCGTCGAGGTGGAACGTGCCGCGGCCGCTGAGGAGGTACAGATGTTCGTCGCACTCCTCGTGGTAGTGCAACGGGACTTCGCGGTAGATCCGGAAGATCCGGGCACTGGCCGAAGCCTTGTCGACGAAGTACTTGTCCACCAGCATGGTCGCGGCGGTCTCGGGCAGCGCCGCGGCTTCCGCGAGGACGTCGAACACGCTCTGGGTATTGTCGCTCTCCATGGCTTCCGAACCTAGCCGACCAGCGGCAGGAGCACCTCGTCGACGATCGCCGCGATCTCCGTCCCGGGCACCGGGCCGGACTCGAGGTGCGCGACCAGGACCAGGCGTGGCCCGACCGCGGCGAGCCGCGCGGTGCCCCTCTCCCCCAGCAGGTCCAGGATCAGGTCCTGCCGCGGCCGCAGTACGAGGTCCCGCACCCGCTCGAACAGCTCGGGGTGACGCCGGCGCTGCGTGATCAGCTGGACCAGCGCGCGGCCGTGCGGCTCGCCGAGCACGCGGGCGAGGCCGCCGAGGAGCACCAGCAGGTCGCCGCGCAGGCTGCCGGTGCGCGGCGGCGGGGTCTCGGCGAAACCGGCGACCGGGTCGGCCAGCGCGGCCAGCACCAGGTCCGCCGGTGTCGACCAGCGCCGGTAGAGGGCGGCCTTGCCCGTGTGGGCGCGAAGGGCGATCTTCTCGAAGCTCAGCTCCTCGAAACTCCCTTCCGCCAGCTCGGCCAGCGTCGACGAGTAGATCGCCCGCAGCAGGTCGTCGCCCCGCCGCCGCGTGTCGGGCATCGGCCTCCCTCTCCGTGTACGGTGATTAGTGAACGATATCGTTCCTTATCGGAGAGGGCCACCCATGAGCAGGACTGCCGTCACGAACGTCCGGGTCTTCGACGGCACCGGGCTCACCGAGCCGCGCACGGTCGTGCTCGACGGCGCCGTCATCGGGGACGACCCGGCGGGCGCCGAGACCGTCGACGGCAGCGGGCGCGTCCTGCTGCCCGGGCTCATCGACGCCCACATCCACCTGCACGGCCGCGAGAGCCTCGAACAGCTGGCGCGGTACGGCGTCACGACCGGCCTCGACATGGCCACCTTCTCGGCCGACCTGCTGGCATCCCTGCGGCACCAGCCGGGGCTGACCGACATCCGCAGCGCCGGCGTCCCGGCGATCGGCCCGGCCGGGATGCACGCCCGGATCCCCGGCATGCCCGCCGAGGCCGTCGTCACCGATCCCGGCCAGGCCGGGGCGTTCGTCGCCGCCCGGGTCGCGGCGGGGTCCGACTACCTGAAGATCGTCTTGGAGGCACCCGGCGGTGGCGGCCCGGAGCTGCCGGCCGCCCGCGCGCTCACCGACGTCGCGCACGACGCCGGGCTGCTGGTCGTCGCGCACGCGACCTCCGCCGGCGCGTACACGATGGCCCTCGACGCCGGTGTCGACGTCGTCACGCACGCACCGCTGGGCGCCCCGATCAGCGCGGACGACGTCGCCCGAGCCCGGATCGTCGCGCCGACCCTGATCATGATGAAGGGTGTATCCACGACGGTCGGACAACCGCAGCTCTACGACGGCGCGAAGGCGTCGGTGACCGCGTTGTACCGCGCGGGTGTGCCGATCCTGGCCGGGACGGACGCCAACAACGAGCCGGGCGTGCCGGCCGAGGTCGCGCACGGAGAGAGCCTGCACGACGAACTCGAGCTGCTCGTCGAGGCCGGCCTGTCCACTGTGGACGCCCTTCGCGCGGCCACGGTGTTGCCCGCCGAGCACTTCGGGCTCGACGATCGCGGCGCCATCCGCTCCGGCCTGCGTGCCGACCTCGTCCTGCTCGACGCCGACCCGCTCGCCGACATCACCGCCACCCGCGCGATCGCTCGCGTCTGGTGCGCCGGTGTCGAGGTCAAGGACCCAGCAGGGCGATGGACGCGCGCACCGCGAGCTCGGTGACGTCGCCGGCGCGGCCGCCGTCCTCGACGGTCGTGGCGATCAGCTCGCGCAACCCGCCCAGGAGCATGATCGCCAGCTGCCGGGACGGCGGGCTGATCCCCGCCGCGCGCATCTCGGCCGTGTCGGTCAGCCGCTGCGTCATCGCGATGAACCCTTCCATCGCCTCGCGCTGCAGCTCACGCGACGTGACGCCGAGCGCGGGGACGTCGCGGATCCAGCTGAGGGTGATCGCGGGTTCGGACTCCGCGCAGGCGATCCACGCTTCGATCGCCTGCCGGACCTGGTCCGCCCAGGGCGCGGCGGGGTCGACGGCCTCCGAGATCTGCCGGATCATGTCCCGGTTCGCGTCGGCGAGCAGCGCGATGAAGCACGCTTCCTTGCCGGAGAAGTGTTCGTAGAAGGTCCGGCGGGACGTGCGGGCGCGGCGGACGACGTCGGCGACCGTGGTTTCGCGGAACCCGGTTTCGGTGATCGAAGCGGCCAGGCCGTCGAGCAGCCGCTGCCGGAATTGGCGGGTCTCGACCGTCGTCACCGTGGTCACGCTATACCCCTTCTTCCATTACGAAAACCTCTTGAAACCGGATGGTACTCCGGCGTACCGTACCGACGGTACGCCTGCGTACCACCAGTCGGGAGAGTCGATGACGACCGTGACACGCCCACCGGGCCCGGTGACGCTGCCGCCGGGGCCGACCGCGCCCCGCGCCGTCCAGGGCGCCTACGCGCTGACCAGCCCGCTGCGCGGCCTGCACCGCCTGCGGGCGAAGTACGGCGACGCCTTCACGGTGAACGTGCCGATCTTCGGCCGCGCCGTCGTGATCAGCGGCGCCGCCGAGATCAAGCAGCTGTTCATGTCCGGGCCGGACCTGGTCGACAACCAGGAGGTCAACCTCGGGCGGGTGCTCGGCCCGCGGTCGCTGTTCGCCCTCTCCGGCGAGGACCACCGCCGGCAGCGCAAGCTCCTGGTCCCGCCGTTCCACGGCCGCCGGCTCGCCGCGTACGAGAAGATCGTCGAGGAAGAGACCGTCCGGGAGCTGGCGACCTGGCCGGAGGACCGCGCGTTCGCGACGCTGCCGTCGATGATGCGGATCACCCTCAACGCCATCCTGCGCGCGGTGTTCGGCGCGGAAGGGGCCGAGTTCGCCGAACTGCGCGCCCTGCTCCCGCCGTTCGTCACGCTCGGTTCACGCCTGGCCGTGCTGCCGATCTCCAAGAAGGGCCGCCTGAACCCGTGGCGCCGCTTCGAGAGGCTGCGCCGCGAGTACGACGCGATCGTCGACCGGCTGATCGCCAAGGCCCGCGCGGACGACCGGCTCGACGACCGCGACGACGTCCTCGCGCTGATGCTGCAGAGCCGGTACGACGACGGTTCCGAGCTGAGCCGGGAGGAGATCGCCGACCAGCTGCTCACCCTGCTCACCGCCGGGCACGAGACCACGGCGACCACCCTCGCCTGGGCGGTCGAACGGCTCCGGCGGCACCCCGGCGTGCTGCGCGAACTCACCGGATCCGGTGACAGCAAGCTCCTCGACGCCACGATCCTCGAGGTGCAGCGCACCCGGCCGGTCATCGACCTCACCGCCCGGCAGGTCAAGCAGGACGGCTTCCGGCTCGGCCGGTGGACGCTGCCGAAGGGGTACGTCGTGCTCGTCAGCATCGCCTTGATCCACGACGACGACGCGCTCTTCCCGCACGCCGCGACGTTCGACCCGCACCGGTTCGCCGGCGCGCGCCCGGACCTGTACCAGTGGATCCCGTTCGGCGGTGGCACCCGCCGCTGCATCGGCGCCGCGTTCGCGACCATGGAGATGACCGTCGTGCTGCGGACCCTGCTGCGCGAGTTCACCCTCGTGCCGACGGACGAAGCCGGCGAACGCTGGCACTCCCGGGGCGTCGCCTACGCCCCGGCGAAAGGCGGGCGCGCGATCGTGCGCCGCCGGGAAGGAACCGCGTGAACGAGGAAATCGCCGACGCCGGCCGGGGGATTTCCCTGGCGTACGAACGCATCGGGGACGCCGGGGCGGAGCCGCTCGTGCTCGTCGCCGGGCTGGGCCAGCAGCTGCACAGCTGGCCCGACCCCT
This sequence comes from Amycolatopsis sp. NBC_00355, assembly GCF_036104975.1. Classification (GTDB taxonomy): domain Bacteria; phylum Actinomycetota; class Actinomycetes; order Mycobacteriales; family Pseudonocardiaceae; genus Amycolatopsis. Next base: position 940,293 of record NZ_CP107982.1, on the reverse strand, counting down.
TCTGCGCCGAGCTGGCCGGGCGCGGGTTCCAGGTGGTCCGGTTCGACAACCGCGACGCCGGGCGCTCGACGCACCCGCGGTTCCGGCCGGCGAGCCTGCCCGCGACGTTCGCCGGCCGGTTCCCGCCGGAGCAGTACGACCTGAGGGACATGGCCGCCGACACCGTGGGCCTGCTCGACGCGCTGGGCCTGGACCGCGTGCACCTCGCGGGGGTGTCGATGGGCGGCATGATCTCCCAGTCGGTGGCCGCGCTGCACCCCACGCGGGTCCGGACCCTGACGTCGATCATGTCGACGACCGGGTCCCGCCTGATCGGCCGCCCGGCGTTCTCGACGTTGCGGCTGATGGGCGGGAAGCCGCCGAAGTCGCGCGAAGAGGCCGTCGAAAGCGCCGTGAAGATGTTCCGGCACATCGGCTCGCACGGCTTCCCCTTCGACGAGGCCTGGGTGCGCGAAACGGCCGGGACGGGCTGGGACCGCGACCCGACGGCGGGCGGGGTGGGCCGTCAGCTCGGCGCGATCCTCAAGTCCGGCAACCGGACGGCGTGGCTGAAGAAGATCACCGCGCCGACGCTGGTGGTGCACGGCGACCGCGACCGGATGGTGCACCCGACCGGCGGCACCGCCACGGCGCGGGCGATCCCCGGGGCCCGCCTCGAGACCGTCCGCGGCATGGGGCACAACCTGCCCGAAGGCGCGTGGCCCACCTTGCTCGACCTGATCGCCGGCCACGCGAGGAGCAGCGATGTCCCGACCAGCTAGCCTCACCGGCCGGCCGGTGGTGATCACCGGCGCGGCGTCCGGCATCGGCCGGGCGCTCGCGACGAGGCTCGCCGCGCTCGGCTCCCCCGTCGCCCTCGCCGACGTCGACGAAGCCGGGCTGAAGGCGACCGCGGCCGGGCTCCGAGGACGTGTCCTCACCCGGGTCCTCGACGTCCGTGACGCCGCCGACCAGCTCCGTTTCGCCGGTGAAGTGCGCGAATGGCTCCCGGCGCCGCTCGCCGCCGTGTTCAACAACGCCGGCGTCGCGGTGACGTCGACCGTGCTCGACGCGGTGCCCGAGGACGACGACTGGCTGCACGACATCAACTTCCGCGGGGTCGTGCACGGGACGCGGGCGTTCCTGCCGATCCTCGCCGAGCAGGGTTCGGGCGCGATCGTGAACACGTCCAGTGTGTTCGGCCTGGCCGGGATGCCGCACCAGAGCGCCTACTGCGCGGCGAAGTTCGCCGTCCGTGGCTTCACCGAGTCGCTGCGCCACGAGCTGCGCGGCACCGGCGTCCGCGCGATCACCGTGCACCCGGGCGGGATCACCACGAACATCGCGCGCAACGCCCGGGTGCGGCGTGACCCCGAAGGCCGCGGCCGTACGAAAGACGAGATGGCCGCGCAGTTCGAGGCGATGACGATGACCTCGCCCGAACGGGCCGCGGAGATCATCCACACGGGCGTCGACCGCGGGAAGGCCCGTATCCTGGTCGGGCCGGACGCTTACCTGTTCGACGCGCTCACCCGCGTCACCCCGACCCACTACTACGCCGTGCTCTCCCGCCTGCGGAACCGCATGCGTGCCCGGCAGACGGAGGCCGTGAAATGACCGAGCACGTCGACGTGCTGATCGTCGGGGCCGGGCTGTCCGGCATCGGCGCCGCCCACCACCTCCGCTCCGCGTTCCCGCGCAAGACGTACACGATCCTCGAGGCGCGCGAAGCCATCGGCGGCACGTGGGACCTGTTCCGCTACCCCGGCGTGCGGTCCGACTCGGACATGCAGACGCTCGGGTACGGGTTCCGGCCGTGGACGAGCGAGAAGGCCATCGCGGACGGGCCGTCGATCCTGCAGTACGTCCGCGACACCGCGACCGAGGCGGGCATCGACCGGCACATCCGCTTCGGCCACAAGGTGATCCGCGCGGAATGGTCCACAGAGGACGCGTTGTGGACGGTCGAGGCGACGCACGGCGGCGAGCCCGTCCGGTTCACCGCGCGGTTCCTGTACCTGTGCAGTGGTTACTACGACTACGACGGCGGCCACACGCCGCAGTTCCCCGGGATCGAGGACTTCGGCGGCACCGTCGTGCACCCGCAGCACTGGCCCGAAGACCTGGACTACACCGGCAAGAAGGTCGTCGTGATCGGCAGCGGCGCGACCGCCGTGACCCTCGTGCCGGCGATGACCGACCGCGCCGAGCACGTCACCATGCTGCAGCGCTCCCCCACCTACATCCTTTCGCTGCCGTCGGAGGACGCGCTGGCCAACCGGCTGCGCGGCCTGCTCGGCCCGAAGCTGGCGTACCCCATCGCGCGGTGGAAGAACGTCGCCGTGAGCACGCTGATCTACCAGCTCAGCCGTCGTCGTCCCGGCGTCGTGAAGGCGATGATCCGCAAGGCCGCGATGAAGCAGCTGCCGCCCGGGTACGCCGTCGACACGCACTTCAAGCCGAAGTACCAGCCGTGGGACCAGCGGCTGTGCCTGGTGCCCGACGGCGACCTGTTCCGCTCGATCAAGCACGGGGACGCCTCGATCGTCACCGACCGGATCGCGTCGTTCACCAAGAACGGGATCCGGCTGGAGTCCGGTGCCGAGCTGGAAGCGGACGTCGTCGTGTCGGCCACCGGGCTTCGGCTGCTGGCCTTCGGCGGCATCGAGCTGGCCGTCGACGGGCACGTCGTCAAGCTGCCGGAAACCATGGCGTACAAGGGGATGATGCTCAGCGGGGTGCCGAACTTCGTCTTCACGATCGGCTACACGAACGCGTCGTGGACGCTGAAAGCCGACCTCGTCGGCGAGTACGTCGTCCGGCTGCTGCGCCACCTCGACCGGACCGGGCACGACCAGGCCGTCCCGGTGAACGACGACCCGGCGGTCACCGAGCGGCCGCTGCTCGACTTCGACGCCGGGTACGTGCTGCGGTCGATCGAGGAGTTCCCGAAGGCCGGGTCGCGGGCGCCGTGGACGCTCGGCATGAGCTACGCCCACGACGTCGTCAAGCTGCGCCACGGCAAGATCGACGACGGCGCGCTGCGGTTCTCGCGGCGGCCCGCCTGAACGTGCAGACTGGGCGCATGACGCCTTCGCCCCTCCGGGCCCGCTGATGCACAGCGCGGGCCTGGTCCTGCACCCCCGCCGCGACTCGGCCGCCGCCGTCGAGGCGGTGCTCGGCTGGGCCGGGAACCGCGGCATCGAGATCCTCGGCATCGCCGACGAGATCGTCCGGCTGAAGTGCGCCGCGATCGGCGTGACGTCGGAGGAGCTGGGCCGCCGCTCGGATCTGCTGGTCAGCCTGGGCGGCGACGGCACGATGCTGCGCGCCATGCGGCTGGCCGACGGGCAGCGCGCGCCGGTGCTCGGGGTGAACCTGGGCAAGCTCGGGTTCCTCGCCGAGGTCGACGTACCCGACCTGCCGGGCGCGCTCTCGGCGATCGACGGCAACGAGTTCACGGTGGAACCGCGCCTCGCCGTCGACGCCGTGTTCGACGGGCAGCGGATCACCGCGTTCAACGACATCGCGGTGGTGCGCGTGCCGGGCGACGGCAGCGCGGTCGTCGCGGTCCGGGTCAACGGCCAGCAGTTCGTGAGCTACTCGGCGGACGCGGTGATCGTCGCGACGCCGACCGGCTCGACGGCGTACAGCTTCTCCGCGGGCGGCCCGATCACGAGCCCGTCGGTGGAGGCCCTGCTGGTGACGCCGGCGGCGCCGCACTCGGCGTACAGCCGGGGTGTGGTGCTGTCGGTGCACGACACGGTGGCGCTGGAGGTCCTGCCGACGAGCGGGCGCCTCGCGGTGGAGGTCGACGGCCAGGTCGCGGGCTACGTCTCCCCCGGCGACCGCCTGGACCTGCGCGGCCGCCCGAGCGCGGCCCGGGTGGTCCGCCTCGGCATGACGACGTTCTACCAGCGCGCGAGGCGCAAGCTGCGCTTGACGGACTCGGCGGAAATCCCCCAGGACGGCTACCACTGACCCACCTCGGGCTCGAGGCCGTCAGGGCGGTCCTGTAGCGGCGTCGCGGGTCGAGCCCGCGGTGCGTCCGGCGGGAATCCGACCACGGCATCGGCGGCGCACTTCCGAAGGCGAGCGCGGGTGACCCCGGTCACGCCGCCCATCGCACCCAGCGAGAGCGCGGCCTCGAACCCGGTCACGCCTGCGGCGGCCAGGACGCCCACGGGTTGCGCTCACCGCGGCTGCGGCTGCGGCTGCGGCCATCGATGGCGCCCGAGGAGAACGTTCGGCGATGGCCGCGCCCGGCTGCCGGACGGGTGCGGCCGGGTTCGCGCCCGGCGGAAGTGCGGCTACAGCCCACCCCGACCCGCCAGTGGCGGAACCCCACTGCCGTGGGCGGTGTGCTCAGCGGCGGGAATCGACCGCCGGGAGTGGGGTCGGTCACAGCGCGGGTGCGTCGGCCATGGTCACGGAATGGTCACGGGTAGCGTCGCCGACTTCGCCTGAACCCGCAGAGCGCCCCCGGAGTGAACCTAGGCATGCTGGCCCCCGCACCCACCCGACTGTCCCTTCCCGCCCGGCTGCTCGTGCCCGGCGCGCAGGCCGCGTTCGCCGCGGCCGTCGCCCTGCTCGCCGTGCTGCACCTCGACCGGAGTCTCGCGCCGCTCGATCCGGTCACCGCGATGCTCAGCGACTACGCGCTGGTCCCCGGCCGCTGGATGTGGGACGGCGCGCTGATCCTCACCAGCACTGGCTCGGCGTTGCTGCTCGTCGCGCTCTACCGCCGCGGCCTGCTGGCCAACCCGGCGCTTGTCGCGGCGAAGGCGCTCTGGTGCGTCAGCCTGCTGACGGTGGCGATCTTCGCGAAGGATCCGCAGGGCGGGGCCATCACGACCACCGGCAAGATCCACCTCTACGCCTCCGCGGTGACGTGCCTGAGTCTGCCGGTCGTCGGCTGGGCGCTGGGCCGGCGGCACCGCGACGACCCGCGCTGGCGGCGGTTCGCCACCTGGTCGCGCCGGCTGGCGCTGGCCGCGATCCCGTTCTACCTGCCGTTCATCGTCCCGTTCGCGGTGAACGTCGTGCTCGGCGGCCACCTGCCGACCGTGGCCACCGGCCTGGTGGAACGCCTGATGATGGTCCTGGAGATCGCCCTGCTCGCCGTCCTCGGCCACTGGGCGCACCGCGCGGCGGCCACGCCCCGCACGGTCGCCGCCTGAGCACGTAGTCGTCCGGCCACTTCACCGAGGAGTTCTCCCTGCTCGACCGGATCGAGCGAGCGCCGGCCCACCGCCCGGCGGGCACCTCGCCCGCATCGAAAGGGCCCGCCGGGTTAGCCCGGCTGCTCCTTGGTCCGGTGCAGCAGCCAGTCCCGCCCGGTGTCGATGAGCGCGTACCGGACGTCGCTTTCCCGGCCGTGCAACGTGAACAGCATTCGCTTGGCCGTGCGGTCGTGCTCCTCCCACCAGCCGGTGTCGGCGACCTTCTTGTGCTCGTCCTCGTAACCGAGGTGGTCGAGGGCGTGATCGGGCACGGCGACCGCGAGCCGGTTGCCGCCCGCGTCCGGCGGGAGGCCACGCGGCACCGCCCACGACCGCAGCACACCGTTCTCCTCCAGGCGCAGGTCGAAGTGGTGCTGGGGCCGCCAGTGCTCGTGCAGCACGAACGCCGGTCGCGGGTCGTCCACCATCCCGCCCACGATGCCAGAAGTTCCTGGCGGTTACCCGTTTTCACCCCTTCGAAACCGTCCGTCCGTGGACTTGACCCGGTCCAGAAACAGGCGCACGGTGGGGAGTCATGAGCGATGCGGCCGGCATGTTACGAGCGGCGGGTCTGCGGGTAACCGCGCCCCGACGGGCGGTGCTGACGTGGCTGGCGCAGCACCCTCATTCCACTGTGGACGCCATCGGCACCGGCGTCCGCACGATGCTGGACTCCGTGTCCACCCAGGCGATCTACGACGTCCTGGGCGCGTGCACGGAAGCCGGCCTGATCCGGCGGATCGAACTGCCGGGTCACCCCGCCCGGTTCGAGCGGCGAGCCGGGGACAACCACCACCACGTCGTGTGCCGCGGGTGCGGGCGGACCGAGGACGTCGACTGCGCGGTCGGCGCCACGCCTGCCTCACCCCCGGCACCGGGCACAGCTTCACCATCGACGAGGCGGAAGTGGTGTTCTGGGGCTTCTGCCCCGGGTGCGCCGCGAACCACCACGCAGAAAGAGGACCGCAGTGACGCAGATCCATCCCGAACCGACCACCACCGACGCCGGTATCCCCGTCGAAAGCGACGAGCACTCGCTCACCGTCGGCGCGGACGGCCCGATCCTGCTGCACGACAACTACCTCATCGAGCAGATGGCGCAGTTCAACCGCGAGCGCGTCCCCGAGCGGCAGCCGCACGCCAAGGGCAGCGGCGCCTTCGGGAAGTTCGAGGTGACCGGCGACGTCAGCGCGTACACCAAGGCCGCGGTGTTCCAGCCGGGCACGAAGACCGACCTGCTGATCCGGTTCTCCACCGTCGCCGGCGAGCGGGGCAGCCCCGACACCTGGCGCGACCCGCGCGGCTTCGCGATCAAGTTCTACACCAGCGAAGGCAACTACGACATGGTCGGGAACAACACCCCGGTGTTCTTCCTGCGCGACCCGTTGAAGTTCCAGCACTTCATCCGCTCGCAGAAGCGCCGGGCCGACAACAACCTGCGCGACCACGACATGCAGTGGGACTTCTGGACGCTGTCGCCGGAGTCCGCGCACCAGGTGACGTGGCTGATGGGCGACCGCGGCATCCCGCGCACCTGGCGCCACATGAACGGCTACAGCTCGCACACCTACATGTGGGTCAACGCCGGCGGGGAACGCTTCTGGGTGAAGTACCACTTCAAGACCGACCAGGGCGTCGAGACCTTCACCCAGGACGAGGGCGACCAGATGGCCGCCGCCGACACCGACTACCACACGCGCGACCTGTACGAGTCGATCGAGGCCGGCGACCACCCCAGCTGGACGCTCAAGGTCCAGGTCATGCCGTTCGAGGACGCGAAGACCTACCGCTTCAACCCGTTCGACCTGACGAAGGTGTGGCCGCACGCGGACTACCCGCTCATCGACGTCGGCCGGATGACCCTGGACCGGAACCCGACCGATCACCACACCGAGATCGAGCAGGCCGCGTTCGAGCCGAGCAACCTGGTGCCGGGGATCGGCGCGAGCCCGGACAAGATGCTGCTGGGCCGGCTGTTCTCCTACCCGGACGCGCACCGCTACCGGATCGGCGCGAACTACAAGCAGCTGCCGGTCAACGCGCCCGTGTCGCCGGTGCACAGCTACAGCAAGGACGGCGCGATGCGCTACACCAAGGTCGCCGACCCGGTGTACGCGCCGAACTCGAAGGGCGGCCCGCACGCCGACGTCGCGAAGTACGGCCAGCCGGCGGGCTGGCACACCGACGGCGACATGGTCCGCACGGCGTACACGCTGCGCGAAGAGGACGACGACTGGGGCCAGGCGGGCACGATGATCCGTGAGGTCTTCGACGACGCCGGCCGCGAGCGGTTCGTCGACAACGTCGTGGGCCACCTGCTCAACGGCGTCACCGAGCCGGTGCTGCAGCGCGCGTTCGAGTACTGGCGCAACGTGGACAAGGACATCGGCGACCGGATCGAGTCGGGCGTCCGCGCCAAGGCCGGCGAGAAGGACCCGAAGGCGGCCGACCAGGCGAACCCGGCCCGGTCGAGCATGCAGAAAAAGGCCTGACGAACGGGGCGAGTCACTCTTCCAGGTGACTCGCCCCGGTTCTTTCCCGGCCCGCCCCGGTTCGCGGCCCCGATGTCCCTCGGCTACGTTGACGTCGTCGCACGGGATCAGTCAGGGAGGCCGGGTGAACTTCACCGGAGCCGCGCTGCCCTTGGCTGCCGGCGTCGCACTGCTCGTCTTCCTGATCCGGCTCGCCCGCGAACCGCGGCGGCTCGGGAACGCCGTCTGGTTCGGGATCGCGTTGCTGCTCGGCGGCGCCTGGCTGCTGCGTGAGGCCCTGCACCTCGACTGGCTGACCCCGGTGGTGGCGGTCCTGCTGGCCGCGGTCGCCGTGATCGTCGCGCTGGTGCTGCCCGCCGCGCTGATCTTCAACGGCGTGCAGATGTGGCGGAAGGAAGGCCGCAGCACCGGGAACCTGCTTTCCCTCGCCCTCGGCGCCGGCCTGATCACGCTCGAAGTGCTGTTCTTCGTCCCGCTCGGCCGGTGGGGCACCGCGCTCGTGGCGATCGTCATCGTGCTCACCGGCTACTTCGGGTTCCTGTTCGTGTCGCTGCTGGCCTATTCGGTGCTGTACAGCCGGGTCGGGCGCCACCGGGACGTCGAAGCGATCATCGTCCTCGGCTGCGGGCTCTCGGACGACCGCGTGCCGCCGCTGCTCGCCGGCCGGCTCGAGCGCGCGATCCGGCTCTACGAAAGGGAACCCGAGCACCCGCCGCTGCTGGTCGTCTCCGGCGGGAAGGGCCCGGGCGAGAGCGTCACCGAGGCCGAGGCGATGCACGGCTACCTCCGCGAGCGCGGTGTCCCGGAGGACCGGATCCGCCGCGAGGACCAGGCGACGACGACCGAGGAGAACCTGCGGCTGTCGGCGGCGCTGCTCCCCCAGTCCGACCGCCCCGGCCGCGTCCTGGCGGTCACCAGCAACTACCACGTCTTCCGCACGGCCGTGGAGTGCCGCCGCCTCGGGCTGCCGATCCACGCGACCGGCTCCCCCACCGCGCACTACTTCCTGCCGAGCGCCCTGCTGCGCGAGTTCGCGGCGCTGATCCTGCACTACCGCCGCACGACGATCGCGGCGTGCGTCGTGATCACCGGGGCGGGCGTCGCGCTCGCCGTCGTCTAGTCCCCCGCCGGGACGGCCGCGACCGCTTCCACCTCCGCCGTGTAGTCCGGCCCCGCCAGTGCGGCCACCACGGCCAGCGACTGGGCCGGGAAGTCGCCGTCCGGGAACCACTTCGCGAACGCCTCGGCCTGCGCGGCCCGGTACCCCGCCAGGTGCTCCGTACCGGCAACCAGCGTCAGCAGCTTCACCAGGTGCTCCGGCCCGGCGCCCTGGGCGGCGAGGAGAGTCTCGAGGTTGACGAAGATCCGCCGCGCCTGGGTTTCGGCGTCCGGCCCGGCGAGGGAGCCGTCCGGCAGGACACCGAGCTGACCCGAGAGGAACACCAGCCGGTGCCCGGCCGGCACCTCGGCCAGGTGGCTGTAGCGCCCCAGCGGCGGCGCGACGGTCCCCGGATTCCAGCGTCGTGGCTTCATGCGGCCATGATCGCATGGTAGGTTCACCGCCGGATCTGGTTTGCCAAATAAACTAGTTACGAACCCGGGGCCTTCATGACCGACCTGCCACCCGCTCTCCTGCTCCACGAGATGGCCCGGCTCAAGACGCGGACCCGGGCGGACCGGCACGCGTACGTGCCACCCGTGCTGCTGTTCGGCGCGCTCGTGCTGCTCGCCCCGCTGTGGTCGTCCGGCGGCCCGGCGCGGTTCGACGTCGCCGGCGTCTGGTTCGGCACACCGATGCAGCTGTACTGGCTGATCGCGGTGGTCGGCGGATTCCCCGCCACGGCGTGCTGGTACCTCTGCCGCGGCTCCCGCTACGGGGTGCGGACGCCGATCCGCGCCTACCTCGCGGTCGGCTTCATCGGGGTCGTCGCGATCTCCTTCGGCATGCCGGTGGTCGAGTCCTTCGCCTACCGGGTCGGGCGGTCGCCGTACGCCCAGCCGTCCTTCGCGGTGCCGGTCGTCCTCATCGCGACGGCGGTGCTCGGCGGGCTCCTGTGGGTGCGGTCCACCCTCACCGGCCGCGTCGCGCGCGGCGCCGCCACCGTCGCCGCGATGCTGTCCGGCCTGGTCGCCCTGGGTGCGCTCGACCTGCTGTTCGCGCCGGTCCGGCCGTACGCGCCGCTCGTCACCGTCGCGCTCGGCCTGGTCGGGCTCGCGTGGCTGGAGCGGAGCAGACTACTGGGCGTGATCAGTGGCCTCTTCGCCGCCGCGACCCTGCTGGCGAACCTGTACAACATGCAGAACGTGTTCTTCCACCTCGGCGTTTTCGCGCGCTACGAAGGCGAAGCGACCCACGCGTTCACGAACACGCTGTTGCCGGGACTCATCCTGGTCGTGGGCGGCGTCGTGGCGTGGTTCCACGAGCGAGGGGCCCGCGCGTGAGCGAGCACCCCGCGGCGGGCCTCGACGAGACCGTGCACCAGCGGCACCGGCTCGGCATCCTGACCATCACCGCCGAGGCGGGCCAGGTCGACTTCGGTTACCTGCGCCGGACCTTGGACATGACGGCGGGGAACCTGTCCCGGCACGTCACGATCCTCGACGAGGCGGGCCTGATCGACGTCGAGAAAGGCTACGAGGGCAAGCGCCCCCGGACGTGGATCTCGATCAGCCCGGCCGGTCGCAAGGCCCTCGCCGCGGAGCTGGTCGCACTGCGGGCCCTGGTGGCCGCGGTCGAAGGAGCCGTCCCGGCGATCCGGCCGCGGACCACCTAGACCTCCCGCAGCACCGAACACGCCCGGGCCACGCCGTCCTCGGCTCGCAGCCTCGCTCCGACGTACTGCGCGCCGCGGCGGAACAGCGGATTGCCGGTCAGCTCTCGCAAGCGGGCCGTCAGGGTGTCCGCCGTCAAGTCGCGCCGCGGCAGTGGCCGGGGGCCCGCGCCGAGGCGGGACACCCGGTCGCCCCAGTAGGGCTGGTCGGAGAACACCGGGCAGACCAGCGACGGGACGCCCGCGCGCAGGGCCGCCGCCGTCGTGCCCGCGCCGCCGTGGTGGACCACCGCGGCCGTGCGGGGGAACAGCCAGGCGTGCGGGACGTCGTGGATCGGCAGCACGTCGTCGGCCGGCTCGACGGGGACGTCCGTGGCGAGCAGGCCGCGCACACCGGCGCGGCGCAACGCCGTGACCGCCTGCTCGGCCTCCACCGGGCGCATGCTGCCGAAGCCGACGTACACCGGCGGCGGGCCGGCCGCGAGGAAGTCGCGCAGCCGCGGGTCCGGGCGCCACCCGGCGGGCGGGTCGAGGAACCAGTAGCCGGTGACGTGCACCCGCGCCGGCCAGTCCGGCGGGCGGGGCACGACGGCGTCGGAAAACCCGCACAGCACCGGGGATGCCCTCCGCGGGCCGCGCATCCCGGCCGCGGGCAGGTCCAGCGAGCCGACGCGCCAGCCGTCCACAGTGGACCGCAGGAGCTGCCAGGCGAGGGCGTCGACCGCGCCGAAGCTCAGCTGACGGCCCCACGGCCCGAGCCGGTCCGCCCACGGCAGCAGCGGGTGCGGGAACGCCCGCGTCGGCACACTCGGCTGGTAGTGCAGTTCGACGTCCGGGACGCCCAGGTGCGCGGCTACGTGGGCGCCGAGGAAGCCGAGCGTCGGGGCGAGCACCAGGTCGGCGCCCGACGAGCCGGCGTGGACGTCGGCCAGCAGCCGGGCCAGCACCGGCCGCAGGACTTCACGCAGCCGGACCACGAACGTCAAGGGACCGCCCGCGGTCCACGCCTGGCCGGCGGCCGAGCCGAGGATCTCGCCGGGATCCGCCGACAGCGGCGCGAACGCCAGGCCGTGCGCCTGCACCAGCGCGCGGAAACCGGGCGCGGCGAGGACACGCACCCGGTCGCCGTCCGCGGCGAGGCCCCGGCCGAGGGCGACGCACGGCTGGACGTCACCGCGCGAGCCGGGCGCGATCACGACCACCTGACGGCTCATCGTTTCGCCGCGGTCACGCGGTAGCGCAGCCGGAACGGCAGGCTCGCCAGCACCGCCGCCACCCGCGCGTCCGCGCCCACCAGGTACCGCGGGGCCGGGCGCCGGGCGGTGAGCGCGCGGACGACGACCTGCGCCGCCCGCCGCGGCGGCACTCCCGAGCGGGCGGAGCGCGCGGCGCTGCGTTCGGCCGCCGCCAGCTGGGCCGCGTAGCGCACGAGACCCGCGTCGGGCAGCGCCGCCCGCACCTCCTCGGCCGCCGCACGGGCTCGCGGCCAGATCGCCGTGGCGACCGCGCCCGGCTCGACGAGCACGACGTCGATGCCTTCCGGCGCGAGCTCGGCGCGCAGGGTGTCGGTCAAGCCGACCAGGGCGAACTTCGACGTGTGGTACGGCCCGATCATCGGCCCGGCGATCCGCCCGCCGATCGAGCCGACCGTCACCACCCGCGGCGTCTCGGCGACGCGCAGGGCGGGCAGCATCACCTGGGTGACCGCGAGCTGCCCGACGACGTTCACGTCGAGCTGCTCCCGGAACACCTCCAGGGGCACGTATTCGAGCGGGCCCGGCCGCGCGAGGCCGGCGTTGTTCACCAGGCCGTGCAGCGGTCCGCCGGCCACGACCCGCGCACCGCACGCGGCGATCGACTCCGCGTCCCGCAGGTCCATCCGCAGCACCGTCACCGCGTCGCCGTACGCGCTCTCGAGCTCCTTCTCGTCGACGTCGGTGCGCACGCTCGCCCACACGTGGGCGCCGCGCCGGACCAGCTCGGCCACACACGCCCGGCCGATCCCGGAGGACGCGCCGGTGACCACATAGGACAGTCGCGTCACGACGCCGCCCCCGCGGCCAGGACCTGCAGCATCCGGGGCCACGTCCGGTGCAGCTGCTCCTGCCAGTAGGCCCACTGGTGCGTGCCGGGCCCGTAGAGGTCGATCGTCGCCGGGACGCCGAGGGCGCGCAGGCGGGCGGCCATCGCGGTGGTCTGGCCGCCGCACAGGTACTCCAGGAGCATCGCGCCGGGCAGGACGTCGATCGGGAGCTTGCCGTCCAACGGCCCGGGCAGCCCGTTGCCCGCCGAGAGGTACAGCTCGGTGCCGCGCAGGCGGTCCGCGTTGACCAGCGGATCGTGCGCCTCCCAGCGCGCCGGCTCCCGGCGCCGGTCGCCCCACAGCGCCTCGGGATCGAGCTTCGCGGACGTCACGATGGCGTCGGTCAGCAGCTCCCCGGTGGGGCCCGTCGGGTTCAGGTTGCCGCTGTAGGACGCGGCGTAGCGGAACACGCCGGGCCGGCGCGCGGCGAGCTCGATCGCGCCGTACCCGCCGAGGGAGAGCCCCGCCGCCGCACGCCGGCCGTCCCCCCGGTAACCCCGGTCGATCAGCTGCGGCAGTTCGACCGCGGTGAACGTCTCCCACTGGTTGAGGGCGAGGTCCTTGCCGTAGTTCCACCAGTCGGTGAAGAAGCCCGCCGGGCCGGCGCCGGGCATCACGACCAGGGCATCGGCGTCGTCGGCGAGCTGCCGGACGTCGGTGTTGGCGCTCCAGCCGCGGTAGTCCTGCAGCCGGGTCTCCCCCGCCAGGAGGTAGACCGCCGGCCACCGGCGATCGGGGTGTGCGGCCCAGTCCTCCGGCAGGATCAGCCGGACCATGGCGTAGGCGCCGACGCCGGTCGAGCGCACGGTCAGGTCCAGCGTCCGCGGGTCGCCGCCGACGGTGGCTTCGGCGACGACGTGCGTCCCGTCGTCGGCGCGCGCGGCCGGCGGTTCGGCGGCCTGGGCCGGTGTGGCGGCGACGCTCGGCAGCAGGCAGCTCAGGGTGGTCAGCAGCGCGACGGCGGGTCGGTGTTTCATGCGCATACGTATTCCTTTCTCCGGTCGTTCGATCGAATCCGGAAAAGTGACGGCGATCACCCGGAAAACGTTCGGGATGTGCGCACAAGTTAGAGGACAACGGACCCGTCCGGCAATTGTCTTGTCCGCCACACGGCCGGACAATGTGAATGGGAGAAGAACAGAAACGCGTCGACCTCCCCCACGAGGGTGAGCCCGCGATCACCCTCGGTGACCTACCCCGGCCTACTCATGGGTAACCCCGCACCTCACCGGCCGAATCTCGGCGATTTCGCAGCTCACGCCCTGTATATGAACGACGTTTACGATTTCTTGAGCCTCTTCCGGTAACCGATTACCTGTCGTAGCCTTCCCCTGAACCGCCCGGGCCGGCGTCCACCGCACGCCCCGGCGAAGCCGTCCCACCGCGGGGACCGCGCACCTTCGAACCCCACCGGAAGGGCTTTTCCATGACTGCCCGAATTCGTCGACCGTCCCGTTTTCCGCCGGTCCGCGCCGCTGCCCTTCTGGTCATCGCCGCGGCGGCAGGCACCATTTCCGGCTCGGCGGGAAAACCGGAAACGACACCTCCGGTTTCCCGCCCGCCCGCCGTTCCCCAGGGAGTCCTGCTGCCGCCCGAGGTGGTTCCGGCGGCTGCGCGCGACACCTTCGACGTCGCCACCGCGCTGTCCACTTCGGACCGGGCAGACGACGGCGGCGGGTGCGCCGACGTGGTCCACGGCCGGCTGCTGCGGCCCGGGGACGCCGTCGGACAGGGTTTCCAGTCGGCCGTGGCCGGCGGGCAGGTCGCCGAACTCGTCGCCCGCACCACCCTCCCCGCCGACCTGGCGACGTGGGCCGGCCAGGCCCGCCGGTGCGCGCACGTCACCGTCGACGACCCGCAGGGCACCGCCGTCTCGACACTCACCGTGCGCCCCGGACCCGCCGTCCCCGGTGCGGAAACCCTGTCCTACCAGCAGGTCCTGACCCTGCCCGGCCAGCCGGCCGAGCTGCCGGGCCTGCGGCTGCGCACCGTCGCCATCGCCGCCGGCGACGTGCTCGTCCTGCTCCGCGACGCCGGAGCCACCGAGCTCGACCTCGACACCCTGGCCGTCACCGCGTGGCAGCACGCGGCGCCGCGGCTGGGCCGATAGACCGGAGGAGCACCCCATGAACCTGGCCCCGGAAAGCCCGGCGAACGACACCTTGACCGCGTGCCTGCGGCACTGGGCGACGGTCAAGCCCGAGGACCCTGCCCTGACCTTCGCCGACTACAGCGTCGATCGCGACGGGCGGCGGCGGACCCTCACCTGGCGGGAGCTGGCCGCGCGCGTCGACGCCGCCGCGAGCGCGCTGCCGGTCCGGCCCGGCGACCGGGTGGCCGTGCTCTGCCCGCAGGGCGTGGACTACGTCGTCGGCTTCCTCGCCGCGCTCACCGTGGGCGCGATCGCCGTGCCGCTGTTCGACCCCGGCCTGCCCGGGCACGCCGGGCGGCTCACGGCGGTGCTCGCCGACTGCGCGCCCACGGCCGTCGTCACGACGTCCGCCGCGCGCCCCGCCGTGGCGGAGTTCCTCGGCGGGAGCGTGGAGATCGTGGTGGTCGACCGTGCCGCCACCACCCGGACCCGGCCCGCTCCGGAGGCGCAGGCCGGCGACGTCGCGTACCTGCAGTACACGTCGGGCTCGACCCGCTCCCCCGCCGGCGTGGTGCTGACCCACGCGAACGCGCTCGCCAACGTGCGGCAGGCCGTGCGGGGGCTCGGCCTCGACCCGCGCGAGGCCAGCACCGTCTCGTGGCTGCCGCTGTTCCACGACATGGGCCTGATCCTCGGCCTGATCACGCCGCTGGTGCTGGGCCTGCGTTCGGTGCTGATGGACCCGCTGGCCTTCATCGAACGGCCGGTCCGCTGGCTGGAGCTGCTGGGCGACCGGCCCGGCGCGTGGAGCGCCGCGCCGAACTTCGCCTTCCACTACTGCGCGAGCCGCGTGCGCGACGCCGATCGCGCCCGGCTGCGCCTCGGCGGTGTCGCCGCGATCGTCAACGGGGCCGAGCCGATCAATCCGGACGTCCTCGACCGCTTCCACACCGCCTTCGCCGCGGCCGGCTACCGGCCGCGGATGACGCGCCCGTCGTACGGCCTGGCCGAGGCGACCGTCTTCGTGACCACCGCCGCCGACGCCGCCCCGCGCGTCACGACGTTCGACCGCGACGCGCTCGGCGAGGGCACCGCGCGGGAGGCGGGTGCCGGCGTCCGGCTGGTCGCCTGCGGTGCCCCGGCAGGCCAGCACGTGGCGCTCGTCGCCCCGGACACCGCCGTCGCGCTCCCGGACGGGTCGGTCGGCGAAATCTGGGTCCACGGCCCCAACGTCGGCGACGGGTACTGGCAGAACCCCCTCGACAGCACGGAAACCTTCGGCGCCCGGCTCACCGGCGACCACAGCGGACTGCCGGAAGGGCCGTGGCTGCGCACCGGCGACCTCGGCGTCCGGCACGGCGGCGAGCTCTACATCGCCGGCCGGCTCAAGGACCTGCTCATCGTCGACGGCCGCAACCACTACCCGCAGGACGTCGAGGCGACCGTGGCCGCCGCGGACCAGGCGATCCGCCCGGGCAGCGTGGCCGCGTTCGCGATCGAGGGCGCCGACACCGAGGACGCGGTCGTCGTCGCGGAGCACCGCGGGCACGCCGAGCTGACCGAACAGTCCGAACGGGACCTGGCCGCGACGGTCCGGCGGCTCGTGGCCGACGCGCACGGCCTGGCGCTGCGGGACGTCGTCCTCGTGCCGCAGGGCCACGTGCCGCGGACCTCCAGCGGCAAGATCGCCCGGAGCGCCTGCCGCGACCGCTACCTCGCCCACGAGTACGGAAAGGCCTTGGTGCGATGAGAAACCCGACGCCCGAAACCCTGCGTCGCTGGCTGCTCGACACCGTCGCCGAGCACACCGGCGTCGACGCCGCCCGGCTCGAACCCGACCGCCCGCTCGGCGACTACGGCCTGTCCTCCCGCCAGGCCGTCGGCATCGCCGCGGACCTCGAAGACCTGCTCGGTACCCGGCTGCCGTCGACCCTGCTGTGGGAAAGCCCGACCATCGACCACCTCGCGCGCAGCCTCACCGGCGGCGCGGAACCCGACGTCGCCCCGGCCACCGACCGGCGCCGCACCGACCCGGTCGCCGTCGTCGGCCTGGGTTGCCGCTGGCCCGGCGCCGACGGCCTCGAGCAGTTCTGGGACCTGCTGCGGACCGGGCGGGACGCCGTCCGGACCGCGCCGCCGGGCCGCTGGAGCGCCGACGCCGCGCCGGTCGTCGGCGGCTTCCTCGACGACGTCGCCGGGTTCGACGCCGAGCACTTCGGCATCACGCCCCGCGAAGCCGCGACGATGGACCCGCAGCAGCGGATGCTCCTGGAGGTGACCTGGGCGGCCCTCGAACACGCGGGGATCGCGCCGGCTTCGCTGCGCGGCAGCCGCACCGGCGTGTTCACCGGGATCGCCACCCACGACTACGGGCACCTGACCATGGGCGGTGACGGCGTCGACCTGTGGACGGCCACCGGCGCCGCGGGCAGCATCGCGGCCAACCGGCTGTCCTACGTGTACGACCTGCGCGGGCCGAGCATGGCCGTGGACACCGCCTGCTCGTCGTCGCTGGTCGCGGTGCACCACGCGGTGCGGGCGCTGCGCGACGGCGAGGCGGACCTGGCGCTGGCCGCCGGCGTCAACCTGATGCTGCTGCCCGGGCCGACCGCCGCGTTCGCCGCGGCCGGGCTGCTCGCCGGCGACGGCCGGTGCAAGACGTTCGCGGCCGCCGCCGACGGCATCGCGCGCGCCGAGGGCTGCGGCGTCGTCGTGCTCAAGCGGCTGGCCGACGCCGAGGTCGACGGCGACCGCGTGCTGGCGGTGATCCGCTCCTCGGCGGTGAACTCCGACGGCCGGTCCAACGGCATGGCGGCGCCGAACCCCGTGGCCCAGCAGGCGATGCTGCGGGACGCCTACCGCGCCGCCGGACTCGATCCGTCCACTGTGGACTATGTCGAGGCCCACGGCACGGGCACCCTTCTCGGCGACCCGATCGAGGCCCGCTCGCTCGGCGCGGTGCTGGGTGCGGGGCGGCTTCCCGAGCGGCCGCTGCTGATCGGCTCGGTGAAGACGAACATCGCGCACGCGGAGGCCGCCGCCGGGATCGCCGGGCTGATCAAGGTCGTGCTGGCCATGACCCACGACGTGCTGCCGCCGCAGCTGCACTTCGACGCGCCCAGCCCGCACATCCCGTTCGACGAGCTGCGGCTGCGGGTCGTCACCGAGGCGACGCCGTGGCCGCGGCACGCCGGGCGCGCCACCGCCGGGGTGTCGGCCTTCGGGTTCGGCGGGACGAACGCGCACGTGGTGCTGGAAGAGGCCGCGCCGAACCCGGCTTCGCACCGCGCGGGCGTCCGGATCGCGCTCGTGTCGGCCCGGACCCGCGATCGGCTCACCGAGCGGGCCGCGCAGCTCGCGAGCTGGCTGGAGACGTCGTCCGATCCGCTCGCCGATGTCACGCACACGTTGTCCCGGCGGGACAACGGCGCCCGGCACCGGGCCGCGTTCGTCGCCGGGGACACCGCCGAGCTGGCGTCGCTGCTGCGCGCCGTCGAGGCCGACCCGCTGCCCGCCGGTGCGGCGATCGGCACCGCGCGGGACGTCGAGGGCCCGGTGTTCGTCTTCTCCGGCCACGGTTCGCAGTGGCCCGGGATGGGCCGCGGGCTGCTGGACGCCGAACCGGCGTTCACAGCCCAGGTCGACAAGCTCGGCGACCGGTTCACCGAGCACACCGGGCAGTCGCTGCGCGCGCTGCTCACGACGTCCGAGCCACGGCCGCTACCGCAGACCCAGGCGGCGATCTTCGGGACGCAGATCGCGCTGGCCGCGCGGTGGGAGGCCCTCGGCGTCCGGCCCGCGGCCGTCATCGGGCACTCCCTCGGGTCGGCGGCGGCCGCCGTGGTGAGCGGTGCTCTCGACGTCGACGAAGGCGTCCACCTGGTGGCCACGCGGGCGCGGCTGCTGGGTCGTGTTCCCGCCGGCGGGATGGCTGCGGTCGAGCTGTCGCCGACCGAGCTGGCGGCGTACGCGGGTGTCGAGCTGGCCGTCGACTCCGCGCCGCGGCAGCTGACGGTGGCCGGGTCCGCGGTGGTCCTGGATCGGCTGGTCGCCGAACTGACGGCCGCCGGTCGCACCGCGCGCCGGCTGCCGGTGGAGGTGCCGGGGCATTCGGCGGGCGTCGTCCCGGTGGTGGCCGCGCTGCGAGAGGCCTTGGCCGAGCTGGGCGGTCGCCGGCCGGCGGTGCCCTGGTACGACACGGTGCTGGCCGACCCGCGCGAGCTGCCGGACTTCGACGCCGGGTACTGGGCCGCGCACCTGCGCCGGCCGGTCCGGTTCCGGCAGGCGGTGACGGCGGCCGCCGAAGACGGGCACCGCACGTTCGTCGAGGTGTCGCCGCACCCGATCCTGCGGGGCTCGGTGGCTCGGACACTCGCGGCCGCCGGTGTCGACGACGTCGTGGTCACCGGGACTCTGCGCCGGGGCCAGGACGAGGTGCGCGCGTTCGGGGCGGCGGCCGCGGCCCTGTACTGCGCGGGGGTGCGGGTCACGCCGGCCGATCCGGGCGACGGGGCGCGGCTGGTGGACGTCCCGCCGATGCCGTGGCGCCACGAGCGGCACTGGTTCACCTCGACGGCCGGGGGGCCTGCCGAGCCGGACCGTGTTCCCGCCGCCGTGGCGCCACCCGGTCCCGCACCCCGCGCGGAGACCGATCGGCTCACCGAAATCGTCGCCGCCGTCATGGGGCTGCGGCCGGATCGGCTCGACGCCGACGTGCCGCTCGTCGAACTCGGGCTGGACTCCCTGATGGCGAACCGGATCCGGGAGACCCTCCGGCGCGAGCTCGGCACCGAGCCCGACGCCGCGGCGGTCCTGCGCGGGGCCACCCTCGCCGACCTCAACCGCGATCTCGCGCTCCGGCGAGGCGAGTCCCCGCGGCCGGCACGCGGACGCGCCTGGGACGCCGCCGACCGCCTGGTCCTGCGGCTGTGGACCCGGCACACCGGGGCCGAGCCGAGCGGCACGCACGTCCGGCTGTCCGGCGCGGGCCGGCCGGCGCACCTCGCGCAGCTGCTCGCCGACGGGCTCACGACCGAGCTGGCGACCCCGGTCGACGCCGCCGAACTGCTGCGGCACGACTCCCTGGCCGCCATCGCCGACGTCGCGCGGGCCGTCCTCGACACCCGCGAGGAACGCGGGCCGGTCCACGTCCTCACGGCCGGGGACGCCGGTGTCACACCGCTGCTGTTGTTCCACCCCGGCGGGAGCACCTGCACCGTCTACCGGCCGCTGCTCGACCGGTTGCCCGGCGAACTGCCGTGTGTCGGCTTCGAACGCGTCCCCGGCGGCAGTGTCGAGGAGCGTGTCGAGCGGCTGCTGCCGCTGGTGCGCGAGACCCAGCGGACCGGGCCGTACCGGCTGGCCGGCTGGTCGTTCGGCGGGGCGCTGGCTTACGGCGTCGCCGCGAAGCTCGCTGAGGAGGGCGAAGACGTCGAACTCGTGGCGCTCATCGACACGATGCTGCCGCTGCCGGAACCGGAACTCGACCCGCGGGCGTCGTCGGCGCGGCGCTTCCTGCGGTTCACCGGGTACGTCGAGGGCACCTACGGCCGGGCCGTCCGCCTCGGTCACGGTGAGCTGGCGCCGCTGCCCGAGGATGAGCAGATCGAGCTGACCATGCGGCGGGTCGCCGAGGCCGGCCTGCTCAGCCCCGGTGTGCTGCGGCACCAGCACCAGTCCTTTTTGGACACGCTCGCCGCGGAACGCGCGGTGCCGCCGCCCTACGACGGCCGGGTGGTGCTCTACCGGGCGACCGAACCGTACGCCGCCGGGCTGGCCTTGGAGCCGCGCTACTCCCGCACCGACGCCGCGGCGGGGTGGGCGGACCTGTGCCCGCGGCTGGAGATCGTGCCGGTGGCGGCGCACCACCTGTCGGTCGTCGACCCGCCGCACGTCGACGTCGTCGCGCGGCACCTGACGGGCCTGCTGTGGTCGTGACCCGGGCGCCGGCTCGCGCGTGGCCGTCGCTCGCGGTGCTCGGCGCCGGGCTCTTCCTGGTCGCGGTGGACGCCACCGTGCTGCACGTCGCACTGCCCGATCTGGTCCGGCAGCTGCGGCCCGGCGCGTCGGCCCAGGTCTGGATCGTGGCGATCTACCCGCTCACCGCGGCGCCGCTGCTGTTGCCGTTCGGCACTCTCGGCGACCGCTACGGCCGGCGCCGGGTGCTCGTGGCCGGGTACGCGGTGTTCGGCGTCGCGTCGCTGGCCTGCGCGTTCGCTCCCGGCGTCCCGGCGCTGCTCGCGGCCCGCGCGGTGCTCGGCTGCGGCGGCGCGATGATCATGCCGACGACGATGTCGCTGCTGCGGGAGCTGTTCCCGGAGCAGCGGCGAAGGCGGACGGCCATCGCGGTGTGCAGCGGCATCGCCGGCACGGGTTCGGTGTTCGGGCCGGTGCTGGGCGCGGTGCTCGTCGAGACGTGGGGCTGGCGCGCGACGTTCCTGGTCAACCCGCCGGTGATCCTGGCCGCGATCGTCCTCGCGCTGCGGTGGCTGCCGCGGACCCCGCCCGCGCGGCGGCGCTGGGACGGCGTCAGCGCGCTGTTCGCGGCCGGCGGCGTGCTCGGGATCGCCTACGGCGGCCTGCTGCCGTCGCTGGCCGGGTGTGTCCTCGTCGGGCTGTTCGTGCGGCGCCAGCGCCGGGCGGACGCGCCGTTGCTGGACCTGACGCTGTTCCGGCAACCGGGTGTGCCGGGCGCGGTCGGCGGGGTGCTGCTGGTGATGAGCACGCTCGTCGGGCTCGGCTTGCTGTTCGCGCAGTACCTGCAGCTGGTGCTGGGCCTGTCCCCCACGGCCGCGGCGACCCGCCTGCTGCTGGTGCTCGGCGCGTCGGCCGCGGGCAGCGTGGTGGCGCCGGCGTTGCTGCAGCGGTTCGGCAACACCCGGGTGCGGACGGCCGGCTTCGCGGTGACGGCGGTGTCGCTGCTGGTGCCCGCTCTCGACGCGGTCGGCTTGCTGGGTTTCGCGTTGGCGGGCTTGGGTTTCGGGATGGCGCTGGCGTTGACGTCGAGCACGGACACGCTGCTGTCGGCCACCCCCGCCGCCTCGGCCGGCGGGGCGGCGGCGGTGGAGAAGACGGGCTACGAGCTGGGCGCGGGCTTCGGCACAACGCTGTTCGGCTCCCTGGCCGCGGCGGTGTACGCGGCGCACCTGTCCGTGCCACCCGGTCTCCCGCCGGCGGCGCGGCACTTGGCCGCGGCGGGCCCGGCCCAGGCGGAAGTCGCGGCGGCGGGCTTACCGGGCCCGATGGCTTCGGACCTGCTCACGGCGGCCCGCGCGGCTTGCGCGGCGGGGTTGCAGGTGTCGGCGGGTGTCGCGTGCGGCGTGTTCACGCTGGCCGCTTTGGCGGCCGCGTTCCGCCGGTACCGCAGTCGCGAGGCCGAAGCCCCGCCGTGAGCGCGAGGCGGCGACCCGGCGCCAGGTCCGTGAATGGCACATCGAGGGACTCAGACCCCGATCCGCCGGTCGTGGCTCGCGTAGGCAGGTGATCGGCGTGACGCCAGGGGTTCTCGAGGTTGCCGGGCCGAGGTGCGACGCACCCAACGCCACGGTGGGGCGCATCACCCGCCGCCGAAGGCCCAGAGTTCGGCGTCGCACGGGCTCCGGCGCGCGGGCGAGATCATCGGTGGAGCCAGGTCCGAGTCCCTCGATGTGCCATTCACGGACGTGGGAGCTGCGGGAGGCGGGGTTGCCGCGCCGGAGCGGTCGTGAGCGGGAAACCGGGCCAGAACCCGGTTTCCCGCTCACGACCCCGCGCCGCCGGTACGTTGTGGGGGCTCAGCGGAACCAGCCGCCTCCGCGCAGGGCCGGGCCGCGGGGCTCTATCGGCAACGAGCCCTGGCTCGGGGGCCACAGCGTCGTCGCCGGGACGTGGCGTAGCCGCCTTCGCAGCGTGTTCAGCGGGAGCGGACGGCGGCGGGTCAGCATCGTCGTCGTGCGGGGGTGGAGGTCGACGAACGGGTACGTCGCGTGCAGCGCCGCCAGGCGGCGTTCCAGGCGGAGGCTGCGGTCGGTCAGCTCGTCCGGGCCCACCACCGGCTGCACCACCAGGAACTCGCCCGGGCCCAGGCGCACCGCGCGGTCCAGCGGACGCAGGCCGTCGCGCAGGAGGTCCGCGATGTTCTGCTCGGTGTGCATCCGGATCCGGTTGCCGTGGCGGCGTTCGACCGCGGTGAGGTCGTCGACCGTCACCAGGACCAGCCCGAGCGGCACCGTGTCCGTCGCGTCGCCGAGCCACGGCGTGATGCCCGCCAGCGTCGCCAGCCCCGTCTCCGCGTCGACCGGTCCGGCGGCCGGCGGCGAAAGCGCCTCCAGCCGCGCCGCCACGTGCCGCAACGCGGCCTCCGCCCGGCTTTCGACGTCGACTGCCGCAGGCGCGTCCACCGACGCGAGGATCTCGCTCACCTTGTGCCGCACCGCGGGCGGCAGGCGGTCGCCCAGCGCGTCGCGCAGCCGGACGACCTCGGCGTACGCCTCGTCGCGCCGCAGGCCCCAGCGGCCGCGGAACAGCCGCGCCGACTCGATCGACGTCGCCTGCGGGTCGACGTCGTCGAGGTCCTGGGCCACCACGGACGCGCCGAACGTCGGTGACAGGACCGCGACCGACCACTCGCGCGCCATGCTCTCGTCCGGGCGCAGCAGCACCGGGGTGACGCCGTGCGGCAGGTCCGGGCGGCCCGAGTCGACCATGCCGACCACGGTGACCGCGGCCGTCCGCGCGATCCGCGCGTACACCTCGCGCTCCCGTTCGAAGTACGGCAGCCGCTGGAAGAGCGCGAACACCACGGTGTCCGCGCCGGTGCCTTCGGCCAGCGCCGCCCGCTCCACCGCGTGGGACGCCGTCACCAGCGCACGTTTGGACAGCACGCCGGCGCGGGCCGAGGACACGTCGGGCATCGGAGATCGCTCTCGCCGGGGGAAGGGAGACAACCACCGTAGAAGAACCCGCCGTGAGCGGCTAGGTACACAATGGAGTGAACGTCGGGGTGAACATCAGCCGGCCTCGGCAGCGTACGAACGCAGGATCTCCGTGGTCGCGCCGAGAAAACGCGCGACGCTTTCGGCGTGGTCCGGTTCGAGGCCGTCGGTCAGCGCGGTGATCGCGTCGACGAGCGGCGCCAGCGCGGCCCGGACCTCGGCGCGGGCCGGGTCGGTGACGGTGAGCGTGATCCGGCGCCGGTCGCTCGGGTGCGGGCCGCGGCGGACGTGCCCGGCGGCTTCGAGACGGTCGACGAGCACGGTGGCCGACGCCGAGCGGATCTTGAGCGCGTGCGCGAGGTCGACGGTGCCCATCGGCCCGCCGCCGGCCAGGTGCTGCAGGGCCTGCACGTCGGTCGGGCCGAGCGCGAGCCGCCGGGCTAGGGCCTGCTGCACGTCGTGCGCGAGCGCCAGGAGTTCGCGCAGGGCCAGGTTCACCCGCAGCGCGACGGAACTGTCTTCCACCGGGCCATCCTAGGGGTCGCTAGACAAACTAGCGAATGTTGCTAGATTGTCTAGCGACCCCGAAGAAAGGCACGACCGTGGACATCCGTGCGATGAACGCCGAAATGGCGGCGAAGCTGGTCGACGCTCCCGCCGAGACGCCGCCCGAAGGCGGCTACGCGCTGCGTGTGGTCGAGACGCGCGGCCGCAGCACCGGCACACCGCGGCAGACTCCCCTGGCCGTGGTCGCCCGCTCGGACCGCCACTACCTCGTCTCCCCCGTCCGCGACCGCGACTGGGTCGCCAACCTCGTCGCCACGCCGGACTGCGCGCTGCTCTCGGCGGCCGGACGCCAGGAGTGCCGGGCCGACGAGATCGGCGGCGCGGAGGCGGCCGAGGTCGTCGCGACGTACCTGGCGGCGATGGCGGTGCCGTGGGCGATCAAGGCCTTCCCCGTCCCGCAGGACGCGAGCCCCGCCCAGATCCGCGAGCACCTGCCGGACATGGCGGTCTTCCGCTTGTCGGACAAGGACGAGCGATGAGTGTCGCCATCGCCGGCGGCGGTCCCGGCGGGCTGGTGCTCGGCTACCTGCTCGCCCGGGCCGGTGTCGAAGTCACCGTCCTCGAGTCCCACGGCGACTTCGACCGCGACTTCCGCGGCGACTCGCTGCACCCGTACACCCTCGAACTGCTCGACCGCCTGGGCCTGGCCGACGACCTCCTCGAACTCGACCACTTCAAGGCGCGCTCGTTCCGGTTCCACACCCCGGCCGGGACGTACAGCTGCGCCGACTACGACCGCCTCCCGACGCCGTTCGGCTACGTCGCGCTGATGCCTCAGGTGCGGTTCCTCGACTTCCTCGCCGAACGCGCGAGCGCGCTGCCGGCGTTCACCCTGCGGACGAGCGCCAAGGTCACCGGCCTCCTCGAAGACGCCGAGGGGACCGTCACCGGCGTCCGGTACCGGGGCGGCGAGCTGACGGCGTCCCTCGTCGTCGGCGCCGACGGCCGGTTCTCGACGATGCGCCGGCTGGCCGGGCTGCCGGCAAAGTCCCTGGGCGCCACCACCGACCTGCTCTGGTTCCGGCTGCCGCGCTCGCCCGCCGACCCGGGCGACGCCGACCTCGACCTGTACTTCGGGCGTGAGGCCTACGTCGGCGTCCTCGGCGGCGTCCGCGACTGGCAGGTCGGCTACAGCATCGAGAAGGGGTCCTACCCCGCGCTGCGCGACGGCGGCGTCGAACCGATCCGCGCGTTCCTGCGCGAGCGCGTGCCGTGGCTCGCCGACCGCGCGCACCTGCTCACCGACTTCAGTCAGACGACGCTGCTGTCGGTGGACATCTCCCGCGTCGAACGCTGGCACCGGCCGGGCCTGCTGCTGCTCGGCGACGCCGCGCACGTCATCTCCCCGGTCGGCGGCAACGGGATCCTGATGGCGATCCAGGACGCCGTCGCCGCGGCGAACCGGCTGGTCCCGGCGCTGCGCCGCGGCGAAACACCGGATCTCGCCGCCGTCCAGGCCGACCGGATCCGGGCGATCGAACACGTCCAGGCCGACCAGGTCCGCGTCGAACGCCGGTCCGCCGCGGCCCGGGCCCGCGGCCGGAGCGCGGCACCGCCGGGGTTCCTGCGGGCCCTGTTCGCGATCCCGGCCCTGCGGACCCGCGGCGCGCGGAACAACGCCTACGGCCCGTTCCCGCCGGAACTCGACGAGGCCGCGGTGCTCGGTCAGCGGCTCCCGTCGTAGGACGCCGGGCCGACCCGGTCACCCGCACCCGCCGGCGCGATTGACCGGGGCACCGGCGGGGAACCCGGGGCATATGACGCCCATCGAACCCGCGGCCCCGGTGCCGAAACCCGGACCGGCCCCCGTGCAGGGCATCGGCATGCTGATCGGCCTGCTGTTCCTCGTGCTCGGCGCGTGCGAGCTGATCCCGGGGGTCACCGCCGACAACCAGCTGTTCGGCGTGTTCGCCGTGTCCGGCGTGTGGACGCTCGTCCACCTGCTCACCGGCGCCGCCGCCGTGTTCTGCACCCGCTCCCCCGCCTTCGCGAGCCGGTTCCTGCTCGCCGGCGGGATTTGTTACGTCGTCCTGGGGATCGCCGGTCTGCTCCCGCTGCCCGACGCCGTCACCGACGTCCTGCCGATGAACGGCGCCGGCGTCTGCCTCGCGCTGGGGCTCGGCACGGCGATGGTCATCCTCGGAGCGGGCTGGCTCCGGAACGCACCGCCGCGCGAGCGGTGAGGAACTCCGGGGCCGGGAAGCGCACCAGCACCGCGGCGAGCAGCAGCGCGAGTCCGAAAAGGACGTAGCCGTTCCCGGTCAGCTGCTGGAAGATCGTCCAGTGGCGCTCGACCTGCTCCCCGCGGGGCCACCACCACTGCGGGCCCGCGACGAACAGGACCGCGCCCGCCCCGGCGAACACCGCGAGGCCGCGGCGCCGGGTGCGGCGCGCCAGCTCCGCCCAGCCGAGCAGCACGACCACGGCCCACACCCAGTGGTGCGTCCACGAGATCGGCGAGACGAGCAGGCCGCCGACGGCGTTGACGCCGAGCGCGATCGTGCGCTCCCCCGCGGCCAGCGCGCGTCGCACTCCCAGCGCCGTCAGCACGAGCACGACCGCCACCAGGGGCAGCCACCACGCCGTCCGCGCATCCGCCGGCACGCCGGCCCGCGCCAGCAGGCCCAGCAGCGACTGGTTGCCGGCGTAGGTCGGCTCGCCGACACGGCCGGTGTCCCAGAGCGCGCCCGTCCAGTACCGGACCGAGTCCGCGCCGGCGAGCAGGAAGCCCAGCGCCGTCGCGGCCAGGAACGTCACGACGGCGGTCACCGCGGCGCGGGTGTCGCGGCGCAGCAGGAAGTACAGCAGGAACACCGCCGGGGTCAGCTTCACCGCGGCGGCGACGCCGATCAGCAGGCCGCGTGGCCACTTCGGGGTGTCCACGAGGACGTCGAGCACGACGAGGGCGAGCAGCAGCAGGTCGATCTGGCCCGCGTACACCGTGCGCAGGACCGGTTCGAGCACCTCGGCGAGCAGCAGCACGGCGGTGATCCGGCGCCAGCCGCGCAGGCCCGGCGGCAGCACGCCGAGCGCGCCCAGCACGGTCGAGAGGACCACGGCCAGCAGGCCGAGGGTGAGCAGCGTCAGCAGGAGGCAGGCCAGCCAGTACGGCAGGAGCGTGAGCGGCGTCAGCACGATCGCCGCGAACGGCGGGTAGGTGAAGAGCAGGAACTGGCCGTCCTGGGTCCGGGGCAGCGTGCCGTAGAGCGCGTCGCCGTGCAGCAGCGCCGCCGAGCCCAGCCGGTAGACGTCCAGGTCGACGCGGTACGCGGGGAACCGCAGCCAGCCGCCGGTGACCGAGACGAGCAGCGGCACCAGCAGGAGCAGCTGCGCCCCCAGCAGCACGTACTTGTTGCCCAGCCTGCGCCGTAAGCCCCGCACCCGCTCCCCCTCCGGTGTCTCCCCGCATTCTGTCGGTTCCCCGCGGCTGCGCCATCCGGGTATCCCCCGGATGCACCCCGGGGAAAACCGGTTGCCGGGAGTGAGCGGACCGGCGAACCTGGTCCGATGGGGACACCGGGCGGCTTCGCCTATCAGGCCGACGAACGCGGCACCGTGACGATCACCCACCACGGCCGTCCCGCCGGGACGCTGCGAGGGGGTGCCGCCGCGCGCTTCCTGGCGGCCGTCGAGAAGGACGACCCGCAGCTGGTGATGGCGAAAGCGACGGGCAACTACAAACACGGCAACGAGCGCCAGGCCCGCGAACACGCGCGCAACCGGGGTCGTTGAGGGCTCACGAGAAGTTCCACCCCGTTCGGCGTAACCCCACCGGACGGATGGGCTAACATCGGCCACCGTGCCGAAGACCTCGCCAAAGATTCACGCCGACCCGAACATCGGCTTCGCGTGGCTGAGGATGATCGGCGCGATCACCGTGATCGTCGATCACAGCATGCCGCTGCTGCACCCGGACCGGCTGACGATCTTCCCCGCGTCCTGGCACATGTCGCCGGGCTACATCGCGCTGATGGGGTTCTTCGCGATGAGCGGCTACCAGATCCAGGACAGCTGGGCGCGCGACCCGTCGTGGTGGCGGTTCTCCGCGCGGCGGCTGCTGCGGATCATGCCGCCGCTGGTCGTGGTGCTGCTGGTGACCGTGTTCGTCATCGGCCCGCTGGTGACGACCTGGCCGGCGCACGACTACTGGACGCACATCCAGACCTGGCGCTACCTGGTCGGCACGACCGTGCTGTTCTACATGCAGCACGAGCTGCCCGGGGTGTTCAGCGGCAACCCGTACCCGTTCTCCGTGAACGGCGCGCTCTGGACGCTGCCGATGGAACTGCTCGGGTACGCGCTGGTCCTCGTCGTGGGCATCATCATCCTGATCGGGATGCCGCGCTGGTTCCTGTTCCTCGTCCTCGGCGGCATGGTCTACACGGACACGGTGCTGCACGCGACGTTCGAGCAGCACGGCCTGGGCGGCTCGCTGCTGGTCGTGCCGATCGGGTCGACGGTGTCGTTCCTGGTCCCGTTCGTGATCGGCGTGATCCTGCACAGCTACCGGGAGAAGATCCCGTTCCGGCCGTTGTACGCGTGGATCCTGTTCGCCGCCTACCTGGGCCTGAGCCAGACACCGGCGAGCCGGTACGCGCTCGCGCTCAGCGCCGCCTACGGCGCGATCACCCTGGCGATGCACTGGCCGAAGCGGCTGGAAGCGGCCGGGCCGTGGGTGTACGGCAGCTACGGCACCTACATCTGGGGCTTCCCGATCCAGCAGCTGTTCATCCTCGCCGGGGTGCGTCAGGTGTGGCTGCTGATCCTCTTGGCCGTGCCCAGCGCCTACGTCGTCGGGCAGCTGTCCTGGAGCTACATCGAAAAACCGACGCAGCGGCTGCGGCGGCACCTGCGCGCGCCCGCGCCCAAGCGGCCCGCGGTCGCGCCCCCGGTACCCGCGCGGGCTCGCCAGCTCCATTGATACCCGGCATGCTGGCGATGTGGCCTACGACGTGCAGAAGATCCGCGAGCACTTCCCCGCGCTGACCGAAGGCGCCGCCCACTTCGACGGACCGGGCGGCTCCCAGACCCCCGACGTCGTCGGCGAGGCGGTGGCCGGGACGCTGTGTTCCGCGATCGCCAACCGCGGTTTTGTCACCCCCGCCGAACGACGCGCTTCCGAAGTCGTCGCCCAGGCCCGCCAGGCCGTGGCCGATCTGCTCGCCGCGTCCCCGGAGGGCGTCGTCTTCGGCCGGAGCATGACGCAGCTGACCTACGACTTCGCCCGCACCCTGGCCAAGGACTGGGGCCCCGGCGACGAAGTCGTCGTCACCCGGCTCGACCACGACGCGAACATCCGCCCCTGGGTGCAGGCCGCCGAAGCGGTCGGCGCGACCGTGCGCTGGGCGGACTTCGACCCCGCGACCGGGGTGCTCGCGACGGACGCCGTCGCCGGGCTGCTGTCGGAGCGGACCCGGCTCGTCGCCGTCACCGCCGCGTCCAACCTGCTCGGCACCCGGCCGGACGTGCCCGCGATCGCCGCGGCCGTGCACGACGCCGGCGCGCTGCTCTACCTCGACGGCGTCCACCTGACCCCGCACGCGGTCGTCGACGTCGCCGCCCTCGGCGCGGACTTCTACGCCTGCTCGCCGTACAAGTTCCTCGGCCCGCACCTGGGCGTGGTCGCCGCCGCGCCGGCGTTGCTGGAGACACTGCACCCGGACAAGCTGCTGCCCTCGAGCGACGCCGTGCCGGAGCGCTTCGAGCTGGGCACCCTGCCGTACGAGCTGCTGGCCGGGACGACGGCGGCCATCGACTTCCTCTCGAACCTCGTCGAGGGCCCCGGCCTCCGCCCCGAACGGCTCGCCCGGTCACTGAAGGCGTTGGAGGAGCACGAAAACGCGCTGCTCACGCGGCTCGAGACGGGACTGGCCGCACTCCCCGGCGTCACCCGGTACGGCGCGCCGGGCCGGATCCGCACGCCGACAGTGCTGTTCACCGTCGACGGCGTGGCACCGGCGGAGGTCTACAGCTTCCTGGCCACCCAGGGGGTGAACGCCCCCGCCGGTACTTTCTACGCGATCGAGACGGCCCGTCACCTCGGGATCGCCGACGCCGGCGCGGTGCGAGCGGGAATCGCGCCGTACACCAGCGAAACCGACGTCGACCGTCTCGTGGCGGGAGTGGCCGCGCTGGCCGTCGGCTGAGGAGTCTGCCGCGGCTTGTCGTGAGTGTTCAGGGCGGTTAGAACCGCCCTGAACACTCACGACCGTTACGGTGCCGGGGCGTAACCGGACGGGTGGGCCGTGAAGGTGCCGCGGCCCTGCGTCCGGCTGCGCAGCCGGTTCGCGTAGCCGAACAGCTCCGCGAGCGGCACGGTGGCCGTGACCACCGCGGTGCCGGACCGCACGGCCGAGCCGGCCACCCGGCCCCGGCGTGCGGCGAGGTCGCCGAGCACCCCGCCGACGACGTCGTCCGGCACCGTCACGACTACTGAAGCGACCGGCTCCAGCAGCCGCATTGCGCTGGCGCGCAACGCTTCCCGCAGCCCGAACCGGCCCGCCGCGCGGAACGCCAGCTCCGACGAGTCCTTCACGTGCGTGGCGCCGTCGACCAGCGTGACACGCACACCCGTCACCGGGTGCCCGCCCAGCGGGCCCTCGGCCAGGGCGTCACGGCAGCCGGCTTCGACCGCGCGGACGTACTCGCGCGGCACCCGCCCGCCGATGATCGCCGACGCGAACTCGAACCCCTCGTCAAGGGGCTCGACGTCCAGCACGACGTGGGCGAACTGCCCGGCACCGCCGTCCTGCTTGACGTGCCGGTAGACCAGCCCCGACACACCGCGCACGACGGTCTCGCGGTAGGCGACCTCCGGCCGCCCGACCACGACTTCGAGGCCGCGCGTCAGCCGCAGCTTCTCCACCGCGACCTCCAGGTGCAGCTCGCCCAGCCCGGACAGCAGCGTCTGGCCGGTCTCCGGGTCGGTCCGCACGACCAGCGACGGGTCCTCCTCGGCCAGCCGCGCCAACGCCGAGGCCACCCGCTCGCCGTCGGCCGACCGGCGCGGCTCGACGGCCACCGAGACCACCGGGTCCGCCGTCACCGGCGGTTCCAGCAGCACCGGGTCGCCGGGCACGCACAGCGTGGCACCGACGCGGGCCGCCTTCGGCCCGGCCAGCGCGACGATGTCGCCGGCCACTGCCGTGTCCACTTCGGAAAACCGGTCGGCCTGCACGCGCAGGATGCGCGCGATGCGTTCCGTACGCCCGGTTCCGGCGTCCAGCACCTGGTCCCCCTTCCGCAGTGTTCCCGAGTACACCCGCGCCGACGTCAGCCGGCCGGTGGTCGTCGCGACGACCTTGAACACCAGCGCGGCCAGCGGCGCCGCCGGGTCGGCGGCCCGGTCTTCGCGCACCGGAGTGACGTCCGCCGGCGACGGCAGGTAGGCCACGACGGCGTCGAGCAGCGGCTCGATCCCGCGGTCGCGGTAGGCCGAGCCGCACAGCACCACGAGACCGTCGCCGGTGCGGGTCAGGTCGCGCAGGGCCTTCTCGAGGGTCGCCGCCGAGACGGTCCCGGCGGCGCAGAACTCGTCCAGTGCCAACGGGTGCAGCTCGGCGACGGCCTCCTCCAGCCGGCGACGTCGTCGTTGAACCTCCTCTCTCAGTGCGTCGGGTACCGAGTGCGGGCGCAGCAGATCGACGACGCCGGTGAAGCCGTCCTCCCGTCCGATCGGCAGCTGTACGACCAGCGGCGCCGGGTGCAGGCGACGCCGGATCGACTCGACGGCCGCGTCGAGGTCGGCGCCCGCGCGGTCGAGCTTGTTGACGAACGCGATGCGCGGCACGCCGTGCCGATCCGCTTGGCGCCACACGGTTTCGCTCTGCGGTTCGACGCCTGCGACGGCGTCGAACACGGCGACGGCGCCGTCGAGCACCCGCAGCGAGCGCTCGACCTCGTCGGTGAAGTCGACGTGGCCGGGCGTGTCGATGAGGGTGAGGCGGTGGCCGGCCCACTCGCAGCTCACGGCCGCGGCGAAGATGGTGATGCCGCGGTCGCGTTCCTGCGGGTCGAAGTCGGTGACGGTGGTGCCGTCGTGGACCTCGCCCGTCCGGTGGATGACACCGGTGCGGTGCAGGATCCGTTCGGTGACGGTGGTCTTGCCGGCGTCGACGTGGGCGAGGATGCCGAGGTTGCGGACGTTGTCGAGGTTCGAGGTGCGCACGGTGCGGTCCTAAGCGGTGTGATCCGGTTCAGGGCAGCGCGATTCCGCGTGACTGTCCACAAAGGTGTGTCACGGGTCCGGTGTCAGCCGCGCGGCCGACACCGCGGGCCCGAAGACACCAGGATCACCTCGAAGCGCGAACGGGAGACGGCGATGCGCGGACGCATGGCGGGCTCCTCTCGTTCGGCGCGGTGTGCGGTTCCGGGGGAGCGTAGCGACGACTCCGCCGGGCACCAACCGGTTTTCCGGCCGGGAACGCCGAACGGCCACCCCGGACGGTTGCCGGGGTGGCCTTTCGGAGGGTCAGCTCGGGATCAGCTGGGGTCCTGGTCGAGCTGCGTCGCCTTCACCGCGTTGGCGACCTGGGTGCAGTCGTCGTCGGTGATGCCCGCGGTGCCCGCCTTGGCCAGCGCGGCGCAGGAGGAGTTGAGGGCTTCGCCGACGTCCTTGAAGGTCGCGCTCGGGGTCAGCGTGTTCTCGACGCCCCACCAGACCTGGACCGACTTGTCGAGGCCGAGGCCGCGCACGGTCTGGTTGTTGAACGTGTCGCCGTCGGTGATCAGGTAGTCGGCCTTGTTGACGACGCCGTCGTTGATGTGCTCGTCCGGGTTGTTCGTCTCCCAGCCGGGGCCGTTGACCATGTCGGGCTGCGGGGACAGCGACGAGCGCGGGTCCTTCATGTTCCGGATCGCGCCGAGCGACGAGCCCGCGCCGAGCAGCCAGCGGTTGTCGCCGGTGTCGTTGGGGTCGTTCGAGGTGATGCCGATGAACTTCCCGAAGACGTCCGAGAGGCCTTCGTTGATCGAGTCGGCCTGGCCGCCGCTCAGCCCGGAGGTGTGCTGGGTGACGCCGTGGGTCAGTTCGTGGCCGGTGATGTCGTCGGTGGTGACGCCCTCGCCGAAGGCCATCTGCTCGCCGTCCCAGAAGGCGTTGGCGAACGGGCATTCGCCGTCGACGCAGATCCGGACGGTGCCGCGCAACGCGGTCCCGGTGCCGTCGCCGTAGTCGGCGCCGATCAGCTTCGTCAGGTCGACGTTGACGTACTTCGAGTAGAAGTCCGAGGCCTGGCCGAAGAAGTCGTAGACGTGGTTGACGTCCTCGACGCTCGACTCCGCGGCGCCTTCCTTGCGGGCGACGTCGAACGCGGTGCCGCAGCGGACCGAGTCGGTGGTACCGCTGACGACCTTGCGGTCGGCGTCGCAGACGTCGCGGTTCGCCTCGCGGACCTCGGACCACGAGGTCAGGACCTGCGGCGTGCCGGCCTTGACGACCTCGGTCCACTTGTCCTGGAACTTCTGGCCGTGCACGGTGACCTGGTAGGTCGGCACGGCGACGCTGTCACCCTTCGCCCCGCCGAGCGTGGGGTCGAACCAGTAGGCGCGCGGCGCGTCGGCCTTCAGCGCGGTCTTGGCGAGCCCGGTGCGCTTGGCGACGTCGGTGATGGCCGCGTCGGCGGCACCCGCGTCGCTCGCCGGGAACATCCCCTCGGTCTTCTTCGTGGTCCGGCCGTGCGTGGCGAGCACCGCGCCCGCCTTGTCGCGGATCTGGACGGTCTGCCCGCCGAAGACCGGCACGCCGCCGATCTCCTGCTGCGACCGCAGCACGCTGCCGAACGGCATCGCCTGGGCGTTCATCGCGCGCATCGACGGCTGCGCGATGGTCGCGGACGCCGGCGAGCCGGTCACGACCAGCGATACCGCGACGAGGGCAGCGCTCGCTGTCGCTGTCCCAACGATGACCCGTTTGCGTGACACCCGGTACACCTCCGTGGAAGGTCTTGATCACCTGACGTGAAGTCCGTGCAGGTTCACATGCCCCGAAGGGTGAGCACACCGGCTGAAAGTAGGTAACTGACCATCTCCAGTGAGGTAACGGTTGCTAAATCACCGACATTTCGGACGACCCCGGCAGGCACCACGTGTGACTGGAGCGCCAACTCGCGTGATCAGGAGGTCGACACGCGTGATTGAAGGGTCGACACGACGAAGCCCGGGCAGACGCGCCGTGTCGACTCCCCAATCACGCGTGTCGACCCCTCAAACACGCGAGTTGACCTCTGGATCACGCGGGTCGGCCGGCGGGGCTCAGGAAGTCGGCGGCGGGGCGACCACTCGGAGCTGGAGCATCGCCGCGAAGCGGGCCTCCGGGTCCGTCATGTCGAAGCCGCCGACCTCGGCCAGCCGGCGGAGGCGGTACCGGAACGTGTTGGGGTGGACGTGGACCGCGGCCGACGCGGCGATGACGTCGCCGAAGGCGTCGAGCCAGGCCCGGAGCGTCTCGACGAGGTGGGCGTGGTGCTGCTCGTCGTAGTCGAGGAGGCGGGCGACCGGGCCGGTCGGGCGATCGCCGCGGGCGGCGACCAGGTCCTGCAGCTCCAGCAGCAACGCCTCGACGTGCACGTCCGCCAGCAGCGCGGCCCGGCGGCCCGCACCACTGCCCGTGCGCAGCACCCGCAACGCGCGGTCGGCGCTGTCACGAGCCTCCGGTAGCTCGGCCGCGCTGCGGGCCACCGGGCCGATGCCGACGACCGCGCGGACGCGGTCGCCCACCCGGTCCAGGAAGTCCCGCGCGATCCGCATCGCGCGCTGTTCGCCGTCGGCGTCGCGGCTCACCGGGACCAGGCCGTAGGCCGTGTCGCCGACGAGGGCGGCCGCGCAGCGCGGGTGGACGGCGCTCAGGTGCATGGCCAGGCCGTCGCTGAGACGTTGCCGTTCGGTGGCGAGGCCGGCGTCGGCGGCCTCGCCGCTGTCGAGCACGGCCAGGGCGAGCACGACGACCGGCTGGTCGGCCAGGCCGAGCCGGCTCAGCGCCTCGCGGGCGGCGGCCCCGCCTTCCAGCGCCGTGCTGAGCAGGTCCGCGCGGAGCCGTCGTTCGACGTCGGCGCCCGCCCGGACGCGCAGCATGTGCAGCGCCACCAGGCGGGCGGCGTCGCAGAGGGCCTGGGTGCGGTCGGCCGTCAGCGGCTCGGACACCGCGGCCCAGATGGAGCCGAGGATCTCGTCGCCCGCGCGGACCGCGACGGCCACACGCGGCATCGTCAGGCCGTCGAGGCGTTCGACGGGCAGGTCGACATACACCGGCTTGTCGGTGCGGTAGAGCTCGCGGAACACGCCGCGGTCGGCCAGCATGCGGGCGAACCGTTCGGGGACCTGACGGCCGAGGATCGTCTCGACGCGCGACGGGTCGGCTTCGTCCTGACGCCCGGAGAAGGCCAGCACGCGGGAGCGGCGGTCCTCGATGGTGACGGGCGCGTCGATGAGCGCCCCGATCGCGTTGGCCACGGCGAACAGGTCCCCCGACGGCAGCCCCGCGAGGGTCTCGGGTTCGGCGTCGCCGACGTCGCCCTCGGCGAGCAGCGACCGCAGCATCGCCGCGAGCTGGGTCCAGGACGCGCCGCGCGTCAGGGACAGCAGCGCGACGCCGGTCTCCTCGACGGCGACCCGGACCGCGTCAGTCACCGTGACCGGCGCGCGCAGGACGAGCCCCGCGGCGTCGTGGCGGGCCAGGATCCGCAGCTGCCGGACGACCTCGTCCGGGTCGCCGAGGCCGACGCCCAGCACCAGGGCGTGCTGTGGCAGCGCCGGTTCGTCCAGAGGGTCGTGGATGGCGACGCCGCCGATGCCGCCGGCCCGGTCGCCGTCCCCGAGCACCAGGTCCAGGAGGGTGCCGCCCAGGTCGTCGAGGACGCGGCCGAGGCTGGCGTGCGGGCGCAGGTTCACGGAAACGAGCACCTCCCGAAGCTAGGCGTGTCGCTGCCAGCCTAGTTCGTCGGCACGGACGAAATCAGCCCCCGAGTTCGTCGAAACCGACGAACCCGGGGGCCGGACGTCAGATCAGCTTGGCCGCGACGTTGTACGCTTCCACCTGCAGCCGGGCCTGGGGCACCCGCCGCGTCGGGTCGACGCGGATCGTGCGGCTCTCCCCCGGCAGCAGCCAGAAGTAGTTGTCGTCGTAACGCGTCGGCAGCACCCGATCCTTCCCGTTCTTCTCCCGCAGCGACAGCCGGATCATCGCCGCGACGGTCCGGCCGGTGTTGCGCACCGTCGCGACGTAGCCGGTGCCGTCCGGCCGCAGCGACGTCGTCAGCTGCGCACCCGGGAGCTGGTTGAGCGCCCGCATCGCGGCGTCGGTCCGGTACCGCCAGTACGTGTTCTCCGACAGCACCGCGCCGTGGGCGTCGGTCAGCGAGAGCCGCAGCAGGTGCAGGTCCGGCAGCCCGGCGTCGAACGGCACGGTGAAGGTGTCCGTGGCCTCGATCGGGGCGACGTCGACCTTCTGCTGCCGCTCCGCGCCGAGCGGGGCGCCGTCCAGCCCGTACAGCCGCGCCGACGCCGTGACGCCGCTGAGTGCGGACGGCGTGTGGTTGACCACCCGGACCTGCCACGTCGAGAGGTCGGCCTGGACGTGGTGCGCCTCGCACCCCTTGCGGGCGCCGTAGTAACTGCCGTTGACGTCGAGGTCGTAGTCGTAGGTCTGCCAGACCGTGCTGTGCCACGCCGGGTGCGACATCCACAGCAGCACGCCCGTGGCGTCGGCCCAGAGCTTCGTGTTCCACGCCTCGAAGATCGCGCGCATGCTCTCGTAGTTGACGAACTGGGCCTTGCGGCAGAACTCCGCGAGGCTCGTCGACGGCGCGAGGCGCGCGTCGATGGCCGCCAGGTAGGTCTGCGGCGACTGGTTGCCGTTGGTGGACCAGTCGTGCAGGAACCACGGCGCGCCGATCGGCCAGCCCGCGTCGCCCTCGCCGACGAGGGTGCGCATGCTCTCGACGACCGACACGGTCGGCAGCCCGATCTCGCTCCAGAACCCGTGCTTGCCGCCGGTCGCTTCGCCGGTGAAGTACTGCTTCGGGTCGAGCCAGCGGTACGGGCCGTCGCCGGTGATCACGCCGCCCGCGGAGTTGCCCTGGTAGAGCAGGTCGGTGCTGGTGGTGACGATCTCGCGCAGCGCGGTGTCGATCACCGCCGGCGGGGTGCCTTCGTTGCAGCCGAACCAGACCGTCGCGCACGCGTGGTGGCGGTAGCGCAGCACGGTGTCCTTCGCCTGGGCGAGGAAGATGTCGTGGTTGGCCGGGTCGGTCGACCAGCCGTCCCAGAACTCGTTCCACAGCAGGATGCCGTACTTGTCGCAGGCGTCGAACAGCTCCTGGCGGTAGGACGAGCCGACCCAGTTGCGGATCAGGGTGAAGTTCATGTCGCGGTGCATCGCCACGACGGCGTCGGTCCGCTCCTGTGGCATCCGGCGCAGCAGCTCGTCCCAGCCCCAGCTGCCGCCGCGGGCGAACACCTTGACGCCGTTGACGAGGAAGGTCAGCGGTTTCGGGCTGTTGTCCACCGACGCGACATCGGTCCAGGTCTGGCCGTCTGCCGACACCTGGATGGTGAACGTCGCCGCGTAGGCCGTCTCCCAGGTCAGCACGACCTTGTCGAACGCCGTCGCGGCGCCGAGGTCGACCTGCAGCCACTGGTTGTCGTCGTAGGCCGACGTCCAGCGCGTGTCCGGGTCGCCGTCGACGGCGTTCTCCGGCGGGTTGCCGTCCGCGACCGACAACGACGTCGCGGTTTTGCCCTTCGCCAGGTCCGTGTCCGGGGCGGCACTGTCCACAACGGACATCGTCCAGAGCGAGAAGCCCCAGCCGGTGGCGCGCTTGAGGCCCTGCATCCGGACGTACCGGGCGTTCCGCGGACCCAGGTCGACGCTCTGGGTGGCCCGGCCGTCGGCGATGACGATCGGCAGGTCGTACCGGTAGCCGATCTGGCGCAGGCCGATCTTCGTCGTCCGGCGGTCGCTGGTGGACGCGCCGATCGCCGCGGTGAGCGTCAGGTCGTAGAGGTTCGGGTCGCCGTACCCGTTGGGCCACCACAGCTTCGGGTTCTTCACCTGCTGAGCCGGGAACACGACGTCCGTGGCCTGCCCGGCCGGGACGGTGACCGTGCTCGACACCTTCACCGGGCCGAAGGCGGCGGAGACCTTGATCCGCTGCGCGGTGGCGGCGGCGTTGCGCACCGGCACGGTGAGCGTGACCTCGGCGGTGTCCGCGCCGGGCAGCTTGGTGTCGACGCGCACGTCACCGAGCACGGCGGCGCCGGTGGAGCGCAGCCGGACGTGGTCCCAGATGCCCGACGCGCGGTCGCGCACCGCGGGCATCCAGTCCCAGCCGGAGACCGCGAGGTAGGTCGGCGAGTTGTCGAACATGGTGCTGCCGGCGTCGACGAACGACTGCCCGGCCGGCCCCTTGTCGCTCGGGCTGCCGGGTCGCGGCATCGGCGAGATCTTGACCGCGAGGGCCTGGTCGCCGGTGCGCCGCAGCGCCGCGGTGACGTCGAAGACGCCGCGGCCGAACGGGTGGCTCTGCGTGCCGATGTTCGCGCCGTTGAGCCAGATCGCGGCCTCGTGGTTGACGCCGTCGAGTTCCAGCCACACGTGCCGGCCCGGCGAGGTGTCGAGGCCGCGCGGGAGGGCGAAGCGGCGGCGGTACCACCAGGCGTGCCGGGACAGCGCTTCCGGGATGTGCATGTTGTGCATGCCGGACACCGGATCGGGCAGCTGGCCCTGCTCGACCAGCGACGCGAGCACGGTGCCGGGCACCGTCGCCGGGAGCCAGCCGCGGGTGTCGACCGACGCGCCGGACAGCGCGGCGCCGTCGCCGGTGGGCGACCAGTCGTCCATCGTGAGCACCCAGCCGGACTCGAGCGGCACGGTGCCGTCGGGCGCCACGGACAGCGCGGGCGGGTCGTCGTGCGGGCGCACCGGGAAACCGGTCCAGCCGCGGACCGCGGGCCGGTGGTCGCGGCTGGTGCCGAACACCTGGAAACCGTTGAGGCCCAGCGGGTTTGTCGTCGAGCGGCTCGCCGCGGTGAACCGCACCCAGCGGGCGGTGACCGCCACCGGGATCGTCACCACGCCGCCTGCCCCGGCGTCGGTGTGGTGGACAGTGCGCCAGGCCTTGCCGTCGCCGGAGACGTCCAGGTCGAAGGCCACCGCGTAGCTCGAGAAGACCTCGTCGCCGACGGTGTGGGTCCGGGACGCGCCGAGGTCGAGGGCCGGGTCGCCCGGCTTGGCCTCGAAAGTCAGCACGACCGACTCGATCTGGCACTGGCCCTGCAGGTCGACGACGATCCACTGGCCGTCACCGGGGGTGGCGCGCCAGCCGGAGCCGCGGACGCCGACCTGGGCGAGGCCGTCGACGGCGAACTCGGCCGGGGTGGCGGCGTAGTCGGCCGACGAGACCTGCACCGGCCGGAACAGCGCCAGGTCGGTCCGGGCGTCCTGGCCGTCGGCCGCCGCGGGCGCGGCCGAGGCGACGCCCGGCAGCACGGCCGCCAGGCCGAACCCGGCCAGCAGCCCGGTGCCCACGGCCAGGACGTTCCGCCGGGACACCGAGGCCGTCGAGGACACCGAGGTCATCTCCACGGGCTCGTCGCCGTACTCCTCCGCCATGCGAACTCCGTTCTCGAAGCGGCAGTCACGCACGGCACGAGGGCCCGGAGGGTGTCGGCGCCGGTGACTGACAACGTTGCCAGTGAGCATCCGCCGCGCTCGCGGGGACGGTCAAGAAGACAAGGAAGACAAAAATTAGGAATAATGACATCGATGTCGGCAACCGTGCCCGGTGTCCCGTTCACCGGTGCCGCCGTCCTGCCGGACGGGGTCGCGCTCGGTACGGTTGCATCGACTTCGCACCGAAGCGCCGGCGCGGGTCCACCCGAGGAGGCAGCACGCCATGGTCCAGGTCGAACGCACCGTCACCGTCGCCACCCCGGTCGAGCAGGTCGCGGCCTACCTCGCGGACTTCGCGCACACCGAGGAGTGGGACCCGGGCACGGTCCGGTGCACCCGCACCGACGCCGGCCCGGTCGCGGTCGGCGCGCGGTGGCACAACGTCTCGGAGTTCCGCGGCAAGGAGACCGAGCTCGACTACCGGCTGACGCGGCTGGACCCGGACCACGTCACGTTCGTCGGCGAGAACAAGACGGCCACCTCGACCGACGACTTCACCTTGACCTCGGGCCCGGACGGCACAACGGTCCACTACCAGGCGACGATCGTCTTCCACGGCGTCGCGAAGCTCGCGAGCCCGCTGCTCAAGCGGGAGTTCGAGCACCTCGGCGACGACGTGGTCCCGGCCCTGACCGCCGCGCTGGAGAAGCTCACGACACGCTGACGCGGCCGGCCGCGAGATCGGCCGCCGTGCCCAGGTCGTCCACCGTCGTGAAGCCGCGCTCCCCCAGGTGCGCCCAGCCCGGCCCCGCCGCCACGACGTCGCGGCCGAGCTCGCGCAGCCGGAGCACGAGGCGGTCGTCGGCGGTCGGAGCGGCCATCGACCACAGCACGACCAGCACCGGGTCGAGGCGTTCGGCCAGGTCGGTGAGCGTCTCGGCCGGGACGAGCTGGCCGAGGTAGCGCACCGGCACCCCGGACTCGGCCAG
This sequence comes from Amycolatopsis sp. NBC_00355, assembly GCF_036104975.1. Taxonomy (GTDB): domain Bacteria; phylum Actinomycetota; class Actinomycetes; order Mycobacteriales; family Pseudonocardiaceae; genus Amycolatopsis. Next base: position 899,579 of record NZ_CP107982.1, on the reverse strand, counting down.
CGTCGCCCGCAGTGCCTCCATCGGCAGCGAGTGCCGTTCGGCGGGGCAGCACGCCAGCAGCACCGGCCGGCCCGGCACGGTGTCCGGGAACCGGCGGCCGAAGCGCTCGAGGGCGAAGGAAGCTTCCGTCGTGAGGGCCCATTCCGACGCGAAGCAGACGTCACCGCGCTGCCAGCGGTCCCCCAGCTCCCGCAGGACCGGGACCAGGACGTCGGTCCACGCCGCGGCCGCGCCCAGCGTGGAGAGCGTCTCGTCGATCAGCGCGGCGACCGCTTCGAACTGCAGGTCCTCGGCCGCTTCCGTGAGCTCCCGCACCCGGTCGCCGGCCGGGACGCGCGGGCGCGGCGCGGCGGTGAAGGCCGCGGCGGCCGCTTCGCGCACCGGCATGCCGCGGGTGATCAGGCGCTGCATGTGCTGCAGGCGGCGGACATCCGCGTCGGAGTACCGGCGGTGCCGGCCCTCGCTGCGGGCCGACGGCCCGATCCCGTACCGCGCGCTCCAGCTGCGCAGCGTCACGGGCGAAACGCCGAGCAGCTCGGCGACCTTGCCCGGCGCCCACGATCCCGCGGCCGGGACGGGTATCGCGCCGACGTCCATCCGGATCCACCGTCCTTTTGCCACCCACCGGCCCGATGGGCTGTCGCGGCAGCATAGCGACGCCACCGCGGCGGCCGACCGGCACGACGGCGCCGGCGCGGGGACGCGGCCGGCCGGGGCGGTGACCGGGCCGCGTCCCCTCCGGCGCCGTCCGGCGCCGGTGATCCGGCCCGCGTCAGCCGGATCCGGGCCGGTCGGGTGGGGTGGCACCCACCACGGCCGGCGGCGAATCGGGGAAGCGTTGTCCTGTCCGCCCAAGCTACACCCGGACCGCAACGGTTGGGCATCGCTGTCGCACGGATGCAGTACCCGCCTTGAGGCTCTCCCGGGCGGACGAAGGCCGTGTGATTTTCCGGTCGCGGGGGTACCACCATGCCGGGGAGCCGTTCCACCGTCGAGCACGGAAGACGACCGCATGACCGATCAGCACACCGCGCCCGTTATCGGGAGCACCGGCGACGCCGGGATCGTGACCGTCCGCTGCGCCGGCGACCTCGACCTCGGTTGCGCGCCACGGATGCGGCAGGCGCTGCTCGCCGCCGTCCGCGACTGCGCCCGCGGGGTCGTCGCGGACCTGAGCGCCGCCACCTATTGCGACTCCCTCATCTTCAGCGTTCTCCTCGAGACGCACCGGGCCGCTCGCGCGCGCGGCGTGCCCTGGGCGCTCGCCGCCGACCGGGTCACGGTGGCGCGGCCGCTCGCGATCCTCGGCCTGGACGGGCTGCTGCCGCTGTACGAAGACCTCGACGCGGCCGTCACGGCGCTCGGCGGGGAGCCGGCGACGCGCGCCTGCTGACCTCGCCTGTGGATCGGCTGAAGAAACCCGCCGCACGCTCGCGGGTCCCGGGCCGGGCGCCCCAGGATCGGGGTCATGGTGGTCCTCTCCGAACGAGCGGCGGTGCGACGGCTGCACGACCGGCTCGGCTTCGGCCCGCGGCCCGGCGACCTCGACCGCGGGTTCGCCGAGACCCGCGACCGGTTGCTGGGCACCGGCCCCGATGCCGGGGCGGCCGCGACGCCGATGCCCGCCCTCGGCGCGCCGCCCGAGCGCCCGGGCAAACAGGACAAGGCCGCGAAGCAGCAGGCGACCAAGCAGCTGCAGGCGCAGGCCGCCCAGGCCACGCTCTGGTGGCTGGACCGGATGACCGCCACCGACGTCGCGTCGGTGGAACGGCTGACCTGGTTCTGGCACGGGCACTTCGCCACGAGTGAGCAGAAGGTCCGCAGCCCGGAGCTGATGCTGGCGCAGAACCAGGCCCAGCGGGACCACGCGCTCGGCAGCTTCACCGACCTGGCGCGGGTGATGGTCGTCGACCCGGCCCTGCTGCTGTGGCTCGACGGCAACAGCAACAAGGCGGGCAAGCCCAACGAGAACCTCGCCCGGGAGTTCATGGAGCTGTTCACCCTCGGCGTCGGTCACTACACCGAGGACGACGTCCGCGAAGCCGCGCGGGCGCTCACCGGGTGGACGGCCCAGCGCGACACGACCACCGCGAAGCTGGTGCCGAAGCGGCACGACAACGGCGAGAAGCACATCCTCGGCGCCACCGGCGACTTCGCCGCACAGTCCTTTGTGGACTTGGTGCTGGGCCGGCCGGAGTCGGCGCCGTTCGTCGCCGGCCGGCTCTGGTTCCGGCTGGTGTCTTCGGCGCCGCCCGCGGCCGACGTCCTGAACCGGCTGGTCGCCGCCTACGGCAGCCGCCGCGACATCCGGGCACTGCTGCGGGCGATCACCGCCGAGCCGGCGTTCCACGACAGCGCGACGTCGCTGGTCAAGCAGCCGGTCGAATGGCTGGCGGGCCTGCTGCGCGCGTTCGGCGTGCGGCCCGGTTCGCTCGACGAAAAGACCCGCGCGCAGCTGCCGGCCGGGCTGCGCGGGCTCGGTCAGGTGCCGTTCCTGCCGCCCAGCGTCGGGGGCTGGGCGGCGGGCGGCGCCTGGCTGACGACGTCCGCCGGCGTGGCCCGGCTGCACCTGGCCCAGCTGATCGCCGCGCACGCCGACCTCGGCGCCGTCGCGAAAGCGTCGGACAAAGCCGGCGCGATCGGCGAGCTCCTCGGCGTCGACGCGTGGTCGGACCGGACCCGGGCCGCGCTGGCCGGGGTCGCCGGCGACGTCCGCCAGCTGGCCACCGTGGCCGCCTGTGCCCCCGAATACGTAGTGAGTGGGTGACGATCGTGCAGGTCAACCGACGCCGGTTCCTCACCGCGACCGGGGTGACGGCCGCCGCGGCGCTCGCCGCCGGCGCGACCCAGGTCGACTGGGCGCGGCTGATGTCGGCCGCGCAGGAGAACCCCCTCGACCCGAACGCCGGGGTGCTCGTGGTCGTCACCCTCTACGGCGGCAACGACGGCCTCAACACGGTCGTCCCGGCGGGTGACAGCGTGTACCAGAACGCCCGGTCCGAGCTGGCCTACAAACCCGAAGAGGTGCTCGACGTCGGCGAAGGGCTCGGGCTCAACCCGGGCCTGAAGGGGTTCAAGAGCCTCTGGGACGGCGGGCAGCTGGCGATCCTGCGCGGGGTCGGCTACCCGAAACCGGACCACAGCCACTTCCGGTCGATGGCGATCTGGCAGACGGCGTCGCCGGAGACGTCGGTGCCGACCGGCTGGCTCGGCCGCTGGCTCGACGCGACCGGCGACGACCCGCTGCGCGCGGTGTCGGTCGACCCGGTGCTGCCGCCGTTGCTGGCCGGTGCCCGGACCGCGGCCGCGTCCCTGCCGGTCGGCGGGCTCGCCCTGCCGAAGGGCGCGCTCGGGACGGCGTTCCAGGGCCTCGGCGCGGCCCAGGCCGGCGAGGGCTACTGGCAGGCCAGGGCGGCCCGGTCGGTCGGTGACCTGCACCGCGCGGTGGCGACGCTCGGGGCGCACGCGTCTGCGAAGGACAAGGGGAAAGCCCAGCCGCGCAAGGGAGAGCTGGCCGCTCAGCTCGACGTCGTCGCCGGGCTGATCGAGGCGGGGGTGCCGTCGCGGGCGTATTCGGTGTCGCTGGGCGGCTTCGACACCCACGCCGACGAGCGCGGCACCCAGCAGCGGCTGCTCACGGAGCTGGACGGCGCGCTGACGCCGTTCGCGCAGCGGCTCGCGAAGACCGACCGCGGCAAGCAGGCGGTGGTGATGGTCTACTCGGAGTTCGGCCGGCGGGTGACGGCGAACGCGAGCCAGGGCACCGACCACGGCACTGCGGGCCCGATGTTCGTGCTGGGCGCCAACGTCCACGGCGGCTTCCACGGCGCCGAGCCGAGCCTGAGCGACCTCGACGACGGCGACCTCAAGCTGACCACGGACTTCCGCGACGTTTACGCGACGATGGTGGAGGACGTGCTGGGCTCGGACGCGGGTCAGGTCCTGCCGGGCCACCGCGGCCGGCTGACGGGCTTGTTCGCCTGACGCCTCACGCCGGCGGCAGCCCGGCCAGCCGGAAGCGCGCTCCCCCGCCCGGCGCCGCCTCGCACCACAGGTCGCCGCCGTGCGCCCGCGCGAAACCCCGCGCGATCGGCAGCCCCAGCCCCGAACCACCCTGGCCGCGGGCCTCGTCCAGCCGCACCAGGCGGTCGAAGATCCGCTCCCGCTCGTGACCCGGGACGCCCGGGCCGGTGTCGGTCACCGTCACGCCGTCCGGCGCGACCTCGAGGGTCAGCGTGCCGTGGCCGGCCATCGCGCGGACCGCGTTGTCGGTGAGGTTGGCCAGGATCTGCGTCAGCCGGGCGCTGTCGCCGAGCACGCGGGCGTCCGGGCCGGTGACCTCGACCGTCACCTCCGGCGCCGTCAGTCCCACGCGGTCGGCCTGGGCCCGGGCCAGCGCGAGCAGCGCCACCGGGGCGCGTTCGAGGTCCGCGCCCGCGTCGAGACGGGCCAGGTCCAGGAGGTCCGCGACGAGCTTCCCGGCCCGCTGCGACTCGCGGACCACCAGCAGCTGCAACCGGGTCGGGTCGGCGCCCGGGGGCAGCTGCAGCAGGGCTTCGGCCGCCGCCTGCACGCCGGCCAACGGCGTCCGCAGCTCGTGGGCGGCGTCCGCGACGAACCGCCGGGTGCGCGCCTCGGACGCCCGCGCCGTCCGCTCGGCGCCTTCGAGGGCGTCGAGCGCCGAGTCGAACGCGGCCGCCGCGCGACCCAGCTCCGTCGTCGTCCGCTCCGGCGCGAGCCGGCCACCGCGACCGCCGGAGACGATCGAGCGGGCCAGGCGGGTCATCGCGTCCAGCGGGGCGAGCGCGAACCGGACGGCCAGCAGCAACGCGACCGCGGCGACGAGCAGCGCGGCCAGCCCGGTGGCCAGCAGCACCCACCGCAGGCTCTGCTCGGCGGCCGCCACGAGGGTCTCGTCCGCGGTCAGCGTCAGCTTCGCGCCGTTGATCCGGGGCGGGCCGGTCAGTGTCGCGCGGACCTGGCGGATCCGGTCGGCGGGCGGCAGGTCGGCCGCACCCAGGAACGTGCCGTCCGGCAGCGCCAGCGACGCCTGGACCCCGCGGGTTTCCATCCGCCGCAGCAGGTTCTGCGGCGGCACGTTCTGCTTCGCCAGCTGCTGGGCCAGCTGCACGCGGGCGGTGAGCAGGCCGTTGACGTCCTTCTCGGCCTGGGCGCGGAACACCGTGTCCACGACGAACCCGACGGCGACCAGCACCACCGCGAGCACCACCAGCACGGTGACGGTGACCCGGCGGCGCAGCGACACCGTCCGCAGCCCGGTCACGGCTCGCCGCGCAGGACGTACCCCTGGCCGCGCACGGTGTGCAGCACGCGCGGGCCGTGCGCCTCCAGCTTGCGGCGCAACGTGCTCACGTTCACCTCGACGAGGTTCGCCGCGTAGTCGCCGTAGCCCCACACCGCGGTCAGGATCTGCGTCTTGCCGACCACCCGGTCGCGGTGCTGGGCGAAGTACACCAGCAGCTTCCACTCGGTCGACGTCAGCTCGACCTCGGCGGCGCCGTACCGGACGCGGCCGCCCTCGACGTCGACCACCAGGTCGCCGATCTCCACGGCCGCCTGCGTGCGCCCCGTCCGGCGCAGCACGGCCGTCACCCGCGCGACCAGTTCCGCCAGCACGAACGGCTTCACGACGTAGTCGTCGGCGCCGTCGCCGAGGCCGCGCAGCCGGTCCTCGACGCCGTCGCGCGCGGTCAGCATCACGACGCCGGCGGCCGACACACGGCGGATCAGGCGCAGCAGCTCGAACCCGTCGCGGCCCGGCAGCATCACGTCCAGCACCACGAGATCCGGGCGGGCGCGCGACAGTTCGGCCTCCAGCCCGGCGCCGTCGGGCAGGGACCGGACGGCGAACCCGGCCGTCGCCAGCGCCGTCTCGACCGCGACGCGGATCGCTTCGGCGTCCTCGACGACCAGGATCCGCGGGGCGTTCACCGCCCCAGGGTAACGCCGTCCACAGTGGCCGGTCGCCGAACGCGCGAAAGCCGGCCCCGGACGTCCGGGGCCGGCTCTTCGTGGCGGTCAGGCGGTGATCTCTTCCTTCGCCGCACCGGAACCGACGGTGATGCGGCGGGACTGGGCCCGCTGCGCCACCGGGATCCGGACGGTCAGCACGCCGGCGTCGTAGTCCGCTTCGATGCGGTCGGCGTCGAGGGTGTCACCGAGGAGCAGGCGGCGGGTGAACACCCCGCGCGGACGCTCGCTGACCTGGTACTGAGCGCCTTCGGCCGGATTGGCGGGCCGCTCGGCGCGCACGGTCAGGACGTTGCGCTCGACGTCGAGGTCGATCGAGCCGGGCGTGACACCGGGCAGGTCGAACTGGACGACGAAGTCGTCGCCGTCGCGGTAGGCGTCCATCGGCACGCTCGCCGGGCGGCTCGCCGTGCCGGTGGCGCCGAAGAACTGCCGGCTCAGCCGGTCGAAGTCGCGGAACGGATCGGTACGCAGCACCATTTCGGGTCTCCTTCCCACCAGGGGTTCGTGGCCGGGGCGGTGGTGGCCCGCCTTCGCAAAGTTGACAACTACGGACTCAATTTAGTTGTTCCGGTGCTACTCAACCCGAGGCTGTGACGCCGGGCACGGCCAGTGCCGCCCGGGTGACCCCCATCGGGTGGATAACCGCTCGATGGGCGGATCGTCGCGGGTCAGGCGGTTATCGTCCGGTCGAAGCGTCCACAGTGGACCAATGCTGGACAGGGAGGGGATCCCGTGCGCGTGACCCATGCCGCTCTGGCCGCGCTGGCGGCCTGCGGGCTCGTGCTGCTCGCCCTCCCCGCGCCGTGGTCCGCGCACGCCGACCCGCTGCCCGGCGGCCTGGGCCCGTGCGTGCCGGGCAGCTGCCCCGCCATCTTCCCGCCGGTCGGGAACGGGTCGTTCGCCGGGCGCGACAACGGCGTCAACGTCTTCGTCGGCGGCACCATGCGCGTCACCGGCAGCGCGGCCGAGGCCGAGGGCCGGGTGGTCGTCGGCGGCGACTTCACGCTGCGCAAGACGTCCGGCTCGTCGATCTACAACGTCGGCGTGGCCGGGGTCGGCTCGCGCGTGCCACCGCCGGACGGCGCCGACTTCCTGACCGTGGGTGGCGACCTCACCGTCGCCGACACCCAGCGGCTCGACGCCGTCGGCGACTCGGGCGGCGGCGTGGTCCGCCACGCCGGGTCGGTGACGGGCACGGTGCTCGGCACCGTCGTCCACGACCCCGCGGCGATGAAGCCGTACGCGGGCCTGCGCGAGGACCTGACGGCCGCGAGCCGGTGTTACGCCCGCGTCGACGGCGCGCCGCGGCCCGCCACCGGAACGGTGGTCAACCAGGGCTACCAGACGCTCTTCACCGGCGACGGCAAGTCCGCGCTGCAGGTCTTCAACCTCACCGCCGACATCGCCGGGCCGGGCGGCAGCACGCAGGGCATCACGTTCGACGGCATCCCGGCCGGCGCCACGGTGCTGGTCAACCTCACCGGCGGCCCCCGCACGATCAACACCTACAGCGGCACCCTCGACGACAACGACCCGCTGAACAAGCTCCGCTCCCGGCTGCTGTGGAACATCCCGGACGCCACGACACTCACCCTCACCGGCAGCGGCCAGTTCCAGGGCAGCGTGCTGGCCGGCAACCCGGAGGGCACCACGACGATGACGCTCCCGGGCAGCAACGGCCGGTTCTTCACCACGGGCAACCTTGTGCACGGCTCGAGCGCCGGCCCCGGCAGCGGCCAGGAGTTCCACGCGTACCCGTTCACCGGCGACCTGCCGTCGTGCACGAAGCCCGAGCCGCCAACCACCACACCGGGCACCAGCACGACGACGACCACATCGACGACTTCGACATCCCCCACCACGTCGACCACCGGCCCGGCCACGACCGAGCCCACCACGACAACGGCTCCCACCACGACGGAACCGACCACCAGCACATCCGAGCCGACGACCACCAGCACGGCACCGACGACGGACACGACCACCACGGCAACGAGCACCACGGCCACGAGCACGTCCACCGCGCCGACCAGCACCACCGGCGACACGACGACGAGTCCCGTGGACACCACGTCGTCCAGCAGCACCCCGCAGCCGGTGCCGGTGCCGGTGCCGGACACCGGCGGCGGCTCCGGCCGCCTGCCGGACACCGGAATCGACGTCGGCCCGCTGCTCGGTCTCGGTGCGCTGCTGGTCACCGGGGGTGCCGCGCTCGTGCTCGTGACCGTCCGCCGCCGCACCCGCTGACCAGACACGTATATCCACAATGGACCGATATTTCACACTGCGGCCTCACGGGCAGCGTGTCACCATCGGGTGAAGTACCTCGCGGGCCCGTGGACCTAACAAGGGCGTAGCACTCCTGTAATGAAGTGTCATTACGGTCCCCGGGGCATGTCGATCGGGCAGATGGCGGACTCCGCACAGGTGGCGGATCCGCGAGGTGAACGGGTGCTTGCGGTAGAAAACGGGAAAACGAGAGTGTCGCGGGGCTGGTTGCTGCCCGTTTTCGGGGCGATGCTGGGCGCGCTGGTCTTCCTCGTGGTGCGAGGCAGCCTGACCGACGACAGCTACATCACCCTCGCGTATGCGAAAAACCTCGCGGAACACGGTGAATGGGGCATGATTCCCGGTTCCCCGGCGAACTCCGCGACGTCGCCGCTGAACATCCTGCTGCTCGGCGCGTTGACGCTGGTGACGCGGATCTTCGGCGGCGCGCACCCGGTGATCGCGCTGGGCGTGCTGACGGTGGTGTGCGGCGGCGCGCTCGGCTGGGCGTGGCAGCGGATCGGGCGGGTGCTGTCGCTGCCGACGGCGGCGGGTGTGCTCGGCGTCACCTTGGTGCTGCTGAACCCGTTCGTGTTGTCTGCCATCGGGCTGGAAGTCCTGCTCATCCCCGCCGTCCTGCTGGTGCTGACGGCGCTCGCGCTCGAAGGCCGGCCGGTCTGGTTCGGCGTCGCCGCCGGGCTGGCCATCCTGACCCGGCTCGACCTTGTCGTGTTCGTCGTGGTGATCGCGCTCGGCACGCCCGCGATCCGGCGGCGGTTGCTGCCCGCGGTGGGCTTCGCGGTCCTGACGACCGCGCCGTGGTTCCTGGTCAGCTGGATCGCGTTCGGCTCGTTCGTGCCCGACACGCTGGTGATCAAGCAGTCGCAGGCCGGGCTGTTCGCGCCGTGGAGCTACAGCACCGGGCCGATGATGTACTACCTGGGCTGGCCGGTCACCGTGCTCGTGTCGTTCCTGCCGGCCGTTGTCGGCGTGGTCGCGCTCGCCGGGTGGGCCGCGGCGCGGTTCGCCGTCCGCTGGCCCGACTTCCCGCCGCTGGGCCCGGTCGCGGCGCTGGCCGCGGGCGGGATCGTTTACTACATCGCCTATTCCTACCTCGGCGTGGGCCCGTTCCACTGGTACTACGTGGCGCCGGTGACGGCGACGAGCGCGTTCGCCGTCGCCGCGTTCGGCAGCTGGTACGCCCAGGCGCACGAGAAGCCGGCGCTGCGGACCGGTCCCCCGCTGCTCGCGCTGGGCCTGACCGGGGTGCTGGTGCTGGGCGGCGCCGCGGTCGACGCCTCGCAGGGCCTGCCCTGGAAGTCGCCGGTCGTGTTCGGGAACTGGGCCAGCGCGCAGGACTACGCCCGGGTCGGCACCGAGCTCGGCAAGCGGCTCGACGGCGCGAGCGTCGCCAGTCCCGGCGAGATCGGCACCCTGGCCTACTACTGCCAGTGCGCCATCCTCGACGTCTTTTCCGATCGCGGCGAGGCCGTTTCGCTGGTCCAGCAACGGATCGCGACGGCGAGCCCGGTGATGAGCCTGGCGCTGCGGGTGAACTACCACTGGCTGGACCGCTCGGCCACGCCCCGCAAGCGGGACTACCGGCTGCAGTACGCCTCGGGCCCGGCCACCGGGCCGGACAGCTGGCAGGTGTACTCGGCGGCCAAGGGCGTCGGGCACTTCGTCCTCACCCGCGAGCCGTGAGCGTCGCCCATCGGGCGCCCGCTGTGGACGCGGCTCCCGAACGGCGGCCCCGCACCCCACGGCGCTGGGTGCTGCCCGTAGCCGTCGCCGCGGGTTCGGCGCTGGTGTTCGCCGCGGTGCGCCCGCACCTGATCGACGACACGTTCATCACGCTGTCCTACGCGCGCAACGTCGCCTTCCACGGGCACTGGGGCCTGATCACGGCCGAGACGTCGAACACCGCGACGTCACCGTTGAACGTCCTGCTGCTCGCCGTGCTGACGTTCGTGCTGCGGGACGCCGCGCTGGCGTGCGGTGTGCTGTTCGTGCTCTGCCAGGTGGCGCTGGTCCTCGCGCTGCGCCGGACCGGGACGCGGGCGGGCCTGCCGGCCTGGTTCGCGCCGGCCGCCGTCGCGCTGCTCACGGTGAACCCGCTGCTGCTGTCTTCGATCGGGCTGGAGGTCGAGCTCGGCGCGGCCGGGATCGCCTGGCTGCTGGTGTGCGCCGGCGAACGGCGGCCGATCGCGTTCGGCGTGCTGACCGGCCTGGTCGCGCTGGTCCGGCTCGACCTGGTCGTGGTCGCCCTGGTGCTCTTCCTGCTGCGCCGCCGGTTCTGGGAGAAGGCCTGGCAGACGGTGCTCGCCGCGGCGGCCGTCGCCCTCCCCTGGTTCGCCTTCAGCTGGGTGGTGCTCGGGTCGGCGGTGCCGGACACGGTGATCATCAAGACACTGCAGAAATCCTGGGGTACCTGGGACTTCGGCAACGGCGCGGGACTGTACGCCCGGGTCTTCCCGTGGGCGACGGCGCTGTCGTTCCTGCCCGCCGCCCTCGCACTGGGCGCCTTCCTGCTGTGGCTGGCCGGCTCCGGCCGCCGTGGTCCACAATGGACGAAGGTGCTGCCGTTCGCCCCGCTGGTGCCGGCCGGGCTCGCGCACTACCTGGCCTACACGCGGCTGCACGTGCCGCCCTACCACTGGTACTACGGCCCGAGCCTGGTCACGGTGACGCTCTTCCTGGCCGCCGCCGCGGCGGCCAGCGTGCGCGTGCCCGCCCGGGTGGCCGGCGCGGTCGCCGTCACCGGCGTGCTGGTCCTGAGCGTGGGTTTCTACGTCTCGGACGGCCTGCCGCGGCCGTTCGCGCCGCTGATGTCCAACCACGACTCGACGGCGGACTACGAGCGGATCGGCCCGGAGCTGGGCCGGCTGGTCGGCGGCGGCACGGTCCGCAGCGGCGGGGAGATCGGCGTGCTCGCCTACAGCTGCGGCTGCGCGATCGTCGACCTCTTCGACGACCGCGGCGCGGTCGGCCCGGCCATCACCGAGCGCCAGGCCCACCTGGGCGCGCTCGGCCGCGCGCTGGTCGACGTCAACTTCCGGTACTTCGACCACGGCGACCGGCCGATCGTCACCGACTACGCCCTGGTGCGCGGCGACCCGCCGCCGGAAGCGCTGGCCCACTGGACGCTGACGTCCCCGTGGGCCGGCACCCAGCAGCTGTATCTCGTCCGGGGCAACGGAAGCGGAGCTTGAGCACATGACCGACCTCACCGCGCAGCGCGGCCTGTACGCGGGCCCGGCGCCGATCGTCAGCAAAGACCTCTACGCCGAGGTCCGCACCGGTTCGGCGATCCGGGACCGCGGCTCGATCCGGCTGGACCCGGGCACGAGGGTGTCCGGTAACACGTACTTCGGGCGGTTCCCGGCCTCCTACTGGCAGCGCTGGACCACCGTCACCGAAGTCTCGGTCGAGGCCGTCGTGACCGGAACCGGGCTGCTGTCCATGGGTGCCTCCGACGTCGAAGGTGAACCGCGGGTCATCGAGGCCGAGCAGGTCACCGACGTCACCCAGCACAAGATCGCCCTCACCGGGAAGCTGGACAAGTTCTACGACGGCGGCGCGCTCTGGCTCGACCTGGAAACCGAAGGCGGCCAGACCCTGCGCGTCGAGCAGGTCCGCTGGACCGTCGAAGCGCCCGAGACGATCCGCCCGACCGCGGTCACCATCTGCACCATGAACCGCGCCGACGACTGCCTCAAAAACCTGCAGGCGTTGGCCGCGGACGTGTCGTCGCTGGACACCCTCGACGCGATCTACGTCGCCGACCAGGGCACCGACCTCGTCGAATCCCGTGACGGGTTCGACCAGGTCGTCAAGGACCTCGGGGAGAAGCTGCACTACATCAAGCAGCCGAACCTCGGTGGCGCCGGCGGGTTCACCCGCGGGCTCTACGAGGTCGCCGGGCACACCGCCACCGCCCACGCCAACGTCCTGTTCATGGACGACGACGTGCTGCTCGAGCCGGACCTGGTGATCCGGATGACGGCGTTCTCCAACCGCGCCGCCAACCCGATCATCGTCGGCGGGCAGATGCTGAACCTGTTCCACCCCAACCAGCTCCACGTCGGCGCCGAATACGCCCGCCTCAACACCCTCGAGCCCGGTCAGCCGGTCGAGCACTCCCTGACCACCGCGGACCTGCTCGGGGTGGACGAGGAGACGTTGAAGCCGAACCGGCAGGAACGCCGCCTGGACGCCGGGTACAACGGCTGGTGGTCGTGCCTGATCCCGTACGAGGTGGTGCAGGCCACCGGGTATCCGATGCCGTTCTTCTTCCAGTGGGACGACGCGGAGTACTCCTACCGGGCCCGCGCGCACGGTTTCCCGACGGTGACGCTGCCGGGTGCGGGGGTGTGGCACGCGGACTTCCACATGAAGGACTGGGACGAGTGGCACCGCTACTTCAACCTGCGCAACTCCATCATCACCGCCGCGCTGCACTCCCCGTTCAACCTCAACCTGCTCTCCCGCGTCCTGCTCGCGCAGCTGGTGCGGTACCTGCTCGGGATGCAGTACGGGCTGTCCGCGACGCTGATCAAGGCCGTGGAGGACTTCCTCGAAGGCCCTGAAGTCCTGCGCGACGGTGGCGTGGAAGCGATGAAGGAGATCCGCCGGATCCGCGACCAGTACCCGGAGACCAAGCGCCACAAGGCCACCGACGTCCCCGGGATCGCGTCCAACGACATCGGCATCATCAACAGCGCCCCGCCGCCGAGCCGGACCGTGGTGATCTTGCTCAAGCGGCTGCTCGACCAGACCCGGGGCCGCCACCGCTTCGGGCTCGGCGCCGTCCCGGCCGACGAGGCCCACTGGTGGCACACGTCGCTGTTCTCGACGGTGGTCGTCACCGACGCCAACCAGGACGGCGTCCGCGTCCGCTCCTACGACCGCGCCAAGACCTTCGACCTGGCCAAACGCGGCGTCCGGGTGATCCAGCGGCTGCGCAAGGAGGGCGCCGGGGCGCAGGCGCGGTACCAGGGCGCCGTGCCGGAGCTGACCTCACGGGAGAACTGGACCCGGCTCTACGGCCTCTGACGGCCCCTACCGCATCGGTCACCGGAAACTCCTGGAGATTCGCCGGGACGCCAGACTGCGCCGCAGGGTGGTGAGGCCATAGGGTTCTCCTCATGAAGGTCGGCCTGCTCACCCGGGAGTACCCGCCGGAGGTCTATGGCGGAGCCGGGGTCCACGTGGAGTTCCTCGCCCGGGAGTTGCGGTCGCTCGTCGACCTCGACGTGCACTGCTGGGGCCCGGACCGGCCGGACGCGACCGGGCACACCGACCCGCACGGCTACCGACAGCCGGCGTTCACGACCATGGACATCGCCGTCTCGATGGCGAACGCCCTCGACGGCCACGACCTCGCGCACAGCCACACCTGGTACGCGAACCTGGCCGGCCACCTGGCCAAGATGACCTACGGCATTCCCCACGTGGTCACCGCGCACTCGCTGGAGCCGCTGCGGCCCTGGAAGGCCGAGCAGCTCGGCGGCGGCTACCGCGTCTCGTCCTGGATCGAACGCGAGGCCTACGAGTCGGCCGACGCGATCGTCGCGGTCAGCGCCGGCATGCGCCAGGACGTGCTCACCGCGTACCCGGCCGTGCCGCCCGAGCGCGTCCACGTGATCCACAACGGCATCGACACCGCCCTCTACTGGCCCGACCCGGGCACCGACGTCCTCGCGAAGCACGGCGTCGACCCGGACCGGCCCTACGTGCTGTTCATCGGCCGGATCACCCGGCAGAAGGGCGTCCCGCACCTGGTCCGGGCCGCTGCCGCACTCGACCCGGACACGCAGCTGGTGCTGTGCGCGGGCGGCGCGGACACCCCCGAGCTGGACGCCGAGTTCCGCGGCCTGGTCGCCGACCTGGAGAAGACCCGAACCGGCGTCCGCTGGATCCCGGACATGCTGCCGCGGCCCGAGGTCGTGCAGCTGCTCACCCACGCCGCCGTGTTCGCCTGCCCGTCGGTCTACGAGCCGCTCGGCATCGTGAACCTGGAGGCGGCGGCGTGCAGCACGGCCGTGGTCGCCAGCGACGTCGGCGGGATCCCGGAGGTCGTCGACGACGGCCGGACCGGCCTGCTGGTGCACTACGACGAGGCGGACACCGCCGGGTACGAGGCGCGGCTGGGCGCGGCCCTCAACGAGCTGGTGGGCGACCCGGACCGGGCCGCCGCGATGGGTACCGCCGGCCGCGAGCGCGCGGTCGGCGAGTTCGGCTGGAAGGCGATCGCCGAGCAGACGGTCGCCCTCTACGAAGCGTGCGGGAGGTCCTCGTGAACAGTGGAGCCGACGTTCTGGGCATCGTGCTCGCGGGCGGCGAGGGCAAACGCCTGATGCCGCTCACCGCCGACCGCGCCAAACCCGCCGTGCCCTTCGGGGGTGTGCACCGGCTGGTCGACTTCGTGCTGTCGAACCTGGTGCACGGCGGGATCCGGCGGCTGTGCGTGCTGACGCAGTACAAGTCGCACTCGCTCGACCGGCACATCTCGACGACGTGGCGGCTCTCGGCGCTCACCGGCGAGTACGTCACGCCGGTGCCGGCGCAGCAGCGGCTGGGCCCGCGCTGGTACCAGGGCAGCGCCGACGCCATCCACCAGAGCCTCAACCTGGTCTACGACGAGGACCCCGAGTACATCGCGGTGTTCGGCGCGGACAACATCTACCGGATGGACCCCCGGCAGATGCTGGAGACCCACATCTCCTCCGGCGCCGGCGTCACGGTCGCCGGGATCCGGGTGCCGCGCGCCGAGGCGAGCTCGTTCGGCGTCATCCGCACCACCGACGGCCTGATGATCGACGCGTTCCTGGAGAAGCCCGCCGACCCGCCGGGCCTGCCGGACTCCCCCGACGAGTCGTACGTGTCGATGGGCAACTACATCTTCACGACGAAGGTGATGCTGGAGGCGCTGCACGCCGACGCCGAGAACGCCGCGTCGCACCACGACATGGGCCGCGACATCATCCCGGCGCTGGTGAAGTCCGGTGAGGCGGCGGTCTACGACTTCAGCGGCAACGTCGTGCCCGGCGAGACCGAACGCGACCACGGCTACTGGCGCGACGTCGGGACGATCGACAGCTACTACGACGCGCACACCGACCTGATCTCCACGCACCCGATCTTCAACCTCTACAACCGCAAGTGGCCGATCCTGGCCCACCCCGGCCAGCGCGCGGCGGCGAAGTTCGTCGAGGGCGGCTCGGCGAACCAATCGATCGTGAGCCCCGGCTGCATCATCTCGGGCGCGCAGGTCGTCGATTCGGTGCTCTCGCCCGACGTCCTCGTCGAGCACGGCGCGGTCGTCCAGGGCTCGGTGCTGCTGGACGGCGCCCGCGTCGGCCGCGGCGCGGTGGTGCGCCGGGCGATCCTGGACAAGAACGTGGTGGTCCCGCCGGGCGCGCACATCGGCGTGGACCTGGCTCGCGACCGCGGGCACTACCACGTGAGCGAAGGCGGCATCGTGGTGCTGGGCAAGGGGGAACGCGCCATCTGAGCCGCGCCGGCGTCAGGCCCCGTCGGCCGCGGAGATCCGTTCGACGACCTGGCGCGGGTCGATGCCCCAGCGCTCGGCCAGCTCCGAGATGGACGCTCCCGCCGCGTACTCGGCAGCGATCATGCTGTTCACGACGCCCGCCAACGTCCTGCTCCTCACCCGCAGATGCACGTGCAGCCAAGATGCTACAGCTTCCGCGCGGACGTCGAACAATCTGCCTCAAGTTCCGCGGTGCCCGCCGCGCGGCCGCCACGCCGCGAGGCCGCACGCCACCGCTACCAGCAGGAAGACGGCGGCGAGTGCCACCGCCCAGACGACCCCCGTCGTCACGGCGAGGTAGACCTGTATCACCGCGACCACCGCATACGTCACGGCCAGGCCCCGCCAGGCACGCATCGGCACCTCCCTCGCCACCGGCACGCCCGAAAACCGATCGGCGACCGGGCCATTCCCGCCGGTCACCGCCCCGATTCGGCCCCGCCCGCCGGATTCCCCTTATTCGCGTTCTCCGCCGAACCCGCGCGGGCCGCGCTGGCCACGGCGTCGAAGATGGGCGTCGGCTCACCTTCGTCACGCTTCGACCGCTCTTCGCGCGATGTGCGCAATTCCTCTCCCACGCGCCCAGTTTCCGGGGCGCGGGCCGATTTCGCTCGGGCAACACCGAAAATCGCCCGGCCGGGGGATCACCCCTACCGCGCGCGTTTACCCGCCATTTTCCGGCCGGGACCGGAAACGCCCGGCATTTCCGCACGTCATCCAATTCCGGCGGGCCGGGAATAACCCGGGGGCCCGGCGGGATTGCACGGGTCATGAAAGCTGTCGTCTACCGCCGCCACGGCGGACCCGAAGAGCTGTCGCTGTCGGAGCGGGACGCCGGGGAGCCCGGGCCCGGCGAGGTCCGCGTCCGGCTCGTGGTGTCCGCCGTCAACCCCACCGACTGGAAGGCCCGGCAGGGCCGGGGCGCCGAGGCCGGGACCGAAGTACCGGACACCGTCCCCAACCAGGACGGCGCCGGGGTCGTGGACGCGGTCGGCCCGGACGTGACCGGCTTCGCCCCCGGCGATCGGGTCTGGACGCTCCTCGCCGGCACGCACGCGCCGGAGTCGGGCACCGCCCAGGAGTACACGGTCCTGCCCGCCGGGAAGCTCGCCGCGCTGCCCGACGGCGTCGGCTTCGACGAAGGCGCCGGGTTCGGCATCCCGGCCCTGACCGCCCACCGCGCGCTCACCGTCGCCGAGGACGGCCCGTCGCGCCTCTCCCCCGGCGCCCTGGCCGGCCGGACGGTGCTGGTCAGCGGCGGCGCCGGCGCGGTCGGCAACGCCGCGATCCAGCTCGGCCGCTGGGCCGGCGCGACGGTGATCGCGACGGTCAGCAGCGACGCGAAGGCCGCCCTCGCCCGCGCGGCCGGCGCCCAGCACGTGCTGCGCTACCCGGACCCGGAGCTCGCCACCCGGATCCTCGAGATCGCGCCGGACGGCGTCGACGTGGTCGTCGAGGTCGCGCTGGGCGTCAACGCTCCCCTGCACGCGCAGGTGCTGCGCGCCCGAGGCACCGTCGCGGCCTACGGCGACGACCGGGGCACCGGCACGATCAGCCTGGAGTTCGGCGCCAACCTGTGGCTGAACACGCGGTACCAGTTCCTGGTGCTCTACACGGTCGGGGCGGACAAGCTGCGAGCCGGCGCCGAGGACATCAACGCGGCCTTCGCCGACGGCGCGCTGCGGCTCGGCGACGACCGGGGCGTGCCGGTCCACCGGTTCGCGCTGGCCGACACCGCGAAGGCGCACGTCGCGTCGGAAGAGGGCGCGACCGGGAAGGTGCTGATCGACGTCAGCCCGGCTGGGTGACGCTTGAGGTGACGTCCCGGGTGACGGTCAGCGCGGCGAGCAGCTCGCCGGCCGTCACCCCTTCGTCGTCGCGGTGGTCGCGCCAGCGGCCGAACAGTTCCCGCGCGGCGGTGAGCAGCGCCGGGGACAGCCCCGCTTCGGTGCAGGCGGCGGCGATCTCGGTCATTTCGCCCTCCCACCGCCAGGCGCGCTGTCCCGCCGATTCGAGAGCGCCCGGCGCGCCGAGCGGGGTGTCCCGCCGGACCGCCCCGGCGAGCTCGCGGAAGACGTCGTCCACGCCGTGGTGGGCCGCGAGGGCGTGGGCCTGCGCGGCGAGCGCGTAGGTGAGCTTGTTGTACGAGGCGAACGCGAGCTTGAGCGCCGAGGCCCGCCCGACCGGGCCGTCGAGCACGATCGGCTTGAGGAAAGTCCCGGCGAAGAGGCTTTCGACGCGGGCGGCGTCCTTGCCGGACAGGTAGAGGCGCGTGGACCCGTCGTGCCGCGGCGGCGCCCCGACGATCCCGCCGTCGACCACACTCGCCCGACCGTCGAACAGCTCCTCGATCTCCCGCGCGTGCCCGGGGCTGATGGCGTTCGCGTCGAGGTAGACGCCCGCGAACCCGCTCGCGGCGACCTCCCGGGCGACGTCGACCGCGGCGGCGGGCGGGCAGATGCCGAGGACGACGTCGCAGCCGCTCAGGTCGGCGGCCTCGATGAGCCCGGCTTCCGCCGCCCGCCGTCGCGTGGCGGGACCGCGCCCGGCGGGCAGCCAGCGGGTGGGAAAACCCCGGTCCACGAGAAGCGCGCCGACCGCGGCGCCCATCGCCCCGGGGTGGAGCAGTCCGACGGAAGTCTGCACGGGTGGTCCTTTCGCGCTTGACCTCGAGTGTCTTCGAGGTTCGAGACTCGGGGGACGGAAGCGACCACGGCCACCCGGTTCGGCGGGCCCGAGGTCCTGGCCCCATCACGCTACCCACGCCCGAGCCCGGCGAGGGGCAGTTGGACGTCCGGCGGCGGGCCGCCTCCGCTGCTCGGCCGGACGTACCCCCTAGCCGAGGCGGCCGCGGACTTCGAGGAACGCCGCGCGGTGGGGAGATCCTCCTGCACCCCTGACCTCGCCTGCCGGCGAGGTCTTCGTGAGGGTGCCCCTCACGGCTTCCGGTCCGTGAGGGGCACCCTCACGGCGCTCAGGTCCCTGAGGGTGCCCCTCAGGGCGCTCAAGTCCCTGAGGGTGCCCCTCACGGCCTCGGGGCCGGCGGACTCGCTGGTGCGGCGCACGAAACGCCGACCGTGCACGGGCAGCCGGTCTCCCGCGACCGCGCTCTGGCGGCCGGTCTCCCGCAGCCGGCCACCCGCGACCAGTCCTCCGCAGCCGGCCTCCCGCAGCCGGTCTCCCAGCCGGCCACCCGTGACCAGTCCTCCGCAGCCGGCCTCCCACAGCCAGCCACCCGCAGCCGGTCTCCCACAGCCAGCCACCCGCGACCAGTCCTCCGCAGCCGGCCTCCCACAGCCAGCCTCCCGCAGCCGGTCGTGAGTGTTTGACGGGTTAGAACCCGTCCAAACACTCACGACCTCAGCCGGCGGCCCCCGGTCCCGAGCCGAGCCTGGGTCGGGTCTGCGCCCTGGGCCGCCGGCTTCCCGGTCCGTGAGGGTGCCCCTCACGGCGCTCAAGTCCCTGAGGGTGCCCCTCACGACCTCCGGCGCGCCGGGTGATCGGCGCCACCGATGTGGACATTCGCGGCCACCGCGTCACTCGTTCGCTCTACGATCGCCCGCGGAGGTGGGTGTGGAGCCGTTGGGTGCGGGTGAGCCGGCGCAGGTCGGGCGGTACCGGCTGCTCGCCGCGATCGGTGAGGGCGCGATGGGGCGCGTACTGCTCGGCGTCTCGCCCGACGGCCGGCTCGCCGCTGTCAAGCGGGTGCACCGGGGGTTCGCGCACGACGCCGGGTTCCGGGAACGGTTCCGGCGGGAGGTCGACGTCTCGCGGCTCGTTTCCGGGGCCTACACCGCCGCCGTCATGGACGCCGATCCGGACGCCGAGACGCCGTGGCTGGCCTCCGTGTTCGTCGCCGGGCCGTCGTTGCAGGAGGCGCTCGACTCGACCGGGCCGCTGCCGCCCGCGCACGTGCGGCACCTCGCCGCCGGGCTGGCGTCGGCGCTCGACGGGATCCACCGGGCCGGGCTGGTGCACCGGGACCTCAAGCCCAGCAACGTCCTGCTCGCCGAAGACGGCCCGCGTGTCATCGACTTCGGCATCGCCCGCGCCGCCGAGGGCGGCACCGACCTCACCCACACCGGCGCGATCCTCGGCTCGCCCGCGTTCATGTCGCCGGAGCAGGCCGAAGGACGGCCGCTGACGCCGGCGAGCGACGTCTTCTCCCTCGGCGCGCTCCTCGTCCTCGCCGCGACCGGGCGCAGTCCGTTCGCCGGGGCGTCGGCGCCGCAGTCGCTCTACAACGTCGTCCACACGCACCCCGACCTGCGGGCCCTCCCGCCGGACGTCCGCGCCGTCGCCGAGCCGTGCCTCGCCAAGGATCCGGGGCGACGGCCGTCGCCCGCGCGGATCCTCGAGTTCCTCGGCCCGTTGCCGCCGGTCCCCCGCCCGTGGCCGCCCGCCGTGCACGCCCTGATCGCGCGCCGCCGAGCCGAAGTCCAGGACGTCCTCACGAAACCGCCGAAGCCACGGCGGCGCGGCCTCCGGAGCGCGCTCGCCGCGGCGGCCGCGGTAGCCGTGATCGGCGGCACGATCACCACCGTCGCGCTGACCGGCGACGACCCGGGCACGACCGCGGCGAGCCCGCCCGCCACCACACCGGTGACCACGACGTCCGCGCCGAACCCGGACCCGCTGGGCCCGGACCGCCTCCGGGGCGTCGACCCCTGCAAGGTGCTGCCCTCGGCACCCGGGGCGGGCCCGCTCACCCCGAAGATCGACGTCCACCTGTTCAGCTGCACCTACGAGACCGCCCGGCGCCAGTGGCTGGACCTGACGATCGGCGGCCCGGTCGCCGCGAAGGGCACACCGGCCGGGGATCTGGACGGCCTGCCGCTGAACGTCGAGGAGAAGGCCGGTGGCTGCACCGCCGCCGTGCCGGTGGTGGACCGCGCGGACACCACGATCGGCGTCGAGGCCGAAGGGTCGGCCGAGAAGTTCGACAACCCTTGCGACGTCGCGAAAGCCGCTCTCGGCGAGGCGCTGAACCGCCTGCGCGGCAGCACTTCGGCGACGCCGGCCGGCAGCCTCGCCCCGATCGACCCCTGTCCGCTCGTCCCGATCGCGACCGCCCAGCGGATCGTCGGGCCGGTCACCAAGGTCGAGCCGCGCGGGCTGCACGAATGCCACTGGGCCGTCGCGGGCGACGTCACCGTGACGCTCGAACGGGGCATCCCGCCGTTCCGCACCACCGATTCGTACTACGACTCCAGCACCACCACCGACCTCGACGGCGTCACCGCCTACGTCACCACGAAGCGGTACAACCCCGCCAAGGTGAACTGCACCCTCACCTGGCGGCACCGGCCCTACGACGACAAAACTTCGGAGAACGTGATCGTCGGCTACAGCACCTCCGCCAGCTCGCTCACCGTCGAAGAGACCTGCCGCCAGGCGCAGGACTTCGCCAAGACGGTCAAGTCCGGGCTGCCGAAACCGTGAGGCCGCTGGAGCCGGGTGACCCCCGGACCGCCGGCCGATACCGCCTGGTCGCCGCACTCGGCGAGGGCGGCATGGGCCGCGTCCTGCTCGGCGTGGCGCCGGACGGCCGGCTCGTCGCGCTCAAGCAGGTGCACCCGGAGTTCGCGCACAACGCCCGCTTCCGCACCCGGTTCCGGCAGGAAGTGCAGGCCTCGCAACGGGTTTCGGGCGCGTTCACCGCGGCCGTGATGGACGCCGATCCGGACGCCGAGACGCCGTGGCTGGCTTCGGTGTTCGTCACCGGGCCGTCCCTCAAGGAGGCCGTCGACGCCACCGGCCCGCTGCCGGTGGACGCCGTGCGACGGCTCGCCGTCGGCCTCGCGTCCGCGTTGACCGAGATCCACCGGGTGGGGCTGATCCACCGGGACCTCAAGCCGGGCAACGTACTCCTGACCGGCGACGGCCCGCGGGTGATCGACTTCGGCATCGCCCGCGCCACCGAGGGCGGCGCCGACCTCACCGGCACCGGCGGCATCATCGGCTCCCCCGCGTTCATGTCGCCCGAGCAAGCGGAAAGCCGGCCGCTGACGCCGGCGAGCGACGTCTTCTCCCTCGGCGGCCTGCTGGTGATGGCGGCGACCGGCCGCGGCCCGTTCACCGGCGCGACGACCGCGCAGATGCTCTACAACGTCGTGCACGCCGAGCCCGACCTCACCGGGCTGGCGCCGGAGATCCGCGCGCTCGTGGAACCGTGCCTGGCCAAGGATCCGGCCCGGCGTCCCGCGCCGCACCGGATCCTGGACCACCTGGGCCCGGTGGCGCCGGGCACCCGGCCGTGGCCGCCCGCGGTGGACCGGCTGATCGAGGGCCAGGAGGCCGCGGTCCGCACGGCGCTGTCCTGGCCGGTCCCCGCCCCCGTGGCCCCGCCGGTCCCGCGGCCGCCGAAGCGACGCTGGGTGCCGGTCACCGTCGTGCTGGCGTCCGTGGCCGCCCTCGCCGCGGGCAGCCTGATCGCGGTGAACGTCTTCGGCGCGGACCCGCCGCCGCCGTCGGCGAACCTGGACCCGACGAGCCTGGACACCTTGCGCCGCACCGATCCCTGCAAGGTGCTGAACGGCGTCTCCCTCACCGGCGTCGGCACCCTGCAGGCCCAGGACACGCTGTACTTCGACCGCTGCGACTACCGGCCGCGCTCCGCCGGGAAGGTCACGCTCAAGCTGGGCGACCGGTTCACCTTGGACGGCGGGAGCCCGGCCGGGGACCTCGACGGCAGGCCGGTGCTGCTCAGCAAGGTCGGGGGCAGTACGTGCGACGCGACCGTCCAGCTCCCGGCGCAGGCCGAACTGGGCGTGACGGCCATCGCCGACACCTGCGACCTGGCCAAGACCGCGCTCGGCGAGGCGCTGAAGCGGATCGGCGCCGGCAACGACCGGTACGACCTGGCGCCCGGGACCTTCCTGGCGCTGGACCCGTGCGCCGTGCTCGACGAACCCGCGGTGGCGCAGGCGGTGGGCCCGGTCCGCCAGGTCGCCCTCACCGGGCTCCGCACGTGCGAGTGGACCGCGACGACGTCGCTGAAGCTGTCGTTCGAGAAGCTGACCGCCGGTGTGCCCGACGCCGGGTCGCCGGTCGGCCTCGGCGGCCGGACGGCCACCCAGCGGGCGCTCGGCGACAGCTGTTTCCTGACCTGGGACCACCGGCCCTACGACGCGGACCAGGTGGAGCACGTCCGGATCTTCACGTCGAAACCCGGCGGCTCCTGCGCCGCGGCCGTCGTGTTCGGCAAGGCCTTGGTCGCGAAACTGCCGAAAACCTGACCGTGGTAACTTGGCGACAGGCGAAGTGAAGCGTCGGAACGTTTCGCCCGTCACGACCGTGACTCCCTTGGCGCGCCAGGTAACAACTGCCTGCCGCGTGAGGTGAGCCGTCGTGCGAGACCTCCCG
This sequence comes from Amycolatopsis sp. NBC_00355, assembly GCF_036104975.1. Classification (GTDB taxonomy): domain Bacteria; phylum Actinomycetota; class Actinomycetes; order Mycobacteriales; family Pseudonocardiaceae; genus Amycolatopsis. The sequence goes on along the minus strand of NZ_CP107982.1, from coordinate 876,397 downwards.
CGGTAGCCGAGCAGGAGGACCATCATGACCACTTTGGTGATCGGCGCCCGCGGAAGTGTCGGGCGGCACGTCGTCGACCAGCTCCTCGCCGCCGGGGAACCCGTGCGCGCGTCGGTGCGCAACCCCGCGACCGCGGACCTGCCCGCCGGCGTCCCGGTCGTCGCGGCCGACCTGACGCGGCCCGCCACGCTGACCGGGGCACTGCGCGGCGTGCGGCAGGTCTTCGTCTACGCGCCGACCGACGGCGCGGACGATTTTGCCGCCGCGGCAAGGGAAGCCGGCGTCGAGCACGTCGTGGTGCTGTCGTCGGGCAGCGTGCTGCTCCCCGCCGCGGCCGGCAACCTGATCGCGGAAGAACACCGCGCGGTCGAGGCGACGATGACGGCGTCCGGCCTGCGCTGGACGCCGATCCGCCCGCTGGTGCTGGCGACCAACGCGCTGAACTGGGCGGACTCGCTCCGCGACGAGGGCGTGGTGCGGCTGGTGCACCCGGAGGGGAAGACCGCGCCGATCCACGAACGCGACGTCGCGGCGGTCGCCGTCGCGGCGCTGCTGGGCCACGACGCCGCCGACGGGATGCTCACCGGGCCCCGGCTGCTCTCCCAGCGCGAGCAGGTCGAGCTGATCGCGGCCGCCGCCGGCGTCCCGGTCCGGATCGAGGAACTGACGGAAACCGAAGCACGGCACCGGTTCGGGCAGTTCGAGAAGCCGGAGGTCGTCGACGCGATCCTCGCCTTCATCGCCGACGCGGCGCGGGGCGGCTCGCCGGCGACCGGCACCGTCGAGAAGGTGCTCGGCCGCCCGGGGATCGGGTTCGGGCAGTGGGCCGCCGAGCACTTCCCGCGGCGCTAGGCGCAAGCCTGCTCGCGGTGTTCGCACCCGGGGCGCGAACACCGCGGGTTCGGCTCGCCGGCGCCTAGACTCGGCGGCGTGACCGAACTCGCCACCACCAGGCGCTCCCTCCACGGCGTCGCCGAACTGCTGCTGGCCGGCCCGCAGCACCGGGCGGCCGGCCGGATCGAACTGCGCGTGGCCGACGGCGGGTTCGCCACGGTCGTCGCGCCGGCGTTGCGGCTCGACGGCGACCACCTCGTGACGAACTCGGTCCGCGTCCCGCTGGCCGGCCGCACGTACCTCGACGTCGCCGCGGCGGCCGGGCTGACCGCGGGTGAGCCCGAGGGCGTCTACTCGGGCGGGCCCGGCGTCCGGCCGGACGAGACGATCACCCTCGACGCCGCGGCGCTGACGACGTTGCTGCGGGGTTTCGCCGACGGCGACCGGGCGCTGCGCGAGCTCGCGCCGGACGCGACGCCGGTGCTGTGGCCCGAGCACTTCGACGTCGCGATCACGCTGGACGAGGTCAACTACGGCGTCTCCCCCGGCGACGGCTACCTGGGTGAGCCGTACGCGTACGTCGGCCCGTTCGAGCCGAGGGAGGGCGGGTTCTGGAACGCCCCCTTCGGCGCGGCCCGGCCCTTGACCGATCTCGACGGCACGATCACGGAGTTCTTCCGGGCCGGCCGCGATCTCGTGTGATCAGGAGGTCGACACGCGCGGTGCCCTTCGACGCGACGACCTGGTGCGGCGCACCAGGTCGTCGGCGGCCGCGGGCCACGCCGGGAACTCGAACTCGAAGCCCGCGTCCAGCAGCCGTCCCGGGACCACCCGGCGGCTCTTCAGCAGCAGTTCCGGGTCGCTGCGCAGGACGAACGCGCCGAGTCCGGCCATCCAGCGGGTGGCGGGCAGGCCGAACGGGACGCCCGCCGCCGCGCGCAGGGCACGCAGGAAGTCGCGGTACGGCAGCGGTTCCGGCGCCGCGAGGTTGACCGGGCCGCTCAGGTCGTCCCGCGCGATGAGGAGGTCGATCGCGCGCAGCAGGTCGTCCTCGTGGATCCACGACAGGTACTGCGCGCCGCCCGCGACCGGGCCGCCCAGACCCAGCCGGGTCAGGCGCAGCAGCGCCTCGAACGCGCCGCCGGGCTCGGGGCTCATCACCATCGACGTCCGGAGCGCGACCTTGCGGGTCCGCGGCGTCTCCGCCCGTTCCTCCTCCCGTTCCCAGGCCCGCGCGATGTCGACGCTGTAGCCCCAGTAGGCGGGCGCGTCCGGTTCGGCGCCGCCGAGCACGCCGGTGGTTTCGTCGTTCGGCGCGTCGAACCGGTGGGCGTAGATCGTCGCCGTGCTCATCTGCAGCCAGACCCGCGGCGGCGCCTCGGCGCGTTCGATCGCGCCGCCGACGACGCGGGCCGAGTCGGTCCGGGACGTCATCATCTCCCGCAGGTTCGCCGCCGTGTAGCGGCAGTTCACCGACCGGCCGGCGAGGTTGACGACGACGTCGCTGCCGTCGATCTCGGTGGTCCAGGCGCCGGGGGTGCGCCCGTCCCACCGCACGCACCGCGTCCACGGCCCGGGTCCGGCGTCGCGCCGGCTCAGCACCACGACTTCGTGCCCCTGCCCGGTCAGGGCCCGGCTCAGCACCCGGCCCAGATGGCCGGAGCCTCCCGGCAGCACCACCTTCATGACGTTCCCCCTTCACGGTCGTCCCCCGCACCCGACCGTACCGGAAGAGTTGAACACGTTCAAATATGGTCTTGAGCCGTGACGAGATCAAGCAGGGTGCGCAGCGCCCGGCTCGGCGGCTTCGCGCTCGCAGAGACCAGGTTCAGCGGCCAGTCCAGGCCCGCACCCGCCAGCGGCAGCGTGACGACGTCCGGCTCGTCGGCCTCGGGCAGCTCCGGGATGACGGCGATCCCCAGGCCGGCCCGGACGTACCCGGGCACGGTCCGCAGGTCGGCGACCTCGACGGTGACCCGCCGGGGCGAGCCCAGCACGTCGTAGGCGCGGTCGACGAGAACCCGGTTGCCGAAACCGCGCGGCATGTCGACGAAGGACTCCCCGGCGAGGCTCTCGAGCCGGATCTCCCGCTCGCGCGCCAGCGGATGGCCGTGCGGCAGCAGCGCGACGAACGGCCGGGATTCGAGCGCTCGGACGTCCAGCCCGGGCAGGTCCGCGCCGGGCAGCCCGACCAGCGCGGCGTCGAGCCGGCCCTGGCGGACGTCCTCGGCGAGGCCGGTCGACCCGGTGATCGACACCGTGACCTGGATGTCGACCAGCGGGTAGCGGCGGTGGAACGCGCCGAGCAGCCCGGGCAGGTCGACGCTGCCGATCGCCGTCAGCGTGCCGATCCGGAGGCTGCCGCGCAGCCCCGCCGACGCCTCCTGGACCGTCGCGCGGGCCCGCTCCAGTGCTTCGATCGCGGCCTTCGCCTCGGGCAGGAAGGCGACGCCGGCCGCGGACAGCGCGACCTTGCGGGTGGACCGGTCGAACAGCCGCGCGCCGAGCTCGGTCTCCAAGGCCCGGACCGCGGCCGACACGGTGGACTGCACCGCGTACAGCCGCTGGGCGGCCCGGGTGAAACTGAGCTCCTCCGCGACGGCGACGAAGTACTCCAGCTGACGCGTCTCCATACGAGCCAATTTATCGCCCGAATCGATAACTGGCACCACGACTCTTCGTTGGACTTGGTGAGTCGGCGGGTTCATGGTGGAAGGCGGAAGATCCGAAGACCAGGAGGTCAGCATGTCCGCCACCATCACCCCGGCCCGGCCCGCCGCGCGCCTGCGGGTGAGCCACGGCCTGGGGTTCGGCATCATCGCCGTCGCCTTCGCGACCGCGCTCGCGTTCTCGACCGTCCCGACCCCGCTGTACGCGCTCTACCAGCAGCGGGACGGCTTCCCCACCTTCGTCGTCACCGTCGTCTTCGCCGCCTACGCGGTCGGCGTGATGCTGAGTCTCTACCTGGCCGGGCACGTCAGCGACTGGCTGGGCCGCCGCCGCGTCATCCTCGCCGGGCTGCTGGCCGAAGCCGTCGCCGCCGCCCTGTTCCTGCTCCGGCCGGACGTGCCGGGCCTGATCGTCGCCCGGCTGATCAGCGGCGCCGGGATCGGCGCGCTCACCGCGACCGCCACCGCGCACCTGTCCGAGCTGCGCGCCCAGGCGAACCCGGACGCCGACCCCGGCCGCTCCGGCCTGATCACGACCGTGGTGAACGCCGGCGGCCTCGCCATCGGCCCGCTCGTCGGCGGCTTCTTCGCCCGGTTCGCCGACCAGCCGCTGCGCACGCCGTTCACCGTCTTCCTGGTGGTGCTGCTCGTCGAGGCACTCGCGGTGAGCCTGGTGCCGGAAACCGTGGAACGCCGGGAAGAGCGGCCCGCTTACCGGCCGCAACGGCTTTCTCTGCCGCCGGCCGCCCGGTCCGAGTTCACCGGCGCCGCGATCGGCGTGTTCGGCGCGTTCGCCATCAGCGGCCTGTTCATGGCGCTCGCCCCCGCGCTGCTGGCGCAGGAACTGCACCAGCCGTCGCGGCTGCTCGCCGGGATCGCGCCCTTCGTGATGCTCGGCAGCGCCGCGCTCGTCCAGATCGTGTTCGCCCGCGCCGGCACGCGGCCGCAGCTGCGGTCCGGGTACGTGCTGATGGGCGTCGGTCTGGTGCTGCTGGCGGTGTCGGCGTTCACCGCGTCGCTCCCGCTGTTCTTCGTCGCGGCCGTGCTCGGCGGGTCCGGGTTCGGCCTGGGCTTCCGGGCGGGCGTCGGCACCGTCGCCGCGCTCGCCGACCCGCTCACCCGCGGCGAAGTCCTGGCCGCGCTGTTCCTCGCCGCCTACGCGGGCCTGGTCCTGCCGGTGCTGACGACCGGCCTGGCGATGCTCTGGCTGCCCGGTCCGGTCGTGCTGGCCGGGTTCGCCGTGCTGGAACTGGGGTTGATCGGCTGGTCCGCGCGGCGCACGCTCGCCTGACCGCGGGCTTGCCGCCGGCGGACGCCAGCCCGCGTCAGGAGCCGCCGATGACCACCCCGCCGATCGTCACGGGAGCCGACGGCTCGGCCGAGTCGCTCGACGCCGTCCGCTGGGCGGCGCGAGCGGCCCGGCTGCACGGCAGGCCCCTCGAAATCCGGCACGCGCTCGACTTCCCGGCGCTGTTCGCCGGCGGCGAGGTGCCGCCGCCCGAAGAGATGCTGGACGCGTTGCGGGCCCGCGGCCGGCGCGCGCTGCGGACCGCGCGGGAGCTCGCCGCCGCGCAGGGCGTGCCGGACGCCGTCATCCGGCTCGATCCCGACCGCGCTGCCCAAACCCTGATCGAAGTGTCGCGGACCGCCGCGTTGCTGGTGGTCGGGGCGTCCGGACGCGGCCGGTGCGCCGGGCGGCTCGCCGGCGCGGTCGCCGCGGCGGTCGGCACCCACGCGCACTGCGACACGGTGGTGGTCCGCGGCGACCACTGGGACGAGCGGGATGCCGGCGGCCCAGTCCTCACGGGCGTCGACGGCGGCGACGCCGGGACGCGGGTCCTCGCGACGGCACTCGCCGAAGCCCGAGTCCGGAAGGTGCCGCTGGTGGTGCTGCACGCGTGGGCCGACGAGCCACCCGCGGAGCTGGATCGCCAGGCCGTCTCCGACGCCGGCCGCCGGCTGCTGGAGGAGCAGGTCCGGACCGAAGACGTCAAGGTGCAGCGGGTGGTGGTCCCGGCACACCCGCGGCGCGCACTGGTCGAGCGCAGCGTGACGGCCCAGTTGATCGTGCTGGGCGACCGCGGCCGCGGCGGCTTCCCGGGACTGTTGCTGGGCTCCACGGCCCAGACCCTGCTGCACCACGCGGCCTGCCCGGTCCGGCTGGTCCGCACGGCGCGACCGCCGGTCCGGCCGTAGCGTGGACCGGTGATCGCTCCTCTCGCCGGCCTGGCCGACCTCGTCCTCGATCGGACGGCGGCCGGCTACACCCGGTTCGGCTACCTGCTCCGGCGGCCCCACTGGCGGCCCGACGACCCCGCACCCGGTGCGCTGCAAGGAAAAGTGGCCCTGGTGACCGGCGCGGGTTCGGGACTGGGCCAGGCCTGCGCGGCCGAGCTGGCGCGGCTCGGCGCGTCCGTGGTCATGCTCGTGCGCGACCTCGGCCGCGGCGCCCCCGCCCGCGACGACGTCCTCGCCCGGGTGCCCGGCGCGGACGTCCGGCTCGCGCACTGCGACCTGTCGAGCCTCGCCTCGGTCCGCGCCTGCGCCGCCGAGCACCCGCGGGTGGACGTCCTGATCCACAACGCGGGCACCCTCCCGCGCGAGCGCTCGGAAACCGAAGACGGGCACGAAGTCACGCTCGCCACCCACGTCCTCGGCCCGCTGCTGCTCACCGGGCTGCTCCGGCCGGCACTGCGGGACGGCCGGGTGATCTTCATGTCCTCAGGCGGGATGTACACCCAGGCGCTCGCCGCGGACGACCCCGAATACCGCTCGGGCACCTACCGCGGCGCGGTCGCCTACGCCCGCACGAAACGGATGCAGGTCGAGCTGACGCCGGTGCTGGCGCGGCGCTGGGGGCTGGCGGTGCACAGCTGCCACCCGGGCTGGGCCGACACCCCGGGCCTGACCGGGTCGCTCCCGCTGTTCCGGCGCGTGACGCGCCCCTTCCTGCGCACGGCCGCGCAGGGCGCCGACACCGCCGTCTGGCTCGCCGCGACCGAGCCGGCTCCGGACGCGGGCCGCTTCTGGCACGACCGCCGCCCGCGTCCGGAGCACCTGTTCCCCCACACCCGCCCCGACGACGCACGGGTGCGGAAGCTGCTGGACTACTGCCTCGAAGCCACCGGCCTCGACGGGTAGCCGCCGGGACCCGTGGTCCCGCTCAGCAGCTCGAGTGCTGGATCGACTTGAAGATGTCGACGGCGCCGAACAGCGCCGCGTCGTACTTGAAGTGCGCGCTCCAGGTGTAGCGCGGCGGCGGGTTGCCGTCGTTCATCCGCGGGCTGTCGAACGTGCCCGCGGAGAACAGCTTCGTCCCGGCCGTCGTCTTGACGTCGAAGCTGGAGTGCCAGACGTCCCCGCTGTGGGTTTGGTACGTCAGCGTGGTCGCGCTCCAGTCGCCGGTGCCGTCCGAGCGCAGGACGATGGTGCCGTTGTCCTGCTCGCAGTCGCCCGCGTGCAGCTGGCCCCAGGTCGCGCTCTTCACGTCGAGCACGGCGGCGGTGTTCGCCGGCGCGGCCTGCGCCGCCGGCGCGGCGGCCAGCAACGCCGCCCCCGCGGCGGCCGTCGCCAGAACCGTGCCCAGACCCCGGATCGTGTGCCTCATCGAGTTCCCTCCCGTGTGGTGAGTCCCGCGGAACGGTGCTGTCCGGCGGGACGTGGCCGAGCTTCACAGCGCCCATCGACAGTCCATCGACACTCCATCGACAGCGCATCGACACGCCATCGACAGTTCGTCGATCACGACCTCGCGTACGACGTATCTCGCACGGCACGTCCTGCTCCTGTAGACCGAAACGCGGACTCGTCCGCGGTGGAGGGGCGGGGATGAGCGGGATGACCGCGCGTGGCGTGGATCGTGGTGTGGATCTGGGCGTCCTGGGGCCGTTCGAGGTCGGGATCGGCGGGGAACCGGTGGACGTCGGCGGGCCGCGGCTGCGCACGCTGCTGGCCGTGCTGGCCGCGGACGCCGGCCGGGTCGTCAGTGTGGGCGCGCTCGGGCGGGCGCTGTGGGGTGACCAACCGCCCGACCAGGTCGACCGGACCGTGCGCACGTACCTTTCGCGGCTGCGCCGGACCTTCGCGCCACCGCTGCTGTTGACGCGGCCACCGGGATACGTGCTGCACGTGGCCCCGCAGGCCATCGACGCCGTGCGGTTCGAGCAGCTCGCCGGCGAGGGACGCCGGGCACTCGCCGCGGGCGACCACGGCACCGCCCGCACGCACCTGACCACCGCGCTGGACCTGTGGCGCGGCGCCGCGTACGGGGAGTTCGACGAGGTCGAAGTGCTGGCCGCCGAAGGGATGCGGCTCGAGCGGGTGCGGCACAACACCGTGCAGGACCGGATCGACGCCGACCTGGCCGCGGGCGAGGACACCGGCCTGATCGCCGAGCTCGAAGTGCTGACCGCCGCGTTCCCCGGCCACGAACGGCTCTGGGCGCAGCTGATGACCGCCCTCTACCGGGCCGGGCGCCAAGGCGACGCGCTCGAGGTCTTCCGCCGCGCCCGCCGCGACCTCGTCGGCGCGTCCGGCCTGGAGCCGTCACCCATCCTCACCGAGGTGCACCGGCGCGTCCTCGCCCACGACCCGAGCCTGCTCGCCGTGCGGCCCCGGCAGACGATCGCCGTCCCGGACGTCGACTCCCTCGGCGCCGGAGAACACGCGCTGCTCGAAGAAGGCGACCTCCGGACGAGCCGGACGCACTTCGAGGACGCCTACCGCAAGGCCGAGGTCGCCGGCGACGTCGACACGCTCGGACGCGCCGTGCTCGGGCTGGGCGGGGTGTGGGTGCACGAACACCGGACGTCGGCCGCGTCGACGACACTCCTGACCCGGCTGCGGCAGGTGCTGGACCGCGTCGACCCGGCGTCCCGGCTGGGCCGCCGCCTGCGGATCCGGCTGGCCGGCGAGCTGGACTACGAGAACAGCGCGCACGACCGGATCCTGGCGCTGACCGCGGAAACCCGGGCGGCCGGCGATCCCGTCGCGCACGCCGAGGCGCTGAGCCTGGCCCACCACTGCCTGCTCGGCCCGGACCACGCGGCGCTGCGGCAGGCGCTCGCCACCGAGCTGGTCGGTGTGAGCGGGCCGTCGGGACGGCGTACCGACCTGGTCATGGGCGTGCTGTGGGACACCGTCGACCGGTTCCTGGCCGCCGATCCGCATGCCGAACGGCGGCTCGGCGAGCTCGAAGACCTGCTGGCCACCCGGAAACACCTGGCGGCCGGCTTCGTGGCCGCGTCGCTGGAGGTCATGCTGGCGATCCGGGCGGGCCGGTTCGCCGAGGCCGAGGCGGGCGCGCAGGCCTGCGCCGAGCTCGGGCAGGTGGCCGGCGACCCCGACGCGCTCGGCTGGTACGGCGCGCAGCTGGTGGCGATCCGCTGGTTCCAGGGCCGGCTCGGGGAGCTGGTGCCGGTGCTGGACCGGCTGATGCACTCCCCCACGCTCAGCCCCATCGACAACTCGTACTACGCCGCGCTGTCCGTGGCGGCCGCGTACGCGGGCGATCACCGGACGGCGGTGGGCGCGCTGGCGCGGCTGTCCGGCGACGACCTGGGCGCGTTGCCCCGCTCCAGCACGTGGTTGCTTTCGCTGTGCGGGGTGGCGGAAACGGCGTACCTGGTGGACGACACCGAAACGGCGGCGCGGGTCTACGACCTGCTCCGCCCGTTCGGCCACCTGCCGGTGATGGCGAGCCTCGCCATCGCCTGCTTCGGCTCGGCCCACTACCCGCTGGGCACGGCGGCGCTGACCACGGGAGACGCGGACCTGGCCGTGACGCACCTGCGCGCCGCGGTCCGGCACAACCTCGCGCTCGCCCACTGGCCCGCGGTGGTGTTCTCCCGTCGCCGGCACGCGGAGGCCTTGACCCGCCGCGGCCGACCGGGCGACGCCGCGGCCGCCGACCGCGAGCTGGCGGCGGCCGACGAGGAGGCCCGCGCGCTGGACGGCCAGCTCACGTCACCGGGCCGGTGACCAGGCACCCGAGTGCCAGGACCAGGTACGCCCCCGGCGCGGCGAGGGTGCGGAACGCCCGCGCCCGCACGTGCGCCCCGACCGCGCCCACGAAGAACAGCACCAGGCCGATCGCCGCGGCCGTGCCCCACGCCGTGAACCCGGCCAGGCCCGCGGCGAGCCCGGCCGCGCCCGCGAGCTTCAGGACGCCGAGGACCGGCACCCACCCGGGCGGCACGTCCACCGCCGCGGAGTTGGCCAGCACAAAACGCGCGCGGGCCAGATCGGCGACGCCCATCACGGCGTTCGCGGCGATGGTCACGAAGGTGACGACGAGGTGAGCGGTGGTCATCGGCGAAGTCCTTGCCCCGGAAGCGGTTACGCCTCCTCGACGGCCGGGCCGCACCGAAGGTGACTCACCGCTCGGCGGCTTGCGCGATCTCCACCACGCCGCTCGCCCAGGGTCCCTCCAGCCGGAACATCGACCTCAGCGCCGCGAGGTCGAGCGCCCGCCGCACCACGCTCGAGGGCCGCACGACCAGCTCGATCCCCGCGTCGGCACACCGGGACCGCAGCCGGGCGAACGTCGCCATCCCCGTCACCCCGCAGAACCCGACACCCGTCAGGTCGACGACCAGCCGCTGCGGCTCGTCGGCCACGGCCCGCCCGAACTCGGCTTCGAGCATCGGCCGAGTGGACATGTCGACCTCACCCGTCACGGTGACGCGCAGGGTCCCGGGCGTCGGCCGGGACGTCACCGCGGTCAGCATCAGTCCCGTCGGATCGGGGGCGGGCGTCTCGGTCAAGGTGGAACTCCCTTTCGGCTGCGGATGATCACCGCCTACCCGGTCGCCGGGAGCCCGAAACCTCGTTGTCCGGTCAAGTGCCCTCGGCCGCCGCCCGCAGACCTGCCCGCCCAAGACACCAATCGACTCGAGCGGCGGATCACCAAGGTCCGGGTGATCCGCCGCTGTCGGAGAAGCGGGCCTAAGCCCGATCCGGACCCGCGCCCGCCGTCACGCGGGCCGGGACCTCGCGCGCCGGATCGAGGCGCGGCACCAGGGCCGGGGTCCAGCCGACGTCCGGGCCCAGGTCCGGGTCGTTCGCCGCGTTGTACTCGGCCAGCAGGTCGACCGGGCGCGGACGGGCGTGGCCGGCGGCGACCAGCGTTCCCGTGGCGTGCAGCACCGTGCCCTTCCAGTACTCCACCAGCGCGCCCAGCGGCAGCGCGGCCGGGATGCGGAAGAAGTTCTCCTCCGCGTAGATGCGGGATTCGACGCCCACGCCCAGCGAGTACGTGTACGACGCGACCTCCGGCACGCGGTATAGGTTGTTATACACATGTACCCGGCCGTACCGGACGCGGGGGGCGCGCTGGCCGATGGCGGTGAACTCGTTGTGGTGCACGGTGACGCGCAGTTTGCCGGTGTCGGCGTCGGGGTGGTCGGTGCTGCCGATCAGCATGGTCTTGTCGTGGTCGTGCAGCCGGTTCCAGGAGACCGTGACCAGGTCCGAGCCGGTGACGATGTCGAGCAGTCCGTCGTGGACCTCGTACTTGCGCCCGAAGTACTCGACGGATCCGGTGTCGGCACCGTCGCCGAAGTCGTTGTGGTCCACCCAGACGTGGGTGGCGCCGACGAGGTCGAGGTTGTCGTACTCGGAGTTCCAGTTGCCGTCGGCGCCGTCGAGGGGGTCCCACTGCGGGAAGCAGTCGTGCGCGTCCTCGAAGCGCAGGTTCCGCAGGATGACGTTGTCGCCGGTGACGCGCAGGGTCAGCCCGTGCAGTTTCGCCCCGCCGAGGCCGACGACGGTGGTGTCCGGGCCGACGTCGAGCACCACCTGGGCGGCCTGGTTGGCCTGCGACCGCGCCCGAGCGTCCTCCAGCGGCCCGGACACCGGGGTCCTGCCCCAGGTCGCCGGGTCGTACCGCGCCAGGTACGCGGGCAGGTTGTACGCCGGGTCGGCGAAGTCGTCGCAGCTCATCGGCCGGTCGCGGGCGTCGACGTTGCCCTCGATCGTGCCGCGGACGTAGACGATCTTGGGGACGCCGGGGCGGGCCGCGAGCGCGGCGGCCAGCTCGGAGCGCTTCGACACCGTGCGGACGTCCCGGGGTGCCGCGGCCGCGCCGCCGGTCGTCCCGGTGGTCGCCGCGGCCCAGCCGTCACGCGCGCCGAGCACCACCCGGCCGGGCTCGGCGCCGTGCGCCGACGCCGGCGCGGCCGTGGTGATCAGTCCTATTAGGACAAGGCAGGCCGTGAACCGCATCATCACTCCCTCGGTCGGTGTCCGGACATGCCGATTTCGTCGAGCAGGCCGTCGATCCCGACCGGCTCGCCGGTGCGCAGGGACCGGTTCGCGGCGAGCCCGGTGAGCAGGGCCCGCAGCCCGTCCTCGTGGTCGGCCGCGCAGCCGAGCGGGTCGGGCGCCGCGTCACCGAGCAGTTCGGCGAGCATCCGTTCGTCCCCGCCGCCGTGGCCCTCCCCCAGCTCCTGGTCGAGCACGACCTCGGGCGGTTCCCAGTGCCGCTGCCGGATCAGCAGGGCGCGGGACGGTGTGGCCGCGGCGCCCGCGTGCTCGTTCTCCCGGACGTCGAGTTCGAGCCGGCCCTCGCTGCCGGAGAACACGACGCGGTAGCCCTCGCGGGGTGAATAGGCGTGCAGGTGGTAGTTCAGCACCACGCCGCCGCGGTGGCGGACGAGGACCGACAGGTCGTCCTCGATCGTGATGCCCGGGGAGAACACGTTGCGGTCGCGGAGATAACCGTCCTCGGCCTCGGCGTCCCGGTACAGCGCCCGCAGCCGCGGCGAGCTCTCGAGGTCGAGGGCGAAGGGGTCGTCGCGCGCCGCCGGGTCCGTCCCGCGGGTGTACCCGGTGGCGTGGCCGTGCCGCCGGCCGTTCTCCTCGCCGTAGAAGACGAGCCCGCCCAGCGCGTACACCGTCTCCGGGCCGCGGCCGAGCCACCAGTTGACCAGGTCGAAGTGGTGCCCGGACTTGTGCACGAGCAGCCCGCCGGAGCGCTCCTTGTCGCGGTGCCAGCGGCGGAAGTAGTCGGCGCCGTGCGCGGTGTCGAGCAGCCAGCTGAACTCCACCGAGCCGATTTCGCCGACGGCGCCTTCGGCGAGCAGCTCGCGCACCCGCCGGTGCACCGGGTTGTAGCGGTAGTTGAAGGCGACCCGCACCGAGCGCCCGGTCTCCCGCTGCGCCGCCAGGATCAGCCGGACGCCGTCGAGGTCGGTCGTCATGGGCTTCTCGGTGACGACGTCGCAGCCGGCGGTGAGGGCGTCCGCGACGTAGCGGGCGTGCGTGTGATCCGGCGTGCACACCACGACGACGTCGATCCGCTCCTTTGCGAGCATCGCGCCGAAGCCGTCCGGCCCGTAACACGGCACGGCCGTGCCGAGCCAGCTGTTGTGGACCCGCATGCGCGTCTCGTTGTGGTCGCAGAACGCGGCCGGCTCGGCTCGCGGTGAGGCTGCCAGGGCCCGGGCGAACAGCTCGGCACGCGAACCGAGTCCGACGATCGCGTACCGCTTCATGCCGGGTACCCCCAGGACAGGTCGAGTTCGGAGAACAGGGCGAGCCGTCCGGCCGCGTCGTCGACGGCGGCGTCGACACCCGGCACGACGAACCGGTCCTCGTCCCGCACGGCCGGTAGCGGACGGGGTTCGGGGGCGCCACGCACGGCCTCGACCAACGCGGTGAAGGCGCGTGTCCGCGTCAGTGGCGCGAGCAACGGGACCTGATCGCGGACGTGCCGGACGAGGTTGGTGAGCAGGTCTTCCGGCGGCCCGACGCGAACCGTCTCGTCGCCGATGACGAGGTCGTCGGTCTTGTAGTGCCAGCGGATCCGGTCCGCGGTGCCGTGGACGAGCACGTACGGGTCGTGGTCGGCCTCGGCGGTGAGCGTGGCCGCGACGACGACGTCCGGCGCGTTCTCGAAGGTGAGCCGGGTGCACGCGGTGTCGTCGCACTCGATGTCGCGCGCCCGGTACAGCTCGACGGTGACCCGCTCCGGGTCGGTGTCGGCGGTGCCGTTGAGCAGCAGCGCGGACGCGACGGCGTGGGCGAAGGGGTTCGTCAGCGACCCGTCGCCGAGGTCGCGGCGGCCCGCCCACGCGGCGCGCTGGTAGTAGTCGTCCCGCCGGATCCACGCCCCGGCCGCGCCGACGCCGGTGACGTCGCCGATCTCGCCACGGTCGATCGCGGCGCGGATCACCGGGATCGCGGCGGATCCGAAGCTCTGGAACCCGGTCTGCACGGCCCGGCCCCGCCGCGCGAGTTCGTCGAAAGCGGCCAGGTCGAGCACGGGTGGCTTCTCGACGAGCAGGTGACACCCGGCGTCGAGCGCGAGTCGCGCGAGCAGTAGATGGGTGCGGGGCGGGGTCGCCACCACCGCGATCCCGGCGCCGGTGCGGGACAGCAGCTCGGCGGGATCGTAGGTGACGATCGCGCCGTCCGGCAGCAGTTCGAGGGATTCCGGCGGCGGGTCACGGACGTCGCACGCGCCGGCGAGCACGATCTCGCCGCGGTCGTGCAGCTCCCGGGCCCGGCGCAGGTGGGTGGCCGCGTAACCGGCGGTGCCGAAGACGACGAGGAGAGGCGCGCTCATGAGCACGCGCCGATCGCCGGTACGGGATTCGGCAGCGGCTCGCCCGCCGCGCCACGATCACTCATGAACGCGCGCCGGTCGCCACGGCGGCCAGGCACAGGGGTCCGGCCACCACGAGAGCCAGCACCGGCAGCATCCAGACCAGCACCGCCGACAAGACCACCGCTATCGCCACGAGCAACGCCTTCCCCGGCGCCCCGGCCGTGCTCCGCGCGGCAGCGGGCACCGCCCGGCGCCAGGGCAGCTCGGACGACGCGACCGCTTCGCACGTCCGCACCGCGACCACCACGCCCACCGCGGCGAGCACCCACAACACCGGCCGGAGCACCCCCGCGCCCGGCATCGAGGCCGCCACTTCGAGGTCAAGCGCGGCCAGCACGACCCCGACGGCACCAAAAGCCCCGAAGGCCACTCCGCCCCGAGCGGCCCGGCGGAAGTCCGCCCAGAACGTCGTCCACAGTGGACGCACGATCCCGTGCCTGGCCCGGTCCAGCGCCCGGCAGCCCGCGGCGAACGCGGGTGGCGCGGTCACCACCGGCACCGACGCGAGCGCGACCAGCAATCCCACCAGCAGGCAGTCGGAGAAGTCACCCAGCCAGGCGCGCCAGTCCACCCGCCGCACCGCCGTGTCGCGCATCGACGTCATCCTTTCAGGCCACTGGTGCTGACGCCTTCGACCAGCAGGCGCTGGAAGGCGAGGAAGAACAGCACGATCGGCACCAGCGCGAGCGCGGACATCGCGAACATCGCGCCGAAGTCGGACTGGCTGCTGGTGTCCACGAACAGCCGCAGGCCGAGCGGCACGGTGAACTTCTCCGTGTCGTTCAGGTACACCATCTGCGTGAAGAAGTCGTTCCACGTCCAGATGAACGTGAAGATCGACGTCGTGACCAGCGCCGGTTTGGACAGCGGGAGCACGACGTGCCAGAACGTCCGGTAGACGCTGCAGCCGTCGATGGTCGCGGCCTCGTCGAGCTCGCGCGGGATCCCGCGCATGAACTGGACGATGAGGAACACGAAGAACGCTTCGGTGGCCAGCAGTTTCGGCAGGATCAGCGGGACGAACGTGTTGACCAGCCCGGCCTGCTGGAAGATCACGTACTGCGGGATGAGGGTCACGTGGTAGGGCAGCATCAACGTCGTGATCATGAACGCGAACAGCGCGCCGCGGAACCGGAACCGCAACCGCGCGAAGGCATACGCGGCCAGCGAGCACGAGACGACGTTGGCCACCACGGAAAGCCCGGCGACGAGGAACGAGTTGAGGAAGAACCGGCCGAAGCCCACGCCCGCGGCGCCTTCCCAGCCCTTCGAGTAGCCGTCGAAGACGAACCGGCTGGGCAGCAGCGCCAGCCGCGAGAGGATCTCGTCCGGCGGCTTGACCGACGCGAAAGCCAGCCACGCCACCGGGTACAGCACCACGGCCATCCCGCACAGGCACAGCACGTGCCAGCCGATCGACCGCGCGGTGCGGGGCATCCGGAGGGCGGTCACGGGCGGTCCTCGTAGAACACCCAGAGCTTCGCGGTGCGGAACACGATCGCCGTCACGATCGCGATCACCACCAGCAGCACCCAGGCCATCGCGGACGCGTACCCCATGCGGAAGTCCTGGAAGCCGACCTCGAACAGGTAGAGCGTGTAGAACAGGTCCGCGTCGGCGGGCCCGCCGCGGCCGCCGCCGATGACGAACGCCGGGGTGAACGCCTGGAACGCGTGGATGGCCTCCATCACCAGGTTGAAGAAGATCACCGGCGACAGCATCGGCAGCGTGATGTGGCGGAACCGGCGCAGCGCGCCCGCGCCGTCGATGGCGGCGGCTTCGTGCAGCTCGGCCGGGACCTGCTTGAGGCCGGCCAGGAAGATCACCATCGGCGCGCCGAACTGCCACACCCCGAGCAGCACGATCGTGGCCAGGCTGAAGTTCGGGTCGTCGACCCAGCTCGGCGTGCGCCAGCCGAACCCCGCGAGGACCTCGTTCACCGGCCCGCCGCCGGTGAACAGCGCCCGCCAGACGAGCGCGGCCGCGACACTCGCGCCGAGCAGCGACGGCGCGTAGAACGCGGCGCGGTAGAAGCCACCTCCGCCGCGGCGGGTGTTGAGCAGCAACGCCACCCCCAGCGACACGGCGAGCTTCACCGGCACCGACACGAGGACGTAGATCAGCGTGACCTCGACCGACCGCAGGTACCGGTCGTCGTCGGTGAACATGTGCGTGAAGTTGCCGAAGCCGACCCAGTGCGGCGTGGTGAACAGGTCGTAGTCGGTGAACGACAGGTAGAGCGAGACGACCATCGGGCCGACGGTCAGCGCCACCGCCCCCAGCAGCCACGGCGTGAGGAACGCGAACGCTTCCGGCTGGCTCTTGCGGCGGTACCCGCGGCCCGGCGCCCGCGGCTGCACCGGCCGGGGTGGTGCCGGGGTGCGCAGCGTCGTCATCGGCTACCCCAGGCTCTTGTCGGCTTCGGACATGAACCGGGTGACAGCGTCGTCGATGCCCAGCCGCCCGAACGCGATCTCCTCGTACGTGCGCTGGAGGAGTTTCTGGATCGCGCCCGCGCCCTTCGGCGGGACCGGCGGCGCGGCGCCGAGCTTCGGTTCGAGCGCGGCTTCGTAGGCGTAGAGCGTCTTGTCGTCGCCGGTCGCGCCGGCCGAGAGCTGCCCGCGGATCTTGAGGTTCGGCGCGAGCCCGCGGTCCGTGCCGAGGATCTTGCCCGCGTCGGCGTCGTTGACGAAGAAGTCGACCAGCTTCGCGGCGGCCTCCTGCTGCTGGCTGCGGGCGGACACGGACAGGAACATCGACGGGCGCCGGTACTGCCCGAGGTCGCCGTTCGCGCCCGTCGGGTACGGCGCGACGGTCAGGTTCTTGCCGTTCGCCTTGCGGTAGGCGGGCAGCAGGTTGTCGTAGGCGAACTCCGAGCTGGTCAGCTTCTTGCCGAGCGGCGACTGCTCGGGCGAGGTGTTGTAGGAGGCCGTGACGTCGGCGGGCGACGCGCCCTTGGTGTCGCGGAACCGGCTCGCGAGCTGCCAGTACCGGCGGAGGTCGTCGGCGGTGAAACCGAGCTTGCCGTCCGGGGTGTAGAACTGCTTTCCCTGCTGGCGCAGCCAGATCTCCAGCGGTGTGTCGAGGATGCCGAAGTCGGTCGCGCCGCGCGCGGCGAACCCGCCGGCGGCACTGACCCTCGCGGTCGCGTCGGCGTACTGGTCCCAGGTCAGGCCCTTCGCCGGGTCCGCGCCGGCCGCGGTGAAGGCGGCGGGGTCGTAGAGCATCGCCGGCGTGTTCTGCGCCCACGGCACGGCGTACCGCTTGCCCTGGTAGACGCCGGTGGCGGCCAGCTCGGGGTTGACGTCGGCGAGCGAGATCGCCTTGCCCGCGCCCTGGTTCAGGTCGGCCAGCACGTTCCGCCCGCCGTACTCGGCGAGGTAGCGGGTGTCGACGTTCAGCACGTCCGGCGGCTTGCCCCCGGCCGTCTGCGTCGCCAGTTTCTCCCAGTAGGCCGCGTACGCCGCGAACGACGTCTGCACCTTGATGGCGGGATTCTTCTTCTGGAACAGCTCGACGGCCTGCTTGGTCAGGTTCGCCCGGCCGTCACTGCCCCACCAGGCGAAGGTGATCGTCACGTCACCGCCGCCCCCCGAGTCCGAGCCGCACGCGGCCGTTCCGGACAGCAGCAGGGCGATCGCGGCGACCGCCCCGAACCCGCGCACACGCGTCCGACGCATCGACATCTCCGTCCGGTCGGAATGACCTGTGAGCGCTCCCACGAAGTCGGCGAGAAAGCGCTTACAGGAACTCGGCGGTCCACCGTAGGACGCACGCGACAAACGTGTCAATACACGGATTTCACGGTCGAAATCGTCGAAGAACGGTTACTCCGAACGCATTCACACGCCGCTTTCACCGAAGACGTGCCGGCGGACGAACGGGGTGCGGAACACGCCACCGGGATCCAGACTTCCCGCCAGGGAACGGAAATCGGCCAGCCGCGGGTACACCGCGGCCAGGTCGCCGCCGCGGAAGAGCTTGCCCCAGTGCGGCCGCGCGCCGAACGGTGCCAGCCGCTCTTCGAGCAGCGGCAGCACCGATTCGACCTCGGGCTGACGCGGTTGCCACGTGAAGTGCAGCGCGACGCGGTCGCCGCCGTGGGCCGGGCTCAGCCAGAGGTCGTCACCCGCGACCGTGCGGATCTCGGACACCAGCAGCACCGGCGCCAGCACGTCACCGATCTCGCGCACGACCGCCATCGCGGCCGCCGCGTCCCGGTAGGGCACGAAGTACTCCGTCTGCAGTTCGTCCCCGACGCTCGGGGTGAACTCGAGGGCGAAGTGCGGGAGCCGCTGGTGCCACGGCCCCGGCACGCCCAGCTGCGGGGTGACGTTGCCGGCCGGGACGCCGGCCGCGTGCGCCGGGTGCCGCGGGACGTCGGCCGCGACGGCGCCGAACAGCCCGGCCCGCTCGGTGAAGGCGTCCGCCCGGCTCTTGACCCAGACCTGGTCCACGACGTCGCTCGTCCAGTTCGTGAACAGGCTCACGCTGTACCCGGCGTCTTCGACCTCGTCGAAGTGCTCGTACGCGGCCTCCCACGCCAAGCCGTCGAAGACGACCTGGCGGACGTCGAACGCGGGCACCACGTCGAGGGTCAGCCGGGTGACGACGCCGAGCGCGCCGAGGCTCACGACCAGCCCGGGGAACACGTCCGGGTCCGCGGCCCGCGAGAACGTGCGGACCTCGCCGCCCGCGGTGACCAGTTCCAGCGCCGAGACGGCCGCCGCGAGTCCCTGCCGGCGGCGGCCGGAGCCGTGGGTGCCGGTCGCGACACTGCCCGCGACCGTGATGTGCGGCAGCGAGGCGAGGTTGGCGAGGGCGAACCCGGCGGCGTGCAGCTGCTGCGCGAAGTCGCCGTACCGCGCCGAACCGCCGACGGTCACCGTGCCGGCGTCCGCGTCGATCTCCACCGCGCTCTCGAGCTCGCTCAGGTCGAGGAGCACGCCGCCGGGGGCGTCGGCGATGTCGTTGAAGCAGTGCCGGCTGCCGAGCGCCTTGACGCTCGACGCGGCCTCGACCGCTTCGCGCACTTCGTCGCGCGTGCGCGGCGTCACCACGGTTTCGGCGGCGTACTGATGGTTTCCGGCCCAGTTCGACTCGCCCATCTGCCCGACCCTACTCACTCCGCCGCCGCGTACCGCCAGAAGTCCCGCATCCACGCCGGCGCGACCGGGTTGTCTTCGCCGACCTGGGTGAGCAGCACGCTGACCGTGCCGGTAGCGGGCACGACGTACGCGGTGGTGCCGGTGCCGCCGACCCAGCCGTAGCGGCCGGGGACGGTCCAGGGGTCGGTTTCGGCGACGTCGACCGACCCGCCCATCCCCCAGCCCTGGCCGTCCAGGAAGAGCGCGCCGATCTCGCGGTGCGCCGCGGTGGTGTGGTCGGTCGTCATCAGCCGGACCGACTCGGGGGTCAGCACGGGCTTGCCGTCCGCCGCGGCGCCCTCGGCGAGGAGCATCCGGCCGAACGCCAGCCAGTCCCCCGCCGTCCCGGCCAGCCCGCCGGAGCCGAGCGGCAGGGCGGGCATCGTGCTCCACTGGCCCTCCGGCGGGTCGGCGAGGACCAGGCCGTCCGGGCCGGCCTTGTAGAAGCTGGTGAACCGGTCGCGCCGGTCCGCGCCGACGACGAACCCGGTGTCGGTCATCCCGAGCGGGCCGAGGATCCGCTCGTCGAGGAACTCCGGCAGCGGCGCACCGGCCACCCGGGCGGCGAGCACGCCCTGGATCGCCGAGCACGTGTCGTAGAGCCAGGACTCGCCGGGCTGGTAGAGCAGCGGCACCTCGGCCAGCCGCGCGAGCCAGACGTCGGCCTCGGGGAAGCGCTGGACTTCCCGGCCGTCGATCTGGACGGGGAAGAGCGCCTGCACCGCCGGGAGCGAGAAGTCGGACGCGAACCCCCAGCCGGCCTGGCTGGTCAGCAGGTCGGCGACGGTGATCGGCCGGTTCGCCGGGACGAGGTCGTCGACCGGGCCCGCCGGGGTGCGCACGACCTTCGGGTCGGCCAGCTCGGGCAGCCACCGGCCGATCGGGTCGTCGAGGGCGAGCCGGCCGTCGTCCACCAGGGCCAGGACCGCGGCGGCGGTGACAGGCTTGGTGAGGGACGCGAACCGGAACAGGGTGTCCTCGGCCATCGGCCCGCTGCCTTCGACGTCGACCGAGCCGACGGCCGCGATCTCGGTGTGGCCGGGCCGGGCCACGACGCCGACCGCGCCGGGCAGCGCGCCGTCGTCGACGTGCCGCTGCAGGATCTCGCGCAGGCTCATGGTGCTCCCCGGGTCGGCGGTCCGCCCGAGGCTAGCCCAGGGCGCCGGGGTCCCCTCCCGGGCGGTGAGAGCGCGGGTGTAGCCGCGGTGTAGCGATCACCAGCAGGGTCTCCCCCGGTTCGTCACGATCCGAGGGAGACCCATGCTCATCAGGAACTTCGCCCCGGTGGCCGCCCTGTCGGCCGCCCTGCTGTTCGGCGGCGCGACCATCGCGTCGGCCGCCACCGCCCCGCCGTCCGAGGTCTACGCGGAGGTCACCGCCGCCGACATCGCCGACCCCGGCGCCGTCATCACCGACTCGGCCGCCGAGCTGGCCGCCGCCCGGACCGCGTCCCAGGCGATCGCCTGGTATTCGAGCCGCAAGGGCAGCACCGCCTACCAGGGTTACTGCGAGAAGGCCGCGCGCCTGTCGTGGGCCCGGACCACCCACCACGCGAGCGCGATCGAGCACTGGCGCTCCTCGGACGGTGCCCGGCACACCACGGGCACCCCGCCGAAGGGCGCGTTCGTGTTCTGGAACATCTCGGCCTACGGCCACGTGGGCATCGCCGACGGCAGCGGCGGCGTCTGGGCGACGAGCGTCGACGGCGCGATCGGCCACGCCAAGCAGAGCTACTTCGGCAGCTACCTGGGCTGGAAGCCGGGCAACGCCAACTGATACCGGCGCGGGTCGTGAGTGCCGACGCTGGGGCTAACCCGCGTTGCCGCTCACGACCGGGGCCGGGCTGCGCCGGCGCTGGGCCTGGTCCAGCAGGGCCAGGCCGGTCGTCTCGCCTTGGCGGTTGCCGGTCTCGCGGAAGACGCGCAGCGCGCGGTCGCACACCCCGCGCGCCTGGACCGGCTCGCCCACCGCGAGGAGCGTCTGGGCGATGCCGAGGAGCGCGTAGGCGACGCAGCGTTCGTCGTCGAGGTCCTCGAAGATGCTCAGCGCGAGCCGCAGGCAGGCCAGTGACTCCGGCAGCCGTCCGGTGTCGCGGTGCAGGGCACCGAACTCGGTGAGGACCCGCGCCTCGCGGTGCGCGTCGCCCATCTCGCGGGCCAGCTCGCGGGCGCGGCCCAGCCAGTCCGCCGCCTCGGCGTACTCGGCCAGCCGCACGTGGGCCGCGCCGATCGAGTTGCGCATCTGGGCCACGCCGCTGCGGTCGGCCGCCCGCTCGAGCCCGTCGAGGGCACGCAGGTAGCAGTTCAGCGCTTCCCGCGGCCGGTCGCAGACCCGGGCCAGCGTGCCGAGCCCGGCCACCGCCAGCGCCTCCCCGCGGACGTCGCCGAGTTCGGCGAACAGGGCCGCGGACCGTTCCAGGTCCGCGACGGCGGTGGGGTATTCGTCGTTATACACCCCGATCTGGCCGAGGCCGCGGGCCAGCACCGCCTCGCCCGCCCGGTTGCCGGCGGCCCGCACCGCGGCCCACGCGGTCAGGTGGCTGCGCCGCCAGTCGTCGTAGGCGCCGCGCAGGTCGTAGAACGGGACGGCGGTCGCGGTCAGCTGCCACGCGAGCTCGTCCAGCCCGGCGTCGGCGGCGAGCTGGACCGCGGCGGCGAGCAGCTTGCGTTCGGCGGTGAACCAGGCCAGCGGATCGGCCACCAGCCGGGCCGCGTCCTCGGGCGGCCCGCCGAGCGGCGGCCCGGTCATCGCGCCGAACGCCGGTGGCAGCCCCGCCGCCGCGGTCTTCGCCAGCGCCAGCAGTCCACAAAGGACCCGTCGGAGCGCCTCCCGCCGCACCGGGACGGGCTCGGCGTCCAGGAGTTCCGCCGCGTAGCAGCGAAGCAGGTCGTGCAGCCGGTAGCGCGGGTGCCCGCTCGCGTCCAGGCCCACCAGCGAGACGAGGTTGGCGTCGACGAGCACGTCGAGCACCTCGTGCGTGCCGCGGCGGTCCAGGAGCGCGTCGAACACCCAGCTCGGGAAGTCCTGCGCGCCCAGCAACGCGCTGCGGCAGAAGGCGGTCCGGGCGGACGGCTCGAGCTGGCGCAGGCTCAGCTCGAAGCTGGACCGGACACCGAGGTCGCCGACGCGCAGCTCGCTCAGCCGGCCCGTCTCGCCGGCCAGCCGGTCGTGCAGCGTCCGCAGGCTCCACGCCTGCCGCCCGGCCAGCCGTGCCCCGGCGATCCGGATGGCCAGCGGCAGGTACCCGCAGCAGGCCACGATCGCCGCGGCCTCGGCCGGTTCGCCGTCGATGCGGTCGACGCCGGCGACCCCGGCCAGCAGCCGCTGCGCTTCCTGCTCGCCGAACACCGTCAGCTCGACGTGCTTCGCGCCGGCCAGCTCCGGCAGCCGGCCGCGGGTCGTCACCAGCACGGCGCACCCGGCGTCGGCCGGCAGCAGCGGGCGGACCTGCCCGGCGGTCGCGGTGTCGTCGAGCACCAGCAGCACCCGGCGCCCGGCCAGCCGGGAGCGGAACAACGCGGCCCGCTGGCCGAGCCCGGCCGGGACGGCGTTGCCGGTGACGCCGAGGGCGTGCAGGAAGTCGGCGAGCACCTCGGCCGGGTCGCGCGGCGCGCCGGTGCCGGCGAGGTCGACGTACAGCTGGCCGTCGGGGAACCGGTCCGCGAGGCGGTGGGCGACGTGCATGGCCAGCGCCGTCTTGCCGGTGCCGGGCGCGCCGGTCAGCACCACCGGCGCCGGACCGGCGCCCAGCGCCGCTTCCAGGTCGCGGACGTAGTCGTCGCGGCCGGTGAAGTCGGGCAGGTCCGCCGGGAGCTGGCGCAGCGGGGACGGCGCTTCGACGCCGGCCGTCTTCAGCGGCTCCCCGGCCAGGATCGCGGCCTGCAGCGCCCGCAGTTCCGGTCCCGGTTCGACGCCGAGTTCGGTGACCAGCCGCTCCCGCGCGGTCGTGTACGCGCGCAGCGCGTCGGCGCGGCGGCCCGCGCCGGTCAGGGCGAGCAAGTACTGCTGCCACAGGCGTTCCCGGTACGGGTGCTCGGCCAGCAGCACGGTGAGCTCGGCGATCGCCTGGTCGTAGCGGCCCAGCAGCACCTGCAGCGAAAGCCGTTCCTCGACGGCGGCGAGGCGGTTCTCGACGAGCCGGCCGAGCTCGGCGTCCCAGGCGGGCGCGGTCGGCAGGTCCTCCAGCGGGTCGCCGCGCCACAACGCCTCCGCCTCGGCCAGGAGTGTCAACGCCGTCTCGGGTGCGCCGTCCTCGGCCGCGCGGGCGGCGTCGGCGACGAGCCGGGTGAAGTCGTGCGCGTCGACGTCGCCGGGCTCGACGGTGAGGGAGTACCCCGGGCCGTGAGTGCGCAGCGCGGTCCCCGGCAGGAGCCGGCGCAGCCGCCATACGTAGGTCTGCAGGTTGGCCGTGGCCGACGTCGGCGGGTCGCTGGGCCAGATCGTGTCGATGAGCTGGCCGGGCGGGATCAGCCGGTTCGCGTTGAGCAGCAGGTGGGCCAGCAGGGCCCGTTGCTTCGCCCCGCCGAGCGGCAGCGCGTGGCCGCCGACCGTCACGGTGAGCGGCCCGAGCAGGTGGAACCGCACTTCAGCGCCCATGTCGCAACTCCATGACGACGACCGCCCCCACGACGGCGGACTTTAACGAGGCGGCGTCGGGCCGGTGGGCGAATCGCCGACATCGATCGCGCGCCGCGCCGATGTCACTCGATTGCCGATCTTGGGCTGGGCCGTCCGGCGCACGACGAAAGTCGCGCGTTTCCTTTACCGACCATCGTCGGGTTCCGGGATTCACTCACAGCCGTGACGGTAGGTGGGTCCTTGACCACCCGTCACCGCGAGGCCTCCGCCCGCGGATGGAGGTTGATCCTAAAGTGCGTAGTGCGCGAACCGGCGTTCTCGTCTCCGGCATCCTGCTGTCGGCCCTGGCGACCGCCGCCCCGTCCCTGGCCGCCCAGCCGGCCATCATCGACGGCGGCAACGCCGACTCGCTCCACGCGGCGGCCCGGATGTTCGCGGGCGGCCAGGAGATCTGCTCGGCGACGATCATCGCGCCGGACTGGATCCTGACCGCGCGCCACTGCACCCAGGGCGCGGACGGCCAGCAGATCAGCTTCCACGTCGGCGACCTGGACCAGACCAAGGGCACCACCGTCAACGCGACGTCGGTGCACGAGGCGCCGGACTCGGACATCGCGCTGGTGCAGATCGACCAGCAGGTGCAGACGGACTACGCGCCGCTGGGCTCCGAAGGCGACGTCAAGGTCGGCGACCAGGCCGAGGTCTACGGCTGGGGCGCGACCTGCACCGACAAGCCGGAGATCGAGTGCCAGTCGCAGCTGCTGAAGGTGGCGAAGGTCAGCGTCACCTCGATCGACTGCCCGGACGGCGCGGCGGGCACGTCGGTCTGCGCGAACCGCGGCGACGGCATCACCGCGGGCGGCGACTCGGGCGGCCCGATGTACGCGGGAGGCAAGCAGGTCGGCGTCGCCTCGACCAGTGACCGCCAGTCGTACACCGCCTACATCAACATCACGAAGTACCGCGACTGGATCTCCACCACCGCGGGCGTCTGAGCCCCCTCCGCGCCGAAAGCGGCACTCTCCCCCGGGGAGTGCCGCTTTTGCGTGGTTCGGCGAGCGAACACACCGGTACCCGAGGAAGTTCGGGCAAACCTGCTACAAAACTCGTGTTCACCCGATGGTGTGGTGTTAACTATCCGGACAGGCAGACAGCGTTTTCCGGCCACGGATGCAGCGGCGCACGCGCGGGCCCGGTGCGCACCGTCCCGTCCGGAAAGGCCGCACCTACATGCAGGTTTCCGCCCCGCTGTCGTCCGCGCAGCAGCGGATCTGGACGTTGTCCCAGCTCGACGGCGCCGGCCCGGCCTACAACGAGGCCATGGCGTTCGCCCTCCGGGGGCCGCTCGACCGGGATGTGCTGGCCCGGGCCCTCGACGCGCTCGCCGCCCGGCACGAGTCGCTGCGGACCCGGATCGTCGTCGAAGAGGGCCGCCCCGGACAGGTGGTCGAGCCGGCGGACGCCGGGCTCCCCCTCACCGTGACCGACGTCACCGGCCGGCCGGAGGAACTCGACGAGCTGCGGCGCACCGACCCGCTCACGCCGTTCGACCTGGGCCGCGCCCCGCTGGCCCGGGCCCGGCTGCTCATCGTGGGACCCGAGCACCACATCCTGCTGATGACCGTCCACCACGTCGTCTTCGACGGGGCGTCGCGCACGATCCTGTTGCGGGAGCTGGGTGTCCTCTACGGCGCGCTGCTGCGCGGCGAACCCACGGGGCTGCCCGAGCCGCGCCAGTACCGCGACTACGCCCGGGAGCAGCAGGACTGGCTGGCCGGGCCGGGCCCGGCGCCGCACGAGACGTACTGGCGCGACCGGCTCGACGGCGTGCCGCCCCTGCTGGAGCTGCCCACCGACCGGCCGCGCCCGGCAATGCAGGACCACCGCGGCGCCCGGGTGCCGATCAGCCTCGGCGACGACGTGACGACGGCGTTGAAAGCCGTGGCCCGCGCCCACGGCGTCACCCTGTTCTCCACCATCCTGACCGGCTGGTCGCTGCTGCTGTCCCGGCTTTCCGCACAGGCTGACATCGTTGTCGGCGTGCCGGCCCTGAACCGCGGCAAGGGCGGTGGCAACGCCGGTGTGCTCGGGTTCTTCGTCAACACCCTCCCGGTGCGGACCGACTTCGCCGGCTCCCCCACCGGCGCCGGCCTGCTCAAGCAGGTCCGCGCGACGCTGCGCGGCGCGATCGACCACGCCGAGCTGCCACTGGAACGGGTGGTCGAGCTGGTGAACCCGCCGCGCAGCCCGGCGCACACGCCGTTGTTCCAGACCGGCTTCGCCTGGGTGCCGACGCAGCACGGCGTCCTGGCGCTGCCGGGCGTCGACGTCGAGCCCATCGACGACCGGTACGCGCCGGCGAAGTTCGACCTGACCCTGGCCCTGGGCGACGAGGCCGGCGGCGTCGCCGGGCAGCTCGACTACGCCGTCGCCCTGTTCGACCACGAAACGGCCGAGCGGTACGCCCGCTACCTCGTCCGGCTGCTGACGCAGCTCGCCGAGCGACCGGAAGACGAGGTCGCGAGCTACGAGCTGCTGGACGAGACCGAGCGCCACGAGATCCTGACGCGCTGGAGCACCGGCCCGGCTCCGCGGCGGCTGCCCGGCGGGCTCGTCGAGCGGTTCGAGCGCGAGGCCGACGCCCACCCGGACACGCCCGCGCTGGTCTGCGACGGGAAGACGGTCACCTACGCCGAGCTGGACCGGCGGGCCACCCGGCTGGCGAACGCCCTGCACACGCGCGGAGTACGGCCCGGCCAGGTCGTCGGCGTCCACAGTGGACGCTCGGCCGAGCTGGTGGTGGCCGTGCTGGGGATCCTCGAAGCCGGCGCGGCCTACCTGCCCCTCGACCCCGCCCAGCCACCCGCGCGGCTGGCGGCGATGGTCGAGGACGCGCGCCCGGCGCTCGTCCTGAGCGACGCGCTCGACCGGCCCGACGGCTGGCTTTCCGTCACGGCCGTCGAGGCCGAAGGCCACGCCACCACCCGGCCCGTCGTCCGGACCGGGCGCGCGGACCTGGCCTACGTGATCTACACGTCCGGCTCGACCGGGCGGCCGAAGGGCGTCGCCGTCACCCACGGCAGCGTGCTGGCCCTGTTCGACCAGTGGCTCGGCCGGTTCGGCGCGACGCCGGGCGAGCCGACGTCGGCGTGGTCCAGCATCGGCTTCGACGCGTCGGTGCACGAACTGCTGCTCCCGCTGACGACCGGCGCGGTGCTGCACGTGGTGCCCGAAGACGTCCGGCCCGACCCGGCGGCATTGCTGGAGTGGTTGCGTGAACACCGCGTCGTCCAGGCGTTCCTGCCGCCCGCCTACGTCCGCTGGATCGACGAGGACCTGTCGCGCCTTGCCGGGCTTGCGCTGCGGCAGCTGCTGACCGGCGTCGAGCCGCTGTCGGAGGCGGCGTTGGCCCGCTTCGAGGAAACCCTGCCCGGCCTGCGGGTCTGCTTCGGGTACGGGCCGACCGAGGCGACGCTGTACGCGACCGCCCACTTCGACCCGCGGCCTCTCGACCGCCCGGCCCCGATCGGCCGGCCGTTGCCCGGCTCGCGGCTGTACCTGCTGGACGAGCGGCTGCGGCCGGTCCCGCCGGGCGTCGCGGGTGAGGTCTTCCTCGCCGGCGACTGCCTCGCGCGGGGTTACCTGAACCGGCCCGGCCTGACCGCGGCGCAGTTCGTGCCCGACCCGTTCGTGCCCGGCGAGCGGATGTACCGCACCGGCGACCTGGCCCGCTGGCTCGCCGACGGCGAAGCCGAGTACGCCGGCCGCCGCGACGACCAGATCAAGCTGCGCGGGTTCCGGATCGAACCGGGCGAGGTGACGGCCGCGCTGCTGGCCGTCCCCGGCGTCCGCGAGGCCGCGGTCCTGGTCGACCGCACCGGCGAACCCCGCCTCGTCGCCGGGATCGCGGGCGGCGGCGGCCGGACCCCGCACGAGTTGCGGGCCGCGCTGGCCGAGCGGCTGCCGGACTACATGATCCCGTCGGTGTTCGCCGAGTTCGACCGGCTTCCCCTGGGCCGCAGCGGAAAGCTGGACCGCGGCGCGCTGCTCGCGCACGCCCGCGACACCGCGCCGGCCGTCGTCAACACCGCGGCGCCGCGCGACCACGTCGAACTGGCGCTGCTGCGGATCTGGCGGTCCCTGCTGCTGCACCCGGCGATCGGGATCTCGGACGACTTCTTCGACGTCGGCGGCACGTCGATCTCGGCCATCAAGCTGGCCCACGCGGTCGGCGAGGAGTTCGGCCGCGAGCTGCCGATCCGCGACGTCATCGTGCACCCGACCATCGAGGCCCAGGCCGCCCTGCTGCGCGCGGACAGCCCGGCAGCCGGCGGCAGCCTGATCGAGTTCCGCCGCGGTGCCGGGCGGCAACGCGTCGTCTGCGTGCACCCCGCGGGCGGGACGGCGTTCTGCTACCTGCCGCTGAGCGGGTTGCTGCCGGACGACGCCGGCGTCGTCGGCATCCAGTCCCCCGGGCTCAACCCCGGGGAAGAGGTCCTGCCGAGCGTCGAAGCGATGGCCACGGAGTACCTTCGGCTCCTCGATCCCCGGCCGGACGAGTCACTGGTCCTCTGTGGACTGTCCTACGGCGGCCTCATCGCCCACGAGATGGGCCGGCAGCTGGCCGGCCACCCGCGCGTCAGCGTGGTCCTGCTCGACACCAACGCCACCGACGACCCGGCCGCGCGCGCCGCGATCGAGCCGGTGCCCGCGTCCGAGTTCCGGGAGAAGCTGGTGCGGTTCAACGGGATGTACCCGGGCATCGACGACGCCCAGATCGACCGCTACCACCGCACGTACAACCACAACCGGCTGACCGCCCGCGACCACGAGCCCGGCGAGTCGCCCGCGCGGCTGGTGTTCGTGCAGGCCGTCGGCGAGGACACCGTCCCCGGCTCGGACGAGTTCTGGCGCCGCCGCGCGACCGGCGAGTTCCGGATCGAGCCGGCCGACTGCGGGCACTGGGACATGCTGGAGAGCGACGCGCTCCCGCAGGTCGCCGGGCTGATCACCGCCGAGCTGACCGAACTGGCGGCCCGATGATCGCCCGCCGCGTCCACGAGCGGGCCCTGCGGACGCCGGACGCCGTCGCGGTGTCCGACGGCGGCCGCGAACTGACCTACGCCGAGCTGGACGCCGGCGCCGCGGCCGTCGCGGAGTCGTTGACCCGCCGTGGTGTCCGCCCCGGCGACGCCGTCGCCGTGGGCCTGCCGCGCTCGGCGGAGCTGGTGCTCGTCATGCTCGGCGTGCTGCGCCTCGGCGGCCGGGTCGTGCCGCTGGACCGGCAGAGCCCGCCGGAGCGCCGGGACCACATGATCGCCGACTCGGGCGCGGTGGCCGTCGTCCACGACGGCCTGCCCGGCCTGCCGCCGCTCACCCCGGCCGAGCTGCTGGCCGCGCCCGCCGTCGCAGGTGAACCGGCCGCGGCCGCCGCGACGTCGTTCCTCTTCTACACCTCCGGCACGACCGGGCGCCCCAAGGGCGTCGAGGTCCGTGACGCCGGAATCCTGCGGCTGGCCGACCCGGCCTGGCTCGAGCCCGGCACCCGGTACGCGTGCCTGGCCAACCCGGCCTTCGACGCGATCAGCTTCGAGGTCTGGCCGCCGCTGCTGACCGGCGGCACCTGCGTGGTACTCGACGACGAGACCGTGCGGGACCCGCGCGCGTTCGCCGCCGCGCTGGTCCGCGAGCGCGTCGACACGATGTTCGTCACGGCCTCGCTGTTCAACGCCGTCGCCGAGACGGTGCCGGACTGCTTCGCCACCGTGGCCCGGGTCCTGATCGGCGGCGAGCAGCTCAACGCGCCGCTGATCCGCCGCTGGTACGCCGCCAACCCGGACTCGACCACCCGGCTGCACAACGGTTACGGGCCGACCGAGACGACGACGTTCGCCTTGAGCCACCCCATTCCACGCGACTTCGACGGCGACATCGTGCCGATCGGCCGGCCACTGCCGGACACCGGCGCGATCGTGGTCGGCGAGGAGCTGTACCTCTCGGGCGCCGGGGTCGCCGCGGGCTACCGCAACCTGCCGGGCGAAACCGCGCAGCGGTTCGTCGAGCGCGACGGCGAGCGGTACTACCGGACCGGCGACCTGGTCCGCGAGCTGCCGGACGGTTCCTTCGCCTACGTCGGGCGCACGGACCGGCAGGTGAAGGTGCGCGGCTTCCGGATCGAGCCGGGCGAGCTGGAACGGCGGCTCCTCGGCCATCCGGCGGTCGGTCAGGCCTGTGTGGTCGCGCACCGCGGCGCCGGGCCGGTCGAGCTGCTCGCGTTCGTCGTGGCCGGGGAGCTGTCGTTCGAGGACTTCGACGCGCACCTGACCGCGTCGGTGCCGGCCTACATGCGCCCGCACCACGTCTTCCGCGTCGACGCCTTGCCCCACACCGCGAACGGCAAGGTCGACGAGGCGGCGCTCCTGGCGCTCGGCCTGGCGCCGTGGCGGCCCACGCGGGCCGGCGAGCCCGCGACCCCGTGGCAGCAAGAGGTCCTGGACGTGGTGGCGGACGTGCTCGGGACCCGCGACCCGCGGCCCGGCGACACGTGGCTCACCTCCGGCGGCGACTCGCTCAAGGCGTTGCGGCTGCGGTTCGCCGTGCAGGAGCGGTGGGGCACCGAACTCCCGCACTCCGCGGTGCGGCAGGGGACTTTCGCCGATCTCGCGGCCGTGATCGGCGCGGCCGGAACGGCCCAGTACCCGGTGCCCGCTCCGGCCGCGGGGTCGACGTCGGCGCCCGCGACGAGCGAGCAGCAACGGCTGTGGCTGCTGCAGCACCGGAATCCGGCGTCCACGGCGTACCACGTGCCGCTGGCTTTCCGGATCACCGGGCCGGTGGACGTCGAGGCGCTCCGGCACGGCTTGCGCGGCCTGGTCGAGCGGCACGTCGCGTTGCGGACGGCGTTCGAGGCGACCGCCGAGGGCCTGCGCCAGGTGGCCGGCCCGGCGTACGACCCGTGGACCGAAGCCGGTGCCGACTTCTTCACGGCACCGTTCGACCTGGCCGTTCCCCGGCTGTTCCGGGCCGCCTGGGACGGCGAGCGGTTGCTGCTGTCCGTGCACCACATCGCGGTCGACGGCTGGTCGTTGAACGTATTGTTCCGCGAGCTGTCCGGTGCGGCTCCGGCGGCTTCCCGGACGCCCTTCGACTTCGCCGGGTGGCAGGCCGAGTGGTTCTCCTCCCCCGCCTACCTCGCCCAGCGCGACGAGCTCCTGAAGCTCCACAGTGGACTCGAAGACACTCCGGCGCTCACGGCGTCACTCGCCGGCCGGCTGCGGCTGACCACCGTGGACGTCGACCGCGTCGACCGGTGGTGCGCCGAGCTGGGCTTGACGCGGTTCCAGCTGCTGCTGGGCGTCTTCGCCTGGAGCCTCTACGGCGTCACCGGGCGGACCGGCCCGCGGATCGCCGCGCCGGTGGCGAACCGGCCGGTGCGGGAGTTCGAGGACAGCGTCGGGATGTTCGCCAACACCGTGCTGCTCCCGCTTTCGGTCGAACCGGACGAAGACCTGCGGAGCCAGCTCCGGCGGCTCGGGGCGGCGTCGGGCGCGGTGCTCGACCGGCAGGACGTCGCGTTCGCCGACGTCGCCGCGTCGTTCGACTACCTGTTCGTGCTGGAGAACACCGACTTCGGGGCCCTCAGCCTGCCCGGCTGCGTCGTCAGTCCACAGTGGATCGAAGCGGCCGAGGCGAAGTGCGCGCTGACGATGTCGGTGGTCGAGCGCCCGGACGGCTTCGACTGCCTCTGGGAGTACGCCGAAGGCCACTTCACCGAGGCGGAGGCCGAAGCGCTCGGCGACCTGTTCTCGCGGGCGTTCGACCTGCTCGACGAGGGCCCGGCGACCCTCGCCGACCTGGCCGGACCGTACCGGCGGAGCCTGCCCGACCACGGTCGCGGCGCACCGGCCCAGCTGGACTGGGAAACCGTGGCGGAAGGCTTCGCGCGGCAGGTCGCGCGGACCCCGGACGCCCCGGCGCTGGGCACCATCACCTACGCCGAACTGGACGCGCACGCCGCCCGGCTCGCCGCGGCGCTGCCCGAGGACGCCACCGACGTCGCGCTGTACTTCGAGCCGTCCGCCGAGCACGTCGTCGCGCTGCTCGCGCTGGCGCGGCTCAACATCACCGCCGTGCCCCTGGATCCGGCCTACCCGCCGGCGCTGCTGCGCCAGGTGCTCGACCAGGTCGGGCCGTCGTGCGTGCTGCTCGCCCCGGGCACCGCGTTCGACGAGATCGACACCGAGCTCGAACGGCGGTTCGTGACGCTGTCCGGCGGCCCGGCACCGGACGTCCCGGCGCGGCACGTCGGCCGGCCGCTCTACACGCTGTTCACGTCCGGCTCGACCGGCGTGCCCAAGGGCGTCCGCGTCCCGGACCGCACCATGGCGAACCTCGTGCGGTGGCAGGCGGCGCCGGCCGCGGCGACCCAGCAGTTCTCGATGCTGTCGTTCGACGTGTCGTTCCAGGAGATCTTCACGACGCTGTGCGGCGGCGGGTGCCTGCACCTGGTCCGCCCGTCGTGGCGCCACGACGTCCCGGCGCTGCTCGCGCAGCTGGAGTCCGCCGGCATCGAGCGGCTCTTCCTGCCGTACGTCGCGCTGCAGCTGCTCGCCGAACACGGCGTCCGCCTGGGGATCCACCCGTCGCGGCTGCGCGACGTGATCACCGCGGGCGAGCAGCTCGTCTGCACCGGCGCGATCCGCCGCTGGTTCGCCGGCCTGCCCGGCGCGCGGCTGCACAACCACTACGGCCCGACCGAGACGCACGTCGTCAGCGCGCTGACGCTCGACGGCGACCCGCTGACCTGGCCGGAGCGCCCGGCGATCGGCCGGCCGGTGGCGGGCGCGGCGCTGCGCGTCGCCGACGCCTCGGGTGCGCCGCTGCCACCCGGGCAGATCGGTGAGCTGCTGATCGGCGGGCTGATGACGACCCGCTGCTACGTCGGCGACGTCCCGGGGAAGTTCCTCGAGCTTCCGGAGCTGTACTACCGCAGCGGTGACCTCGCGCACTTCGATCGCGACGGGCTCCTGCACTTCGACGGCCGGGCCGACCACCAGGTCAAGGTGAGCGGCTACCGGCTGGAGCTGGGGCAGGTCGAGGCCGCGCTGCTGCGGCACCCCGACGTCGTCAACGCCGTGGTGGCGCGCGACGGCGAAAGTTTGCTGGCCTGCCTCGAATGCCGCCGGACGCCGTCGGCCGTCGAGCTGTCAGCGCACCTCGAGCCGCTGCTGCCGCCGCACGCGCGGGTCGACCGCTTCCGCGTCGTCCCGGCCCTGCCGCGGACGCCGAGCGGCAAGCTCGACCGGGAAGCCGCGCTGCGGACACCCGGCGAGGAGCTGCACCGGGGTTCCCGGTCCGGGCTGACGGGCGTCTCGCGGCAGCTCGCGGAGCTGTTCGAAGAGGTGACGGGGGCGCCGATCGGGCCGGACGAGACGTTCTTCGCGGCGGGCGCCACGAGCCTCGGGCTGATGCGGTTCCACCTGCGCTGCGCCGAGGAGGGCTTGCGGTTCACCGCGGCGGACCTGTTCGAGCACGTCACGGTCCGCGATCTGGCGCGGCTCCTGTCCGGTGCGGCGGATTCGGCTTCCGCCGCTTCCGGCGAGGTGGCCGCCGACGAGCCGATCGCCGTGATCGGCATGGCCCTGCGGGTCCCCGGCGCGGCCGATCTGGCCGCGTTCTGGGACCTGGTGCGGTCCGGTGGCCGCGGGATCGAGCACTTCGAGGCGGAAGACGGCCTGGTCGGGGCGCGCAGCATCCTGGACGGCCCGCTGGCGTTCGACCCGGAGCACTTCGGGATCAGCCGCCGCGACGCCGCGCTGATGGACCCGCAGCAACGGCACCTGCTGATGAGCTGCGTCGAGGCGCTGGCCCACGCCGGGATCACGTCGGGCGAGCGCGTCGGGCTGATCGCCGGGTGCGGCGAGGACACGTACTTCCAGTCGCTGCTGCGCGAAGGCGACCCGGCCGCGCTGCCGGACGGGTTCCAGCTGGCCCTGCACCACGAGAAGGACTTCCTCGCGACGAAGGCGGCGTACCACCTGAACCTCACCGGGCCGGCGCTGACCACGCAGACGGCGTGCTCGAGCTCGCTGGTCGCGGTGCACCAGGCGGCCGGGCTGCTGCGCACGGGCGAGGCGGACGTGATGCTGGCGGGCGGCGTGCTCATCGACGTCACCCTGGCCGAGGGCTATCGCTACCGGCCGCAGCACATCTTCTCGGCGGACGGCCACTGCCGCCCGTTCAGCGACGACGCGGGCGGCACGGTCGGCGCGAGCGGCGCCGGCGTCGTGGTGCTGAAGCCGCTGAGCCACGCGCGTCGCGACGGCGACACGGTGTACGCGGTGATCACGGGCTCGGCGATCAACAACGACGGCGCGGTGAAACAGGGCTACACGGCTCCGTCGCCGGCCGGGCAGCGCGAGGTGATCCGGGCGGCCCTGCGCCGAGCCGGACGGACGTCGGTCGGGTACGTGGAAACCCACGGCACGGGCACCCGCCTCGGCGACCCGATCGAGGTCGCGGCGCTGCGGCAGGCGCTGGATCCGGCGGCGGAGTGCGCGTTGTCGTCGGTGAAGAGCCAGATCGGCCACCTGGGCGCGGCGGCCGGCGTCGTCGGCCTGATCCGCGCGACGCTGTCCGTCCACCATGGACTGATCCCGCCGACGGTGGACTTCCACGCGCCCAACCCGGCGCTGGACCTGGGCGCGTTCCGGGTGCCGACGGCCGCGGAACCGTGGCCGGCCGGCCCGAGGGTGGCCGGGGTGAGCAGCTTCGGCATCGGTGGAACGAACGCCCACGTGATCCTGGAGTCGGACTCGGCTGCCGTGTCGCGCCCGGCCCCCGCGCCGGTGGTCGTGCTGTCCGCCGGCAGCGAACCGGCGTTGCGCGAGGACGCCCGGCGGATCGCGGAGTACCTGGAGACGCACCCGGAGTCCTTTGTGGACGTGATGCGTCACCTGCAGACGGGCCGCCCGGAGTACCGCTGGAGAATGGCAGCGCCGTGCGACGACGCGGCCGCCGCGGTGAGGTGGCTGCGCACGGCCGAACCGCAGGAGGTCACACCGGCGGCCGCGCCGCTTGCCACCGCAGGCGCACCGGCCGCAACCGCCACCGAGCAGCGAGAAGGAGTGCCGGCAACCGCGGGTGCCCCGGCCGACACCGCCGCCCAGCAGGAAAAGCCGCCGCGAACGACCACGCCCGGCTCGGCCGGCACCCCTGCCGAGCCGCGTGAGCCGACCTCCGCGAACGGGCCGGCCTCAAGCGCCCCCGCCGAACCCCACGAACCGACCTCCGCGAACCAGGCAACCACAGACACTCCCACCGAGCCGCACGAACCGACCTCCACAAACCGAACGACCACAGGCACCCCCGCCGAACCGACCCCCACGAACCGAACGACCGCAAGCGCCCCCGCCGAACCGCACGAACCGACCTCCGCGAACCAGGCAACCGCCGCCGGTGAGTCCGGCGCCGTCGCACCGGCCTCGGGCGCGTCGGGTCGGGTCTCCCCGCCGAGCGATGAACCCGCCGATCTCGCGGCCGCGTGGTTGCGTGGCGAAGCCGTCGGCTGGGGTGTGCCCGCCTCTCCCGCGCCGTGGGACTTTCCGCCGCCCGCCTTCGCTCGCGAGGACTTCGACTTCCCGCGCAAGCCCGCCGTCCAGCGGCTGCCCGAAGCCGCATGGCTTCACCAGCCCACCTGGGTTCGGCTGCGGCGCGCCACTCCCGCGCAGGCCCGCTCGAACCGCGTACTCGTCATCTCCAGCGACGGCCCCCTGGAAACCCCCGCCCTCGACGCCGCCTACACCCGGGTCGTCCGGGTGCGCTCCGCGAAGTCCTTCGCCCGGAGATCCCCGGATCTCTTCGAAGCCGACCTCGCGAACTCCGGCGACCTGAACAAGGTCCTCGCCGACCTCGGCACGGGCACCGGGATCGACTGGCTGCACACCCTCCCCCTCGGCATCACCGGCCCGGTCGGCGACACCTCCCTCGCCCACGCGCGCTGG
Organism: Amycolatopsis sp. NBC_00355; assembly: GCF_036104975.1. Taxonomy (GTDB): domain Bacteria; phylum Actinomycetota; class Actinomycetes; order Mycobacteriales; family Pseudonocardiaceae; genus Amycolatopsis. Next base: position 840,558 of record NZ_CP107982.1, on the reverse strand, counting down.
GCGTGCCTCGACACCCCCGCCGCGCTCCTGCGCGCCGCGGGGACCCGCCACCTCAGGACCTGGTGGCTCTCGGCCGGCGCCGCGCCGGCGAACACCGACGTCACCCGGCCCGAAGCCGGGTTGCTCGCCGGGGTCACCGCCGTCGGGCCGCAAGAAACCGGTGTGCCCGGGCACTGGGTCGACGTCGCCAGCGCCTGGGACGCCGCGCTCGCGGGGCTCCTCACCGGCCCCACCCCGCCCGCCCGGGTCGCCCTCCGCCACGGTTTCTGGTGGGAGCAAAGCACTTCCCCGGTGACGCCCGCCGACCAGCACCTGAGCGACGGCACGTACCTCGTGCTCGGCGGCACCGGCGGCATCGGCACCGCCGTCGCCGAGGTCCTGCTCACCAGAACCGCCGGCCGGGTCGTGCTGGCCGCCCGCACCCCGCGCCTGCCCGCGGCGCTCGAGCCGTGGGCCGGCCGAGTCGACCTCCTCGAAGCCGACCTCACCACCGGCGACCTCCGGATCGACACACCGCTGGCCGGGATCGTCCACGCCGCCGGGGTCGCGGCGGGTGGCCTGATCGCCACCCGGGAAACCGGGGTGCGGAGCGAAGAAGCCAAGCTCGCCGGCGCGCTCCTCATGGAACGGCTCATCGAGCGCCACCGGCCCGCCATCGCCGTCTACTGCTCGTCGCTCTCCGCGCAGTTCGGCGGCACCGGCCAGCTCGACTACGCCGCCGCCAACGGCTTCCTCGACGCCCTCGCCCACCACGCCCCGGACGCGCCCACCGTCCGGATGGTCATCGGCTGGGACGTCTGGCGCGACACCGGTATGGCCGTCGGCGCCCTGCGGACCGACGCCCGCCACCAGGCCCACCTCGCGGTCGGGATGACCGCCGAAGAAGGCAAACGCGTCTTCGCCCGGGCCCTCGGCACCGGGCTCCCGCAGCTGCTGGTTTCGACGACCGATCTCGCCGACGCCCGCGGCTTCCACGAGCGCGAACCGATCGCCACCACCACCGCCCCGCAGGACGACCCCGCCGGAGAGCTGGCGGAGGAGGTGCGCGCGCTGCTCGGCGTCGCCGAGCTGGACCCGGACGTCCCGCTCTACGACCTCGGCGCCGACTCGCTGATGCTGCTGGACGTCGTCGACTCGGTGAAACGGCTCTTCGGCGTCGACCTCGAGCTGGCCTGGCTCGGCCCCGAGGTGACGCTCACCGGCCTCCTGGCCCGGCTGTCGGAGGCCGCCGGCCCCGAGGACGTCGCCGTCCAGGTGTGGCGGGAAGGCACCGGCCGCGACGTCGTGTGCCTGGTGCACCCGGTCGGCGGGGACGTCCACGCGTACCGCCCGCTGGTCGCGGCGCTCAGCCCGGAGCTCACCGTCTGCGTCATCGCCGATCCGGCGCTGAACCGGCCGGAACCGCCGGGCTGGCCGGTCGCCGAGCGCGCCCGCCGCTACCACGCCGCACTGCAGGCCCGGTTCCCCGGCAGCGGGTGGCGCACGCAGCTCGCGGGCTGGTCGTTCGGCGCGTGGGTCGCGACCGGCATGGCCGCCGAGGCCGAGCTGAGCGGACGTCCGGTGCGGGCGCTGCACCTGATCGACCCGCCCGCCCCGGGTGCGTCCTTCGAGGACTACGACGAACCCCGCCTGGAAGCCGTGTTCGAGCGTGAGCTCGGCGCGTCCGGGGGCACCGCCGGCGAGCACGCGCGCCGGCTCGCCCGCGCCTGCCGTGCGAACCTGCGCAGCATGGCCGGCCACGAACTGCCGAAGCTCGCGACGACCCCCAGCCACGTCTGGATCGCCGCCGAGCCCGAACCCGGCCTGCCGCCCGCCGCCGACCCGGACGGCTGGCACACGATCCTGCCCGACCCCAGCCACTGGCGGCAGCTGCCCGCCACGCACTACGGCATCGTGCGCGCGCCGCACGCCGCCGCCGTGGCCGACGCGATCACGCAGGGCGCCGGGTAGCAGGACCTCGGAGACCCCGGAGGAAGGAAACCATGGAGCAGTACGAACTCGACGCCGTCAAGGCGATCACGACGCGCCCGGCGCGGGACTACCGGACGTTGTCGGTGCGGGGGCTGACCCCGGTGATCGGAGCCGAGGTCAGCGGCCTCGACCTCGGGACGGAGCTGACCGAAGAGCAGCTCGCCGAGCTGAAGACCGCGTTCCTGGACCACCAGGTGCTGGTGTTCCGGGACCAGGTCATCACGGCCGAGGACCACAAGCGGCTGGCCGCGAGCTTCGGCGAGCTGCGCCCGGTGAACCCGCCGCCGGAGAACGGCGACCCGTACATCCTGGAGGTCGCGACCAGCGCCGAGGCGGCGAACGTGTTCGGCAACGGCTGGCACGCCGACGGCACCGCCGACGCCGAGCCGTCGCTGGGGTCGATGCTCCACATCACGGAGATCCCGGAGGCCGGCAGCGGCGGCGACACGCTGTTCGCCAACATGTACCTGGCCTACGACATGCTCTCGCCGGCGATGAAGTCGCTGCTCGACGGGCTCACCGCGGTCCACGACGGCTCGCTCGCCTTCCGCGGCCACCCGATCCCGCCGAACTACACCCCGCCGTGCAGCGAGCACCCGCTGGTCGTGCGGCACCCGGAGACCGACCGGAAGCTGCTCTACGTCAACCCGGCCTACACCTCGCACATCCCGCAGCTCTCGGCCGACGAGAGCCGTGCGGTGCTCGACCTGCTGTTCTCGTTCGTGCCGAACCGGCCGATGCTGGCCTGCCGGGTGCGCTGGGAGCCGAACACGCTGGTGTTCTGGGACAACCGCTGCGTCCAGCACCACGCGACCTACGACTACTACCCGCACTCCCGGTACGGGCAGCGGATCGCGATCAACGGCGGCCCGCTCAAGGGGTGACGCTCTCCCGGAACCCGCCGGCCGCGCGCCGCCGGGTTCCGGGACCGCCGATGTCCACAGTGGACGGCGGAGCCACCTTGCGGGTCGTCACCAGCCCGGCCCGGCGGAGCACGGCGAGGTGCTGGGACGTGTTCGCCGGCCCGACCCCGATCCGCGGCAGCAGTCCGGAGACGGCGTGTTCCCGCTCGCCGAGCACCGTTCCCTACCGTCGCGATCCCATCAGGGATCCTCATGGCCCCGGTCCTGCCGTGCCCGGCGCGCGACGCACTCGGTGTTCCCGGGCACCGGGCTTGCCCGCCCGAAAGAGTGAGTGTACAGTCACTCACATGACGAAGCGCGGTGCCACTCTCTCCACCTCGGACGCCCGGCGGGATGCCGTGGTCGACGCGGCCATCGCCGAGTTCGCGCGGAGCGGGTTCCACAGCACGCCGATCAGCACGGTGGCGACCCGGGCGGCCATCTCCCCCGCCTACGTGTTCAAGTTGTTCCCCGGCAAGGTTTCCCTCTTCGTGGCGGCGCTCGACCGGTGTTACGAGCAGGTCGTGCACGCGCTCTCGAACGGCGCGGCCCGCGCCGGGGACGCCGAACCGGAAGCCGTCCTGCACGAGATGGGCGGCGCCTACGCCGAACTGATCGCCGACCGGAACCTGCTGATGCTGCAGGTGCACGCCCAGTCGGCCACGGACACCCCCGAGATCGCCGACGCCGTGCGCCGCGGGCTCGCGAAGGTGACCGAGTTCGCGCGCTCCCGCTCGGGCGCGCCGGACGAGCAGGTCCAGCGGTTCATCGCCTACGGCCAGCTCTGCCACCTGATCACCACCCTCGACCTGGACGCGCACAGCGACGACTGGGCGGCGGTCCTGTCCGCCGGCATCCGCCACTACTGAGCCCCGCCCCCCACCTGGGCTTCTTCGCACGACCCAAGAGTGATTGACCAGTCACGCACCATTCTCGAAAGGACAACTCCCATGTTCAAGGCCACCGAAATCGTCCTCCCCGGCCTCGTCGAGCCGGACGGCCTGCGCGTCACCACCCGCGAACTGCCGGCACCGGGCCCGGGCCAGGCGCTCCTGCGCGTCGAGGCCAGCGGGATCTCGTTCGCCGAGCAACAGATGCGGCGCGGCAAGTACTACGACCAGCCGCCGTTCCCGTTCGTGCCCGGCTACGACGTCGTCGGCACGGTGCTCGAGGCGGCCGACCCGGCACTCGTCGGCCGCCGGGTCGCCGCGATGACCAAGATCGGCGGCTGGAGCAGCCACCTCGTCGTGGACGCGGCCGACCTGGTGCCGGTGCCGGACGGACTGGACCCCGCCGACGCCGAAACGTTCGTGGTCAACGGGATCACCGCCTGGCAGATGCTGCACCGCAAGGCCCGGGTGCGTGCCGGCGGCACGATCCTGGTGCACGGCGCCAGCGGCGGTGTCGGCACCACCCTGGTCCAGCTCGCCCGGGCGGCCGGGATCCGGGTCATCGGCACGGCGTCCGCGCGCAACGCCGACGTCGTCACCGCCCTCGGCGCCACCGCGATCGACTACCGCGGCGACGTCCCGGCCCAGGTCCGCGCATTGGCCCCCGGTGGTGTCGACGCCGTCTTCGACCACGTCGGCGGCCCCGGCATCGTCGACTCGTTCCGGCTGCTGGCGCCGGGCGGCACGCTGGTCGCCTACGGCAGCGCGTCGACCAAGGACACCGGCGGCAACCCGCGCCCGGCGGTGCTGAAGCTGGTCGGCCGCCTGCTGTGGTGGCAGGCGCTCCCGAACCGCCGCCGCACCCACTTCTACAACGTCTGGGGCGGCAAGCGGAACCTCGCGAAGTTCCGCGCCCGCCTGGCGGAGGACCTCACGGCGGTGTTCGACCTGGCGGCGACGGGCACGCTGAAGGCCCAGGTCGCGGCACGGTTCCCGCTGGAGGACGTCGCGAAGGCGTTGACACTGGCGGAATCGGGCACGATCACGGGCAAGGTCGTTCTTGTGCCGTCAAGTGAGTGACCAGTCACGCATTCCGTACGCGAAAAGAGACCCGACCATGCGGCCGGGCCTCTTCTCTCGCTAGCGGGTCAGTCGGTGCCGGACTCCATCGCGGCCTGATCGAGCAGCTCGTCGCCGCCCGAAGCCTTGCCGCGTGAGGCGATCACCTGCGCGCCACCTTCGGACATCGCGCCGATCAGGCCCGTCGAGGCCGCCTGGGCGGCGCCGATCAGCTTCGGGTGCGTGTGCGCGGTGCCGCCGACCATGCCGAGACTGGCGTACTGCTCCAGCTTCGCGCGCGAGTCGGCGATGTCGAGGTTGCGCATGGTCAGCTGGCCGATGCGGTCCACCGGGCCGAACGCCGAGTCCGCGGTCCGCTCCATCGACAGCTTGTCCGGGTGGTAGCTGAACGCCGGGCCCGACGTGTCGACGATCGAGTAGTCCTCGCCGCGACGCAGGCGCAGCGTCACCTCGCCGGTGATCGCCGTGCCGACCCAGCGCTGCAGCGACTCGCGCAGCATCATCGCCTGCGGGTCGAGCCAGCGGCCTTCGTACATCAGCCGGCCGAGGCGACGGCCTTCGTTGTGGTAGCTGGCGACGGTGTCCTCGTTGTGGACCGCGTTGACCAGCCGCTCGTAGGCGGCGTGCAGCAGCGCCATGCCCGGCGCCTCGTAGATACCGCGGCTCTTGGCTTCGATGATCCGGTTCTCGATCTGGTCGGACATGCCCAGGCCGTGCCGGCCGCCGACGGCGTTGGCCTCCAGCACCAGGTCGACGGCGGTGGCGAACTCCTTGCCGTTGATCGACACCGGCCGGCCCTGCTCGAAGCCGATCGTGACGTCTTCGGCGGCGATCTCGACCTCGGGGTCCCAGAACTTCACGCCCATGATCGGCTGGACGATCTCGAGACCGGTGTCGAGGTGCTCCAGCGACTTCGCCTCGTGCGTGGCGCCCCAGATGTTGGCGTCGGTCGAGTACGCCTTCTCGGTGCTGTCGCGATAGGGCAGGTCGTGCGCCAGCAGCCACTCCGACATCTCCTTACGGCCACCGAGCTCGGTGACGAAGGCGGCGTCGAGCCACGGCTTGTAGATCCGCAGGGAGGGGTTGGCGAGCAGGCCGTAGCGGTAGAACCGCTCGATGTCGTTGCCCTTGAAGGTGGAGCCGTCGCCCCAGATCTGGACGTCGTCCTCGAGCATGGCCCGCACCAGCAGGGTGCCGGTGACCGCGCGCCCCAGCGGGGTGGTGTTGAAGTAGCTGCGGCCGCCGGAGCGGATGTGGAACGCGCCGCACGTCAGCGCCGCGAGCCCCTCTTCGACGAGGGCTTCCCGGCAGTCGACCAGCCGCGCGACCTCCGCGCCGTAGGCGTGCGCACGCCCGGGCACCGACGCGATGTCGGGCTCGTCGTACTGGCCGATGTCGGCGGTGTAGGTGCAGGGGACAGCGCCTTTGTCGCGCATCCACGCGACGGCCACGGAAGTGTCGAGGCCACCGGAGAAGGCGATACCGACACGTTCGCCGACGGGCAGGGAAGTGAGCACCTTGGACATGCGAATGATTATGCACGTCGATGCATCATCGTGCAATTCGGGGGCACGGAAACCCGTTGACCTCGGCCTGACCTGCTGATTCGGTAACGGCATGCACCCCGACGAGCCCACCATCAGCAGCGCCCTCGTCCGGCGGCTGGTGCGCGCGCAGTTCCCCCAGTGGGCCGCACTCCCGGTCACGCCGCTCGCTTCGGGCGGCACGGTCAACGCCGTCCACCGCCTCGGCGACGACTTCACCGTCCGGCTCCCCCGGACCGCCGGGGGCGCCGCGGACGTCGCGAAGGAGGAGCGGCTGCTGGCGACGCTCGATGGCTTGCCGGTGGCGGTCCCGGTCGTCGCCGGGATCGGCGAACCCGGCGAGGGCTACCCGTGGCCGTGGGCGGTGCATCGGTGGCTCGACGGCGAGCCCGCCCTCGAAGGCCACCCGTTCGTCCCGGAGGCGCTGGCGGAGTTCGTCCTCGCGGTGCGGCGCACGAAGACCGACGGTCCGCCGGCCTACCGCGGCGGCCCCTTGGCGCTCCTCGACCACGCGACCCGCAACGCCGTCGAGGCCTTGCGCCACACCGACGAGCCGTTCGACGCCTCAGCCGCCCTCGCCGTCTGGACCGAGGCCCTGGAAGCCCCGGTCCCAGCGAACGGCTGGGTCCACGGAGACCTGATGCCGAGCAACCTTCTGGTCCACAATGGACACCTCACGGCCGTCCTCGACTGGGCCACCGCGGGCATCGGCGACCCGGCCTGCGACCTGATCCCGGCGTGGAACCTGCTCACCGAGGCCACACGCCCGGCCTTCCGCGACGCCGTCGGCGCCGACGACGCGGCCTGGGCACGCGGCCGCGGCCGCGCGCTGTCGATGGCCGTGATCCAGCTCCCCTACTACCGCCACACGAACGCCGTCATCTCCGCCAACGCCCGCTACGTCCTCGCCGAACTCGGCTGCGGTCCAAAGCCGTGAAGGCCTCCTTACCGGCCATAAGAGCCGGTAAGGAGGCCTTCACGGCTTTCCGGGGCTTGCGGGGGTGCAGGGGTGCAGGTCAGCTCGGGAGGAGGGCCGGCGCGGTGAGGCGGCTGGCGTTGGCCGCCTCGTCGTCCGGGGCCTCCTGCGCCGTGCGCTCCGCCTCGACGCGGGCGACGTAGTTCGCCACCTCGCGCTCCTGCTTGGGCGCGTCCCAGCCCAGCAGCGGGGCCATCAGTTCCGCGACCCACGGCGCCGCCGTGACGCCGCGGTCGCGTTCCTCGATGGAGATGCGCGTCCGCCGGGTGAGGACGTCCTCCAGGTGCAGTGCGCCCTCGTGCGAGACCGCGTACACCACCTCCGCCTTCAGGTACTCCGCCGCGCCCGGCAGCGGCGCACCCAGCTCCGGGCGCTCGGCGACCGACGCCAGGACGTCCTCGATCGCCGAGCCGTAGCGGCCCAGCAGGTGCTCGATCCGGGCCACCGGCAGGGCCGCCCGGGACGCCAGCGCGAACCGGCCGTCCCACAGCTCGTGGTAGCCGGCCGCACCGACGATCGGCAGCCGGTCGGTCCACGACGGCGGGGTCGGGCGATCGACTTCCTCGACCGCGACGTCGACCGCGTCCGCGGCCATCACCCGGTACGTCGTGTACTTGCCGCCGGCCACGATGACCAGGCCCGGCACCGGGTGGGCCACCGCGTGCTCCCGCGACAGCTTCGTCGTCGCGGCCGCCTTCGCCGCCAGCAGCGGGCGAAGACCGGCGTAGACGCCTTCGATGTCGTCGTGCGTGACCGGCGTGCGCAGCACCGCGTTGAGGTGCTCCAGCACGTAGTCGACGTCCGCGCGGCTCGCCGCCGGGTGTTCGCGGTCGAGGTCCCACTCGGTGTCGGTGGTGCCGACGAGCCAGTGCTTGCCCCACGGGATCACGAACAGCACGCTCTTCTCGGTGCGCAGGATCAGCCCGGTGTCGAGGTCGATCTTCTCCCGCGGCACCACCAGGTGGATGCCCTTGGACGCGCGCACCGTGAACGGCGCGGGAATCCCCGCCGCCTCGGACATGTCGTCACTCCACACGCCGGTCGCCGCGATCACCGTGCGAGCCCGTACTTCGAACTCGACGCCGCTCTCGCGGTCCACGACTTTCGCGCCGACGACACGCTCGCCGTCTCGCAGCAAGGACGTCACCCGGGCCCGGGTCAGCACCGAAGCGCCCTGCTCGGCCGCCGTCCGCGCGATGGTCATCGTGTGACGGGCGTCGTCGACCTGGGCGTCGTAGTACTGGATCGCGCCGACCAGCGCGTCGTCGGCCAGGGCCGGCGCCGCCTTGAACGCGCCGCGCTTGGACAGGTGCCGGTGCCGCGGCAGCGCACGGGCCCCGCCGAGCGTGTCGTACAGCGTGACGCCGGCGCCGATGTACCCGCGCTCCCACACCCGGTGGGTCAGCGGCACCAGGAACTTCACCGGCCGCACCAGGTGCGGGGCGAGGGTCTGCAGCAGCAGGCCGCGTTCCTTGAGCGCCTCGCGCACCAGCTTGAAGTCCAGCTGCTCCAGGTAGCGCAGGCCACCGTGGATCAGCTTGGACGACCGGCTGGACGTCCCGGCGGCGAAGTCCCGCGCCTCGACCAGCGCGACGGACAGCCCGCGCGACGCCGCGTCGAGCGCGGCACCCGCGCCGGTCACTCCCCCGCCGACGACCAGCACGTCGACCTCTTCGCGGGCCAGCTTGCGCAGCGTTTCCGCGCGGTACAGCGGGGAAAGCGGTGTCACGGTGTTCCTCTTGGTCATTTCTTCACTCCACGTCTACCCAGTCGAGCGTGCGGCCGACGGCCTTCTGCCAGCCCGCGTAGCCCTCCGCGCGCTGGTCGTCCGTCCACGACGGCTCCCAGCGCTTGTCCTCGTTCCAGTTCTGCTCCAGCTCGTCGGCCGACCGCCAGAAGCCGACGGCCAGCCCGGCCGCGTAGGCGGCGCCGAGCGCGGTGGTCTCGGCGACGACCGGCTTCGACACCGGGACGCCGAGGATGTCCGCCTGCAGCTGCATGCACAGCTCGTTCGCGGTGACGCCGCCGTCCACTCGCAACACGTCGAGCGTGACGCCGGAGTCGTTCTGCATCGCCTCGACGACGTCGCGGGTCTGGTAGCAGATCGCTTCCAGCGTGGCCCGGGCGATGTGCGCGTTGGTCGTCGCACGGGTGAGCCCGACGATCGCACCGCGCGCGTCCGAACGCCAGTAAGGCGCGAACAGGCCGGAGAACGCCGGGACGAAGTAGACGCCGCCGTTGTCCTTGACCTGGCGGGCCAGGCTCTCACTCTGCGACGCGCCGCTGATGATGCCCAGCTGGTCGCGCAGCCACTGCACGGCCGAGCCGGTGACGGCGATCGAGCCTTCCAGCGCGTACACCGGCTTCTCGTCGCCGAACTGGTAGCACAGCGTCGTGAGCAGGCCGTGCTTCGAGCGGACCAGCTCGTGGCCGGTGTTGAGCAGCAGGAAGTTGCCGGTGCCGTAGGTGTTCTTGGCCTCGCCGGGCCGGAAGCAGACCTGCCCGACGGTGGCCGCCTGCTGGTCGCCGAGCACGCCAGCGATCGGCACTTCGCCGCCGAACGGGCCATCCGCGCGGGTCGTGCCGAAGAAGCCCGGGTTCGACGACGGCCGGATCTTCGGCAGCATCCGGCGCGGCACGTCGAAGAACGACAGCAGCTCGTCGTCCCAGTCGAGGGTTTCGAGGTCCATCAGCATGGTGCGCGACGCGTTGGTCGGGTCGGTGACGTGGACGCCGCCGTCCGGGCCGCCGGTGAGGTTCCAGATGAGCCACGAGTCGGTGGTGCCGAACAGCGCGTCGCCCGCCTCGGCGGCTTCGCGGACGCCGTCGACGTTTTCGAGGATCCACTGCAGCTTGCCGCCGGAGAAGTACGTCGCGGGCGGCAGGCCGGCCTTGCGGCGGATGACCTCGCCCTTTCCGGAGCGCTCCAGCGCGGAGGCGATCCGGTCGGTGCGGGTGTCCTGCCAGACGATGGCGTGGCCGTACGGGCGGCCGGTGCGGCGGTTCCACACGACGGTGGTCTCACGCTGGTTGGTGATGCCGAGCGAAGCCAGGTCGCCGGCGGTCAGGTTGGCCTTGTTGAGCGCGGTCGCGATGACCGAGCGGGTGCGTTCCCAGATCTCGGTGGCGTCGTGCTCGACCCACCCCGGCTTGGGCAGGATCTGCTCGTGCTCCAGCTGGTGGCGGGCAATCTCGTTGCCGCCGTGGTCGAAGATCATGAAGCGGGTGCTGGTGGTGCCCTGGTCTACGGCGCCGACGAAGTCAGGCATGGTGTTCCCCTTCTCAGGCAGCGGGCTCGAGGTCCTTGGTGGACACGGTGTCGAACTGGTCGGTCGGGAGGAACCGCTCGATCAGGTACCTGTAGATCGCACCGCCGATGACGGCGCCGAGGACCGGTGCCACGATCGGGATCCACCAATAGGGGTAGCCGTACTGGTCGGTGAACGCCGTGTCGTAGCCGGTGAGCCAGGACGCGAGCCGCGGGCCGAAGTCGCGGGCGGGGTTGATCGCGTACCCGGCGTTGGTGCCCCAGGCCATGCCGATGGCGACGACCAGGAAGCCGATGACGACCGGGGCGAGGTTGGCGCCGGGGGCGGTGTTGCGCAGGTCGGTGATGGCGAAGATCACCAGGGCGAGGATCGCGGTGCCGATGATCTGGTCGCGGAAGGCGCCCCAGTCACCCACCGGGAGCGTGCCGTTGCCCGGCAGCGTCGAGAAGACGCCCTGGGTCTTGATCGTCAGGCCGGGGTCCTTGGCGTTGAGGATCTCGGTGTAGTTCCAGCGCACGAGCATCGCGGCGAGGAACGCGCCGGCGGTCTGGGCCAGGGCGTAGGGAGCGACCTTGCGCCAGGAGAACCCCTTGAACACGGCGAGGGCCACGGTGATGGCCGGGTTGAGGTGCGCGCCACTCACCCGTGAAGCGACGTAGACACCGAGCGTGACGCCGATGCCCCACGCCCAGGCGATGCTGTCGTGGTCCCCGATGCCCGCGGCGGCGACCTGCGCCACCACCCCGCACCCGAACAGGATGAGGATCATCGTCCCCACGAACTCGGCGGCCATCTCGCCGGCGAGCCCGTGGGCCTTGAGGTTTCGCGCCATTGCTTCCTCCACAAAGGACCAGTTCCCCCTGGTTCCTCCAGCCAAGCCCGCCCGTCACAGCGGGTCAACGGAGGCCGGTCGGCATTGTCGAACGGGCGAAGACGATGTTCGACATTGTCGAATCGAGGCCGGTCGGGCTAGGGTCGCGAACGTGCCGGGTCCGATCCAGTCCATCGAGCGCGCCGCCGCGATCCTGCGGCTGCTGGCGCGCGGCTCGGGCCGTCTCGGCGTCGGCGAGATCGCCGAGTCCCTCGAACTGGCCAAGGGCACGGCGCACGGCATCCTGCGGACGCTGCAGGGGGTCGGGTTCGTCGAGCAGGACCGCGACACGGGCAAGTACCAGCTCGGCGCCACGCTGCTGCACCTGGGCACGAGCTACCTGGACGTCAACGAGCTGCGCTCCCGCGCGATCAACTGGGCCGACGCGCTGGCGTCGCGCAGCGGCGAGGCCGTCCGGATCGGCGCGCCCCTGGAGGGCCGGGTGCTGGTCGTGCACCACGTGTTCCGCCCGGACGACAGCCTGCAGACCCTCGACGTCGGCACGCTGCTGCCCCTGCACGCGACGTCGCTGGGCAAAGTCCTGCTGGCCTACGACACGACGCTCGTGGCGTCCTACGACGCCTACACCCGCCGCACCCTGACCACCCCGACGGCGATCAAGCGCGCGTGTGCGAAGGTGCGCGAAGCGGGTTGGGCGGTGGAGAACGGCGAGATGATCTCGGGCGAAGCGGGCATCGCGGCCCCGATCCGCGGCCACGGCGGCATCGTCGTCGGCGCGATCGGCGTGTCGGGAGCGGCGGACCGCATCTGCGAGCCCGACGGCAGCCCCAACCCGAAGCTGCTCGGCCACGTCCGCGACGCGGCCCGCGCGGTGTCCCGCGACCTGGGCGCGTCCCGATGGTGACCCGGCCACCGCGCCGCGGCGGCGCCGGAATGCCCGCCCGCAACGGCCAACACAGCGCAAGCCTCGGCGTGTTGGCCACGCTGGGCAGCGTGTTGGCCGCTGCCGGCGGCGTGCTGGCCGTTTCGTGGCGCTGCGGGCGGCGGCTTCGCGCGTCTGGGGCCGCCTCCTTGAGCGCGAGCAGCGTGCGCCGCTCGGCCGCATCGCCGAGCCGGCGCGGTCACTCGAGTGTGCAGGAGGTGCGTCCGTGGTCCAGCGGTACGTGATGTCCATCGACCAGGGCACCACCTCCACCCGGTGCATCCTGTTCGACGCCCGCGGCCGGCTCGTGTCCGTCGTGCAGCGGGAGCACCAGCAGCACTTCCCGCGGCCCGGCTGGGTCGAGCACGACGCCACCGAGATCTGGCGCAACGTGTCCCGGATCGTCCCGCAGGCCCTCGCCGACGCCGGGGCGACCGCGGACCAGGTCGTCGGCCTGGGCATCGCCAACCAGCGCGAGACCACCGTCGTGTGGGACCGGCGCACCGGCAACCCCGTCGGGCGGGCGATCGTCTGGCAGGACACCCGCACCGACGCCATGCTCGAAGGGCTCGCCCGCGAACCCGGCGCGGACCGCGTCCGGCAGCTGTGCGGCCTCCCCCTGGCCACCTACTTCTCCGCGCCGCGCATCCGCTGGCTCCTGGACCGCACCCCCGGCCTGCGCGAGCGCGCCGAGCGCGGCGACGTCCTCTTCGGCACCATCGAAAGCTGGCTGATCTGGAACCTCACCGGCGGCGCCGAGGGCGGCGTGCACGTCACCGACGTCACCAACGCCTCGCGCACCATGCTGATGAACCTGCGCACCCTGAACTGGGACGACGAGCTGCTCGACTTCTTCGACGTCCCGCGCGCGATGCTGCCGGAGATCCGCTCGTCGACCGAGGTGTACGGCACCACTTCGCGCGTGGTCCCCGGCATCCGGATCGCCGCCGCGCTCGGTGACCAGCAGGCGGCGTTGTTCGGCCAGACCTGCTTCGCGCCCGGCGAGGCGAAGTGCACCTACGGCACCGGCAGCTTCCTGCTGCTCAACACCGGCCCGACGCCGGTGCTGTCCACCCACGGCATGCTCACCACCGTCGGCTTCAAGATCGGCGACGAGCCCGCGGTGTACGCCCTGGAAGGCTCGATCGCCGTCACCGGGTCGCTGGTCCAGTGGTTCCGCGACGGCCTCGAGCTGATCGGCAGCGCGCCCGAGATCGAGACCCTCGCCCGGACCGTCGACGACAACGGCGGCTGCTACATCGTCCCCGCGTTCTCCGGGCTGTTCGCGCCGCACTGGCACAGCGAAGCGCGCGGCGTGATCGCCGGGCTGACGTCCTACATCACCAAGGGCCACCTGGCGCGGGCGGTGCTGGAGGCGACCGGCTGGCAGACCCGCGAGGTCGTCGACGCGATGAACGCCGACTCGGGCCTGGCCCTCAAGACGCTCAAGGTCGACGGCGGGATGACCGCGGACAACCTGCTCATGCAGTTCGTCGCCGACGTCCTCGACGTGCCGGTCGTCCGGCCGATGGTGGCGGAGACGGTGTCGCTCGGCGCGGCCTACGCGGCCGGGCTGTCCGTCGGGTACTGGCCGGACCTGGAAGGCCTGCGGCGCAACTGGCACCGCGCCGGGCAGTGGCTGCCCGCGATGGACCCCACCCGCCGCACCACCGAATACGCGCACTGGCGCCAGGCCGTCGAGCTGACGTTCGGCTGGATGCGTCCCGGTCCGGCCGCCGTCGCCCCCGGCTCGGACCTGGTCGAGGTGCTGCTGGCCGACCACCGCCGGTTCGAGCAGCTCTTCCGCGACCTGCGCAACACCGAGGCCGACCACCCGGCCTTGGTCGCCGAACTGGCGTCGCTGCTGGTCGCGCACGCGACGGCGACCGAGCGGATCGTCCGCCCGGAGGATCCCGGCGGCTTGTTCGCCGACGACCTGCTGGCCGTCCTCGAACCCGGCGACTTCGAGAAGGCGTTGCAGCGCCTGGAGAACCTCGTCGACGCGCACGTCCGCGGCGAGGAACGCGGGCTGCTGAACGAGCTGCGCGCCACGATGTCCACATCGGACCGAACCGGTCTGGGACGCGCGTTCGCCGCGGAACGCCGCCGCCAGCTGGACCTCGGCAGCGGCGACGCCGCGCACATCCGGGAACTCGGCGACCGGCTGCGCCTCTAGGCGGCTTCCAGGACGAAGAACAGGAAGGTCGGGAAGGTGTCGAGGATCGGGAAGTCCTCGGGGTACACCTCGCGGGCCTCCGGCACGGGATGCGGTTCATCGATGACGGCGATCCGGAAGCCGGCCGCGGTGAAGGCGTCGGTCATCGCGTGCAGCGGCTTGTTCCAGAACGTCATGCTGCAGGTCCGCCCCTGCAGCACGAACTCGTCGGTCCAGGTGTAGCGCTCGAAGTAGTCGGGCCGGGGACCTTCCTGCCGGTGCGTGAGGTTGACCATCATCGGGTGGTTGACCGAGGCGATGAGCCGGCCACCGGTCTTCAGCACGCGCCGCAGCTCGGCCAGCGTCGGCGTCCAGTCCTCCAGGTAGTGCAGCACCAGGGACGCCATGACGTCGTCGAAGGCGTCGTCGGGGAAGGGCAGCGGGTGGGCCAGGTCGGCGACCCGCAGGTCCGCGTCGTCACCGAGCCGCTGCCGCGCCTGGGCCACCATCCCGGCGCTCCGGTCGAAGCCGGTCACCAGCGCACCTCGGTCGCGCAGCGCCGCGAACAGCGGACCCGAGCCGCAGCCGGCGTCGAGGATCCGCCGTTCGGCCACGTCTCCCGCGAGGGCCAGGGCCGCGGGCCGTTCGTAGTAGGCGTTCATGAGGCTGGTCTCGTTCTCGACCGCGTAAGTCTCGGCGAAACCGTCGTATTCACTCGCTTCCTGCGCCATGCGGCCCATCCTGGCACGAATCGTTCAGAGGTAGCCGGGGAACGGATCGGCGCCGAAGAACACCGCGCCCGCGCCCTCATACACGCCTTCGGTGAGGAACGCGTGCTGCGGCACGACAGCGGCGTCGCGCAGGTACCGCTGCAGCGGATGGTCGGTGTCGATCGCGGCGGTGCCGCCGAGGGTGAACGCGGCCCGGACGACGTCGTGGCCGACCCGCGCCGCGTGCGCCGCCGCGAGCCGGAGCAGGCTCACCTGCTCCGGACCGGGTGTGCCGGACAACGCCGTCTCGTAGACCTCTTCGGTGGCTTCGTAGAAGAACGCGCGCACCGAGCGGAGGTCCGCTTCGGCCTTCGCGAGCGCGATCCTGGCGTACGCGCGGTCGGCGAGCTTCGGGCCGCCGGTGAGCCCGGCGCGGCCCGCCCCGAACCCGGTCACGTGGTTCAGCGCGGCGCGGGCGATGCCGAGGTTCACCACCGCGAGCACCTGGGCGGCGTAGGCGAGCACCGGGTAGCGGTAGAGGGGCTCGTCGACGGTCGCGCCGCCACCGCGGACGAACGTCCACTCGGCCGGGACGACGACGCCGTCCACCCTCAGGTCGTGGCTGCCGGTGCCCCGCAGCCCGACGGCGTCCCACGTGTCGACGACCTCGACCTGCGACGCCGGCAGGACGGCGGTGCGCGGCCGCCCGGACGAGCCGTCCCCGATACCGACACCCAGGTAGTCCGCCGCGAGGCTGCCGCTGGCCAGGCGCCACCGGCCGCGGACCCGGAAGCCGCCCGGGACCTCTTCGGCGGGCTGCACCGGGAAGAGCGCGCCGGCGAACACGAGGTCCGGGCTGTCGGCGTAGAGCCGCGCCTGGGTTTCCGGCGGCAACGCGGCCAAGTAGACGCCCGACGAGCCGAAACCGGCGACCCAGCCGGCCGAGCCGTCCACTTCGGACATCCGCTCGACCATGCGGAGGAACTCCGCGGGCGGCAAGGCGTCACCGCCGAAGCGGCGCGGCGTGGCCGCCCGGTAGAACCCGGCGAGCTTGAACTTGTCGACGACGTCGCGCGGGATGTGCCGCAACCGCGTGAACTCCCCGGCGCGCCGGGCCACTTCCGTCAACGCCGCCTCGAAGGCCGGCGTGCTCCCCCAGTCCGACGCCATCGGCTCATCGTAGAGGCACCGGGCCCCGGCCGGATCAGGAACCGGGGTCCGGAGCCGGGATTCCCTCCGGCACCGAGCTGCCCAGGCAGGCGCGCACGCGCGACGCGAAGAGGTCGTACCGCGTGGCCATCCGCGCGGTGGGACGGCGGATCGGCTCGTGCGCGGACACCGGGCCGAGCTGCTCGCCGTCGCGGAACTGTTCCCGGGTGATGTCGAGTTCCAGGCCGCTGGGCAGGCGATTCCAGTAGTGCAGGCCGGCGCGCTCACCGTCGCGCCGGAACACCTCCGAGCAGAGCAGGACACCGCCGAGGAGTTCCGCCACGGCCATCGCGGTGACGCTGCAGTGCCCGGCGGCGGGATTCGCCGCGTCCCACGTGTCGGACGGATCGCACGTCCGCTCGTCCCAGGAAAGCCGGAACGCGACCTCCAGCTCCGTCAACGACCACACAGCTGTCATCCGTCCTCCGGCTCGAGTCACCGCAACACTACCGCCGGACCCGAAGTAACGAAACGATAACGGCCGAATCGCGGTTTGAACCGGCCCCGGCTCACGGCCGTTTCAGCCAATGCCGGAACCAGTGGCGCCGGGCGCGGTCCCCGACAACCGCGTGCGATGCCACTCCCCCGGGTTCCGCGCGTTCTCCCAGCCGGGCACGCAGCTTTCTCCGCCGTGCCCGGAAAACCTAACGAGGTGAACAACTCCATGTCCCGATCCCCCGCCACGGGCCGGCACCGCGTCTCCCGCAGAACGAAGATCGCCACCGGCGGTCTCGCTCTCGCGATCGCCGTCGGCGGCATCGTCGTCGCGACCACCGCCGGCAAGACCGGTGAAGCCAGCGCCGACCCCGCCGACCCGTCGTTCTTCCTGGACATCGCGAAGGTCCCCGCCGGCAACTTCGTGAACAAGGCGCTGCAGCAGAAGGGCGCGCGCGGCACGTTCACGGTGAACTGCGGCCGCAACGAGAACGGCCACTTCAACCCCGACAACTTCATCGCCCAGCCGGGTATCCGCAACGGCGCCCAGCACCTGCACGACTACGTCGGCAACCTCTCCACCAACGCCGACTCGAACAACAAGAGCCTCTCCAAGGCCGGCACCACCTGCCGCAACGGCGACAAGTCCGCCTACTTCTGGCCCGTCGTGCGCATCGACACCGGCGAGGAAGAGGAAGCCGAGGCGAACCCGCCCGCCAGCGTGCCGGCGAGCGATCGCGCGGGCGCCGCCAAGGACAACGCGTCCACGCAGGTCGACTGCCCGGACGTCGCGAGCCAGCTGCCCGAAGACGTCCCCGACCAGGCGATGGACGAGGTGAACCGCAACCTCACGCTGATCGACCAGCAGATCGACGAGGCGAACAAGCGGATCGCCAAGGGTGACCTGAAGACGCCGCAGGACGTCCAGAACGCCGTCGTCGGCCCGCTCAAGGACAAGCGGACCGCGGTGCTCGACCGGATCGCCATCGCGATCGGGCGCACGGCGGCCAAGCCGACGAACCTCGGCGGGCTCGCCGCGTGCGCGCTCAAGCAGGGCGGCCAGGGCGGCCTCGACAACGGCGGCCAGGCCAGCAACGGCGACAAGAACGCCTCGGCCGGCCAGAAGCAGCAGAAGCAGACCGACGGCGCGGCCGCGGAACTGCCCGGTGTGAACGACAAGAACGAGGTCGCCGGCAACGACGGCGAGATCCAGCGCGTCCAGTCCGCCACCATCACGTTCACCAGCGGTGGCGCGCGGAAGGTCGTGGCGATGCCGCAGTTCCTGCGCATCCTCTACGGCGACGCCAAGCAGAGCACCAACGGCCCGGCCAACGCCCGGGCGAGCTGGACCTGCACCGGCTTCGAAGACCGGCTGACCGACCACTACCCGATCTGCCCGGCCAACAGCAAGGTCGAGCGGATCCACGCCTTCCCGAACTGCTGGGACGGCAAGAACATCGACAGCACGAACCACCGCACGCACATCGTGTTCGCCGACCAGCAGGGCAAGTGCCCGCAGGGCTTCAAGAACGTGCCGCAGCTGGTGATCAAGCTCGTCTACAACATCCCGCACGACATCCAGGTCAAGGGCCAGTACAAAGTGGACGCTTTCCCGCAGGAGAGCCACAACCCCCGCTCGGACCACGACGACTTCGCCAACGTCATGGGCCAGTGCCTGATGAACCAGGTCGTCAAGTGCATCAACAGCGGCCGCAAGTGCTCGCAGTGACCCACTGAAAAGCCGTGAATGGCCCCTTGAGGGACTCAGCGTCCCGCAAGGGGCCATTCACGGCTTTCGGACTACGACGCCGCGCGGCGCTTGGTCCAGATGTCGTAGGCCACCGCGGCCAGCAGGACGACGCCCTTCACCAGCATCACCCGCTCGCTCGGGGCACCGATCAGGGACATGCCGTTGTTGATGACCGCCATGATCAGGCCGCCGGTGATCGCGCCGACCACCTTGCCGACGCCGCCCTGCACCGCCGCGCCGCCGATGAACGCCGCCGCGATCGCGTCCAGCTCGTAGTTGATGCCCGCCGTCGGGCCCGCCTGGTTGAGCCGGCCCGCGAAGATGATCCCCGCCAGGGCCGCCAGCACGCCCATGTTGACGAAGATCCAGAACGTCACCGACTTGACCTTGACGCCCGAGAGCGTCGCGGCCTGCAGGTTGCCGCCGACGGCGTAGATGTGCCGGCCGAACACCGACTTCCCGGCCACCAGCGAGTACCCGAGCACCAGCGCCGCCAGCAGGATCAGCACCCACGGCAGGTTCTTGAACCGGGCCAGCTGCACCACCAGCGCGAGCACGATCACCGCGACACCGGCGATCTTCAGCACGAAGATCGCGAACGGGTCGACGTCCTGGCCGTAACCCAGCCGCGCCGAGCGCTTGCGCCACTGGGTGAACACGATCCCGGCCACGGCGGCGACGCCGGCGAGCAGCGAGACCAGGTCGGCGCCGCCCAGCGGGCCGAGCGCGATGTTGCCCAGGTAGCCGTCGGTGAAGCCGTTCGACAGCGTGCGGATCGTGTCCGGGAACGGGCCGATGCCCTGGTTGCCCAGCACCGTCAGGGTCAGCGCGCGGAACACGAGCATCCCCGCCAGCGTCACGA
This sequence comes from Amycolatopsis sp. NBC_00355, assembly GCF_036104975.1. Lineage (GTDB taxonomy): Bacteria > Actinomycetota > Actinomycetes > Mycobacteriales > Pseudonocardiaceae > Amycolatopsis. Next base: position 821,051 of record NZ_CP107982.1, on the reverse strand, counting down.
TGAACGCCGGGATCCCGAAGTAGGCGACCCAGTAGCCCTGCCAGGCGCCGATCACCGCGCCGACGACGAGCGTGATCAGCACCGCCCAGAACCACGGCAGGTGCCAGTTCACCATCAGCACGGCCGACACCGCGCCGGTCACCGCGACGACCGACCCGGCGGACAGGTCGATGTGCCCGGAGATGATCACCAGGATCATCCCGATCGCGAGGATCAGCACGTAGGAGTTCTGCACGATGATGTTGGAGATGTTCTGCGGTTCCAGCAGCGCGCCACCGGTGAGCACCTCGAACAGCACCACGATCAGCGCGAACGCGACGTAGATGCCGCTCTGGCGCGGGTTGATCGAGATCCGCCGGGCGGAGTGCTCGACCGGGGGCGCGTCGGGCCGCGCTTCGGTCGTGGTCATTCCCGTTCCTTCGTCATGTACTGCATGAGCAGTTCCTGGGTGGCTTCCGCACGGGTCGCCTGGCCGGTGATGCGCCCGGCCGAGAGCGCGTAGATCCGGTCGCAGAGCCCGAGCAGCTCCGGCAGCTCGGAGGAGATGACCAGCACGGCCTTCCCCTGCGCGGCCAGTTCGTTGATGATCGAGTAGATCTCGAACTTCGCGCCGACGTCGATGCCGCGGGTCGGCTCGTCGAGGATCAGCACGTCCGGGTCCGTGAAGATCCACTTGGCCAGCACGACCTTCTGCTGGTTGCCGCCGGAGAGCTTCCCGGTCACGCTCTGCACGGTCGGCGCCTTGATCCGCAGGTCCCGGCGGAACCCGTTGGCCGTGTCGTGCTCGGCGTGCTCGTTGACCCAGCCCCGCCTGGCGAGCTTGCCCAGCCCCGCCGCGGACACGTTGCGCTGGATGTCCTCGATGAGGTTGAGCCCGTAGCGCTTGCGGTCCTCGGTGGCGTAGGCGATGCCGTGCCGGACGGCGTCACGCACCGACCGGACGTCGATCTCCTCGCCGTGCTTGAACACCCGCCCCGTGATGTCCTTGCCGTAGGAGCGGCCGAACACGCTCATCGCGAGCTCGGTGCGGCCGGCGCCCATCAGCCCGGCCAGCCCGACGACCTCACCGCGGCGCAGGCTGAGGTTCGCGTGGTCGACGACCACCCGGCCCGCCTGCGTCGGGCTGTGCACCGTCCAGTCCTCGATCCGCAGCACCTCGTCCCCGATGTCCGGTTCCCGGGGCGGGAACCGGTGTTCGAGGTCGCGCCCGACCATCCCGGTGATGATGCGTTCCTCGGTCAGGCCGGCCGCGTCGAGGGTGTCGATCGTGCGGCCGTCGCGCAGGATCGTGACGGTGTCGGCGATCGCCGTCACCTCACCGAGCTTGTGCGAGATGATCACGCACGTGACGCCGTCGGACCGCAGCTCGCGCAGCAGGTCGAGCAGGTGCGCCGAGTCCTCGTCGTTGAGCGCCGCGGTCGGCTCGTCGAGGATGAGCAACCGGACCTCTTTGGACAGTGCCTTGGCGATCTCGACGAGCTGCTGCTTGCCGACACCGAGGTCCCGCACCGGCGTCACCGGGGCCTCCGCGAGGCCGACGCGCCGCAGGAGCGCGCCGGCCTCGTGGTTGGTGCGGTTCCAGTCGATCCAGCCCCGCTTGTCGCGTTCGTTGCCGAGGAAGATGTTCTCCGCTATCGAGAGCTGCCCGCACAGCGCGAGCTCCTGGTGGATGATCACGATTCCGCGCCGCTCACTGTCGCGCACCGAACCGAACTCGCACCGCTGCCCGTCGAAGTGGATCTCGCCGTCGTACGTCCCGTGCGGGTAGACGCCGGAAAGCACCTTCATCAAGGTGGACTTCCCGGCGCCGTTCTCCCCGCAGATCGCGTGGATCTCGCCGCTGTTCACGGAAAGGGTGACGTCCGACAGCGCCTTGACCCCGGGGAAGGTCTTGGTGATCCCGCGCATGCCGAGCAGTTCGGTCATTTCAGCTGACCTGCCGTGTAGTAGCCGGAGTCGACGAGCTCCTTCTGGTAGTTGGCCTTGTCCACGGTCACCGGCTGCAGCAGGAACGACGGGACGACCTTCTTGCCGTTGTCGTAGTCGGTGGTGTTGTTGACCTCGGGCTTGCCGCCCTTGAGCACGGCGTCGGCCATCTTCACCGTGGTGTCGGCGAGGATGCGGGTGTCCTTGAAGACCGTCGAGTACTGCTCGCCGGCGATGATCGACTTGACCGACGCGACCTCGGCGTCCTGCCCGGTGACCACCGGGTACGGCTGGCCGGCGGTGCCGTAGCCGTTGCTCTTCAGCGCCGAGAGGATGCCGATCGACAGGCCGTCATACGGCGAAAGCACGCCCGCGACCTTCGCGCCACCGGTGTAGGTCTTGGTGAGCAGGTCTTCCATCCGCCGCTGGGCGGTGGCCGGGTCCCAGCGCAGGATCGCCGCGCGGGCGAAGTCCGTCTGGGTGCTCTTGACGACCAGCTTGCCGCTGTCCATCAGGGGCTTGAGCACGGACATCGCGCCGTTGAAGAAGAACGTCGCGTTGTTGTCGTCGGGCGAACCGGCGAACAGCTCGATGTTGAACGGACCGGCGCCGGTGCCGAGGCCCTTGACCAGCGAGTTCGCCTGCTCGACGCCGACCTTGAAGTTGTCGAAGGTGGCGTAGTAGTCGACGTTCGGCGAGTTGCGGATCAGCCGGTCGTAGGCGATGACCGGGATCTTGCGGTCGGCCGCCTCCTGCAGCTGCGTGGTGATCGCGGTGCCGTCGATCGAGGCGATGACCAGCAGCTTGGCGCCCTTGGTGATCTGGTTCTCGATCTGGTTGACCTGCGTCGGGATGTCGTTCTCGGCGTACTGCAGGTCGACCTTGTAGCCGAGCTTCTCCAGCGCGGACTTGATGTTGTCACCGTCGTGGATCCAGCGCTCCGACGACTTGGTCGGCATGGTGACGCCGACCAGGCTGCCCGCCGCGCCACCGGCGCCGGCGGCCGGCGCCTGGTCGGCGGTCTTCTGGCTCGAGCCGCACGCCGAGAGCGTGAGCACGAGCCCCGCGGCGGCGATCCCCGCCATTGTCCTGGTGAACTTCATTGTTCCTTTTCCTTTCTCAGAAGCCTCTTCAGAAGCCTTGTGCGAGCCGGTAATACGCTTGGTTCCAGCGAATGCGGTCGGCGAAGCCGTGCGGTGTGGTGTCCTTGTCGATCACCAGCAGCTCGACGCCGAGCAGGTTCGCGAAGTCGCGCAGCGTCTCGGTGCCCACGGCCTGGGTGAGCACCGTGTGGTGCGGGCCGCCCGCGGTGATCCACGACTCCGCGGACGTCGCCAGGGTCGGCGCGGGCTGCCACACCGCCCGCGCGACCGGCAGGTTCGGCAGCGGCTCGTCGGGCGGGACGACGTCGATCTCGTTGGCCACGAGCCGGAACCGGTCGCCGATGTCGACCAGGCCGAGGGTGACGCCGGGCCCGGGGGCGGCGTCGAACACCAGCCGCACCGGGTCCTCGCGGCCACCGATGCCCAGCGGGTGGATCTCGCACGACGGCGTCGCGGCGGCGATGCTCGGGCAGACCTCCAGCATGTGCGCGCCGAGGATCTTCGGCGTGCCCGGCCCGAAGTGGTAGGTGTAGTCCTCCATGAACGACGTCCCGCGCCCGGTGCCGGTGCCCATCGCCTTGACCGCGGCGAGCAGCGCCGAGGTCTTCCAGTCGCCCTCGCCGCCGAAGCCGTAGCCGTCGGCCATCAGCCGCTGGACCGCCAGGCCGGGCAGCTGCCGGAGGCCGCCGAGGTCCTCGAAGTTCGTCGTGAAGGCGCCGAACCCGCCGTCGTCGAGGAACTTCCGCAGGCCGGCCTCGATCTTCGCCGCGTAGCGCAGCGACTCGTGCCGCGCTCCCCCGGCGGCCAGCTCACCGGCGATGGTGTAGTCCTCGGCGTACCGCTCCAGCAGGTCATCCACGGTGTCCTTTTCGGACACGGCGTCCACGATTTCGACCAGGTCGTTGACGCCGTAGGTGTTGACCGAGACGCCGAAGCGCCGCTCGGCCTCGACCTTGTCCCCCTCGGTGACCGCGACGTCGCGCATGTTGTCGCCGAACCGGGCCAGGCGCAGGTTCCGCAGGTGGCCGGCGCCGATCGCGGCGCGGGCCCACGCGTCGATCCGGGCGACGACGGCGGGATCGGTGACGTGCCCGGCCACGGTCTTGCGCGGGACGCCGAGGCGGGTCTGGATGAACCCGAACTCGCGGTCGCCGTGCGCGGCCTGGTTGAGGTTCATGAAGTCCATGTCGATCGTGGACCACGGGAGCGCCTCGTTGAGCTGGGTGTGCAGGTGCAGCAACGGCTTGCGCAGCGCGTCCAGCCCGGTGATCCACATCTTCGCCGGCGAGAAGGTGTGCATCCAGGCGATCACGCCGACACACGCGGCGTCGGCGTTGGCCTCCTGCAGCACCCGCCGGATCGAGGAGGCCTCGGTCAGCACCGGCTTGCCGACGATCTCGGCCGGCAGCCCGCCGGCGCCCGCCAGCAGCTGCTGGATGCGCAGGGACTGGCCGGCGACCTGCTCGAGGGTCTCCTCGCCGTAGAGCGCCTGGCTCCCGGTCAGGAACCAGAGCTGGGGTTTGGCCGCGGAAGTCATCGTTCTCCTCATCGAGATCAGTGCTGGCCGTAGACGTTCTGGTACCGGGCGTAGAGCCGGTCGACGTCCTCGGGCGGCAGGGGTTCGGGCGTGCCGAGCTCGAAGGCCTTGTGCACGGTGCGGGCGACGTCCTCGACCATCACGGCCGCCTTGACGGCGTCGCGGGCGGTGCGGCCGACGGTGAACGGGCCGTGGCTGCGCATCAGCACCGCTTTCGAGCGGCTGGTGCGCAGGGTCTCGACGATGCCGCGGCCGATCGAGTCGTCGCCGATCAGCGCGAACGGGCCGACCGGGACGTCGCCGCCGAACTCGTCGGCGATCATCGTGAGCACGCACGGGATCGGCTCGCCGCGCGCGGCCCACGCGGTGGCGTAGGTCGAGTGCGTGTGGACGACGCCGCCGATCTCCGGCATGTGCCGGTAGACGTAGGCGTGCGCGGCGGTGTCGGACGACGGCGCGAACTCGCCGTGCACCAGTTCGCCGTGCAGGTCGGTGACGACCATGGTGTCCGCGGACAGGTCGTCGTAGGACACCCCGGACGGCTTGATGACCATCAGGTCCCGGCCGGGCACCCGCGCCGAGACGTTGCCCGCGGTCCAGATGACCAGCGCGTTGCGGGTCAGCTCGCCGTGCAGGCTCGCCACGGTCTCCCGCAGTTCCGCGACGGTGTCGAGGACTTCACCGGTCAGGGACATCAGGACCGTCCTTTCGCGACGGCTCGGCGGCGGGCGGCGAGGCGGTGCATGACGTCGTTGGCACCACGGCCGAAGTAGTCGTGCAGGGTGGTGTACTCGGCGTAGAGCTCGTCGTAGGCCGTGACGTGCGCGGGCACCGGCCGGTAGACGGCGGAGCGGGCCGAGCCCATCGCCCCGGCGGCCGCGCGGATGTCCGGGTACGCCCCGGCCGCGACGGCGGCGTGGATCGCGGAGCCGAGCGCGGGTGCCTGCGCCGAGCCGACGACCGACAGGGGGAGGTCGGTGACGTCGGCGTAGATCTGCATCAGCAGGGCGTTTTTCGTCAGCCCGCCCGCGACGATCAGCTCGGTGATCGGGATGCCGGCTTCGGTGAACGTCTCGACGATCTTGCGGGTGCCGAACGCGGTGGCCTCCAGCAGCGCGCGGTAGACGTCCTCGGCGCGGGTGGCCAGGGTCTGCCCGACGACCACGCCGGAGAGGTCGTGGTCGACCAGCACCGAGCGGTTGCCGCTGTGCCAGTCCAGCGCGAGCAGGCCGTGTTCGCCGATCTCCTGCTGAGCGGCGAGTCGGGTGAGCTGGTCGTGGCTCTCGTGGGCGAAGTGCTCGGCGAACCAGCCGAAGATGTCGCCGACGCCGCTCTGGCCGGCTTCGTACCCCCACAGCCCGGGCACGATCCCGCCGTCGACGACCCCGCACATGCCGGGCACCTCGCGCAGTTCGGCGCCGTTCACGACGTGGCACGTCGAGGTGCCCATGATCGCGACGAGCTGCCCGGGGTCGACGGCTCGCGCGGCGGGTGCGGTGACGTGCGCGTCGACGTTCCCGACGGCGACCGCGATGCCCTCGGGCAGTCCGGTCCACGCGGCCGCTTCGGCGGTGAGGCCGCCCGCCCGGGCGCCGAGCTGCCCGAGCGGGTGGTCCAGCTTGTCGGCCACGAAGGACTCGAACCCGGGCGCGAGTTCGCGGAGGAAGTCGCGCCCGGGGTACTGGCCGTCCTGCAGGATGCCCTTGTAGCCGGCCGTGCACGCGTTGCGGACGTACGTCCCGGTCAGCTGCCAGACGATCCAGTCGGCCGCCTCGACCCAGTGCCGCATCGCCGCGTAGACGTCCGGCGCCTCTTCGAACACTTCGAGGCCCTTGGCGAACTCCCACTCCGAGGAGATCAGCCCGCCGTAGCGCGGCAGCCACTTCTCGCCGCGCGCCCGGGCCAGCTCGTTGATCCGGTCGGCCTGCGGCTGGGCGGCGTGGTGGCGCCAGAGTTTGACGTAGGCGTGCGGGTTTTCCTCGAACCCGGGCAGCTCGCACAGCGGCGTTCCGTCCACTGTGGCCGGAACCATCGTGCAGGCGGTGAAGTCGGTGGCGACGCCGAGCACGTCGGCGGGGTCGGCGCCGGCCGCGGCCAAGGCGGCGGGGACGGCGGTGCGCAGCACGTCGACGTAGTCCGAGGGCACCTGCAGCGCCCACTCCGGTGGCAGCGCCCGCCCGGTCGCCGGGAGCTCGCGGTCGACGACGCCGTGGCGGTACTCCGACACCGCGCTGCCCAGCTCGACGCCGTCCCGCACACGGACGACGACCGCGCGCCCGGAGAGCGTGCCGAAGTCGATGCCGACGACGAGGGGATCTGCTGACACTGCCGGTTCACTTCCTTCTGTTAGCGTTAACAACCACGGCTGAAGCCATCGCGTCCGGTGACGCCGGCGCTATCGCGGCCCGGTGCTCTCGCGCACGATCAGCTCGGGCGCGACCAGGGCGCGGTCGTGCCGGTCGCCACCGCTCATCCGGGCGGCCAGCAGGCCGAACGTGCGCCGCCCCAGCTCGATGAAGTCCTGCCGGACCGTGGTCAGCGGGGGCGTGAAGTACGCCGCTTCGGGGACGTCGTCGAAGCCCGCGACGCGGACGTCGCGCGGCACCGAGATCCCGGCCTCGGCGAACGCGCGCAGCAGGCCGAGGGCCATCTGGTCGTTGCCGGCGAACACCGCGTCCAGGTCTTTCTCCCCGGCGAGCACCCGGCCCGCGTCGTAGCCGGAGCGCGAACTCCAGTCGCCGCGGACGACCTCGGGGACCGGGGCGCCGTGCCGTTCGAGGGTTTCGCGCCAGCCGACCTCGCGGTCGCGGGACTCCAGCCAGTCCTCCGGCCCGGCGACGTGCCAGACCGTGCGGTGCCCCAGGGCGAGGAGGTGTTCGGTGGCGCGGCGGGCGCCGTCGCGCTGGTCGACGGCGATCACCGGGACCGGCGCGTCGTCCCCGCCGCCCACGGCGACGAGCGGGATGTCGGCGGGCGCGGCGTCCAGCGCCCGCCCGGCCGTGACGTGCGGCGCGATGACGATGATGCCTTCGACCGCCTGGCCGCGCAGGTTCTCGACGGCGTCCGCGATCGACGACCGGCCGGGGCGGCTGACGCTGGAGATCGTGATGGCGAACCCGGCTTCGCGGGCGGCGTTCTCGATGCCGTAGAGCGTGCTGGCCGGACCGTACAGATTGGACTCGAGGGCGAGCACGCCGAGGGTGCCGGTGCGTCCGGTGACCAGCGCGCGGGCGGCGGAATTGGGGCGGTAGCCCAGTTCCTCGATCGCGGCGAGCACCCGGGCGCGGGTCGCGGGCCGCACCGGGCCGGTCCCGTTGATCACCCGGGACACGGTCATGTGCGACACGCCGGCCCGCCCCGCGACGTCGGTCAGGCTCGGTTGCCGCGCCGCGTTCAGGGGCCCGCCGGGGCGGGATCGTTCGGCCACCGACTGCCCCTTTCGTCCACATCGGCGTGGTGCCCATCACTCGTTCAGGTGACGGCGAGGAGTCAGTGTTAGCGATAACACTCGTCCGGTCAAGTCCGGCTCACGTAACGGTCTCGTCACGCGGGCCGGGCGTCCACCGGGGATTTCGACGCGTTCGACCAGCGGTTTCGGTGAACGACTCACCGACGGTCAACCCGAGACGCCGGTGTTCAGAGCCGCGACGCCGGTGTTCAAAGCGGCGACCGACGTGTTCAGACCGGTAACCCACGTGACCCGGGCCCGGCCATGCGAGCCCCGGCTCTGGTCACCCGAATCCCGGGCCCCGACCGCGCGGATCGCGGAGGCGGGCCATGCGAGCACGGCTACAGCGTCAGGGTGGCGGCGACCGGGAGGTGGTCGGAGCCGGTCGCGGGGAGCGTCCAGGCCGCCACCGGCCGGACGCCGGTCACGAAGATCTGGTCGATCCGGGCCAGCGGCAGCGAGGCCGGCCAGCTGAAGCCGAAGCCGTCGCCGACCTCGTCCTGGGCCGCCTGCATCCGGCTCGTGATCGGGGTGAGCGCGCGGTCGTCGGTGGTCCCGTTGAAGTCGCCGACGAGCACCTTGCGGGGCGCGGTTTCGGCCACCAGAGCGTCGGAGAGCAGGCCGAGCGCCGCGTCCCGGCTGTTCGCCGTGAAGCCCGAGTCGACCCGGACCCGCACCGACGGCAGGTGCGCCACGTACACCGCGACCGGCCCTTGTGGACTGTCCACTGTGGTCCGCAGGGCTCGCGTCCACGGCATGATCGCCACCGGCTCGGTGTCGTGGATCGGGTAGGTGCTCCAGATCCCGACGGTCCCCTGCACCGAGTGGTGCGGGTACGCGGCGGCGAGCGCGTCCTCGTACTTCGGCACCTCGGACCGCTTCAGCTCCTCCAAGGCGATCACCTGCGCGCCCGACGCGGCCAGCGAACGCGCGGTGCCCGCCGGGTCCGGGTTCTCGTCGTTCACGTTGTGCGAGACGATCGTGAAGTCACCGCCACTCCCCCGCTTGTCGAACAGCCGCCCGCCGAACGACGCCCCCCAGACGAGCGCGGGCAGCAGTAACGCCACCAACGCGAGCGCCGAACGCCGGATCAAGGCCGCCACGAGCAGTGGGACCACGAGCAACCCGGTCCACGGCAGGACCGTCTCCAGCAGCGAGCCGGCGTTGCCCGCCCAGTTCGGCACCAGCGGGTGCGCGAGCAGCAGCACCGCCGTCAGCGCGGCGAGCACCGCGATCACCCGGCCGCGTCGCCAGGGCCCGGGACGACGCCCCGGCGCGGGCGGCACGGTGATCGGCTCGGTCACCGCGGTCATCGGGTCGCCGCCGGGAGTTCCCGCTGGATCGCGGCGATGAGCGTCTCGCTGGTGGCCAGCGCGGCCTGCAGCCCGGCTGACGGGGTCCCGCCGGGGCTCTGGTGCAGCACCACCCCGAGGATCAGCGCGCCGCTCGAGGACCGGGCCGCCCACATCAGGGCCCCGCCGGCCGCGGTCGACGAGCCCGTCTTCAGCCCGATCACGCCGGAGCGGCCGAGCAGGGTGTTCGTGTTGACGACCGTGCCGGGCACGCCGTCGACCTTGAGACTCGGGGTCGCGACGATCGCCCGGACGGTGTCGTCCTTCATCACCTCGCGGGCGAGCCGCAGCTGGTCCTCGGCGGTGCTCGTCGTCGAATCCTCGACGCCACTGGCCCCGGTGTAGGTGGTGCCGGTCATGCCGAGCGCCTTCGCCTCGCGGTTCATCTTCGCGACGAACGCGTCCTGGCTGCCGGCGTCCCACCGGGCCAGCAGGCGGGCGACGTTGTTGCCGGACGGGATGAGCATCAGGGCCAGCAGGTCGCGTTCGCTGACGGTGCGGCCCGCGCGCACCGGCGCGGTCGACTCTTCGGCGGACGTCGACTCGGCTTCGGCCTGCTCGTCGACGGTGATCCGCGGCCCGGCGTCACCCGGGGCGAGCGGGTGGTCCTTGAGCACCACGTAGGCGGTCATCACCTTCGTGACGCTGGCGATCGGCACCGGCGTCCGCTCTCCGCGGCTGCCGAGGGTGCCCAGGCCCTGGACTTCGGCGCTCGCCTGGCCCTGCGCGGGCCACGGCAGCGGCAGCTCGACGGCCGGCCGGGCGGGACTCGCCTGCCCCGCCACCGACGGCGGGAAGACCACCCAGCAGGTCGCGGCGAGCGCCACCGCCCCCGCGGCGGCGAAGCCACCCGCGACGGGCGGGATGCGAAAGCGGGCCATGGATCTCCTCCGGGTGCCGGGGTGCGCTGGTCGAGCGCACACCGATCACTCTGTCCGGAGAAGGTCGCCGTCCCGTCGGGGTTGTTCGACAGGTCTGAACCAGAAGTGTCTTGGTTCTGTACCAAAAGTGGCGCGGGAGGCCCTCCGCCGCGCGCACGGCGGAGGGCCCGCCCCGCACCGCGCGCTCAGCTCACGTGGACGTAGTCCACGACGAGCTGCTGCGGGAACTGGGTGCTGCCGTCGGGGTCGCCGGGCCAGTAGCCGCCGACCGCCAGGTTGAGGATGAGGAAGAACTCGTGGTTGAACGCCCACTGGTTGCCGCCGACGTCGGCGGGCGTGCGGGTCTGGTAGGCGTTCCCGTCCACGGACCAGACGATCTTGTCCGTGGACCAGTCGATCGCGTAGGTGTGGAAGTCGTCGGAGAAGTTCGGCCCGCTGTAGGGGGCGCCGATCCCGGCCGAGCCGGAGTAGCCGGGGCCGTGGATCGTGCCGTGCACCGTGTTCGGCTCGAACCCGACGTTCTCCATGATGTCGATCTCGCCGCAGTTGGGCCAGCCGGCGCTGCCGATGTCGGTGCCGAGCATCCAGAACGCGGGCCACATGCCCTGCCCGCGCGGCAGCTTCATCCGGGCTTCGATGTGCCCGGAGGACGCGGCGAACTTGCCGGAGCTGTTGAGCCGCGCCGAGGTGTACTCGCAGGGCCCGTACCAGCAGTTGTTCCCGCTGCTTTCCTTCTTCGCGGTGATCACGAGGTGGCCTTGGCCGTCGAGCGCCGCGTTGGCGGTGCCGTCGGTGTACCACTGCCGTTCGTGGTTGTTGACGTTGTCCCCGGTCTCGTGGCCCCACTTCGAGCCGTCGACGCCGGCGCCGGCCGGGCCGTCGAAGTCGTCGCTGAAGCTCGCGAGCAGGTTGGCGGGAACGGCCGACGCGGCCTGGCTCTGCGGTGCGGCCAGCAGTGCGCCGGCCACGAGCAGCGCCGCGGGCGCCACCAGCAGGCGGGCGGTCCGCCGCCATCGGGCGGAGTTCTCGGTCGACATCGTTGTCGCCCCTCTCGTTCCGCGGGCGACGGCTGGCGGCTCACCGGCACCCTATTTGTTGTGGATGGCAACAAAGTATCCACGGGTACCTGGCGAAGAACAAGGCTAACCGGTCGGACATTTTCCGACAAGTACCCGATGGTCCGGACCACCGGGTACTTTCGGGCAATCGCGGCGGCTCAGCGCAGGATGCAGTCCAGCCCGAGGCCGACGCCGGTGGCCACGTACTCGCAGACGTGCGACGCGTGGGCGGCGTCGGTCTCCGTGCAGCCCAGCGGGACGCCGAGCAGGTCGACCGAGCAATAGGCGTAGAACTGGTTCGAGCTGCCCGGAACGGGGTCGGCCGAAGCCGGGGCGGCCAGGCCGACGGCCGCGGAAACGGTGAGCGCGGCCGCGGCCGCGACGGCGGCGATTCGGGTCCTCATGGTGCTCTCCTCCCGGAATTCCCCTGTGTGCCAGAGGTTTGTGCTGGAGGAGATTCCCCGTGGCGGGCCGGTTCACCTCCGGGTCACCGGAAAGTGTCACAAAACGGGACGGCCAACCGAACAGAACATGAACATTCGATGCGCGATTACGTCCGAACGTAGGTATTTCCGAACAGGTTCGATCACTTAGGCTGACCACGCCCCTGCCGAGGTCCCCCTGGAGGCTCCTGTGATGGCCGACCCGCGTCGTTCCGGACTCACCCGCCGCAGTTTCCTCGGCGGTGTCGCCGCCGCCGGCGCGCTCGGGGCCCTGCCACCCGGGATGGCCGAAGCGCTCGCCGAACCGCGGGTGCGCGGCAGCCTGTCCGATGTCGAGCACGTCGTGGTCCTGATGCAGGAGAACCGCTCGTTCGACCACTACTACGGCACCATGAAGGGCGTCCGCGGCTTCGGCGACCGGTCCTCGATCGTGCAGCCGAACGGCCAGGACGTCTTCCACCAGCCGGACTCCGGCCGCACCGACGGCAAGTACCTGCTGCCGTTCCGGGTGGACACGTCCAAGGTGGACGGTCAGGACCTCGGCGACCTCGGCCACGGCTGGGACGACCAGCACCGGGCCATCGCGAGCGGCGCGAACAACGCGTGGGTGCCCGCCAAGGGCGAGATGACCATGGGCTACTTCGACCAGGGTGACATCCCGTTCCACCGCGCGCTGGCCGACGCGTTCACCCTGTGCGACCACTACCACTGCTCGGTGCAGGGCCCGACCACGCCCAACCGGCTCTACCTGTTCACCGGCACCATCGACGCCGACGGCCACGGCGGCGGCCCGGCGAACTACAACCCGGCCGACTACAAGCCCGTGTTCAGCTGGACCACCTACCCGGAACGCCTGCAGCAGCAGGGCGTTTCGTGGAAGGTGTACGCGAACAAGGAGGTCGGCGACGCGGGTGGCTCGTTCGTCGGCGACTACGGCGACAACCCGCTCTGGCTGTTCAAGGCCTACCACCAGGACTACGCGAGCGAACTGTCCAAACGGGGTAGTGTGTTCAAGACCTGGGGTCCGGATTCGGGCCAGGGCAAGGACGTCGACCACGTCCTGTCGGAGTTCACGGCCGACTGCGCGAGCGGCTCCCTCCCCCGCGTCTCCTGGATCGTGGCGCCGTACGGCTACTGCGAGCACCCCGAAGCGCGTCCGGTCGACGGCGCCGCGTACACCCAGACCGTGCTGAACGCCTTGTGGGCCAACCCGAAACTCTGGGAGTCCACAGTGGTCCTCATCAACTACGACGAGAACGACGGCTTCTTCGACCACGTCGCGCCGCCGATCGCGCCGCCGGGCACTGCGGGCGAGTACATCGGCGGCAAGCCGATCGGGCTCGGCGCGCGGGTGCCGATGACGGTGATCTCGCCGTGGAGCCGCGGTGGCTGGGTCAGCTCGGAGGTCGCCGACCACACGTCGGTGATCCGGTTCCTCGAACGCTGGACCGGTGTCGCCGAGCCGAACATCAGCGCGTGGCGCCGCGCGCTGTGCGGCGACTTGACGAGCTGCTTCGACTTCGGCGCGGCCGACGTCCGGATCCCGCTCCTGCCGGACACCGCGGCCCTGCGCAAGCAGGCCGACGACACCCAGCGCAAGCTGCCGAAACCCGCGCCGCCGGCGACCGGGAAGCAACAGGCGCCCGCGCAGGAAGCGGGCACCCGCCCGGCCCGCGCGCTGCCCTACCAGCCGCTCGTGACGACGTCGCTGAGCGCCGACCACCAGATCCTGACCACGACGTTCGCCAACCAGGGCACGGCGGCCGTCCAGCTCACCGCGTACCGCAACGACGGGCAGACCGACGGCCCGTGGGGCTACGACGTCGCCGCCGGCAAGCAGGTCGGCGACACCTGGCGGATCCAGGCCTACGGCGGCGGCAAGTACGGCGTCGCGGTCCACGGCCCGAACCGGTTCCGCTGGGTCTTCGCCGGGGACGCGAACAGCGCGGGCGCCGGGGTCGACGTCACCGCCGGCTACACCGCCGACCACAAGCTGCGGCTGACCCTGCGCAACGGCGGCACGACGGCCGTCAAGGTCACGGTGACCGCGAACCACTACCGCACCGACGGGCCCTGGACGTATGTGCTGGCCGCGGGCCAGACCGTGACCGACGACTGGAACGCCGTCACCTACGGGTCCGGCTGGTACGACCTGTCGGCCACGCTCGACGCCGACCCGAGGTTCCTGCGGCGGTTCAGCGGGCACATCGAGACGGGCTCACCGAGCATCACGGGGTAGTCGTTCACATCCGTGATGGGCGTTCAGTTTGTTGACGCATGTCACATCCGTGACCTATAAAGGGACAGTCCGGGTGTACGCCGCAACACCTCCGTCGTAACCCTCTCCCGGAGGTCACGGGTGTCCCGACGAAGTCCGCTCCGCCGTGCCGCTTTCCTCGGCGCCGCAACCGTTGCCGCCACCGTCGCCGCCATCGCGCTCACCGGCGGCGGCCCGGCGCGGGCCGCGGCGGCGAACCTGTCCGCCTCGTTCGCGCAGACCTCGGTCTGGACCGGCGGCTACGGCGGCGAGTACACGATCGCCAACCGCGGTGACGCCGCGTCGACCGGCTGGACCGTCGAGTTCGACCTGCCCGCCGGGTCGTCGGTGAGCAGCTCGTGGAGCTCGGTGAAGACCCAGAGCGGGCAGCACTACAGGTTCACCAACGCCGGGTTCAACGGCGCGGTCAAACCCGGCGCCACCGCGAGCTTCGGCTTCAACGTCGCCGGCGCCGGTGTCCCCGCCGCGTGCACGATCAACGGCGCGTCGTGCGCCGGCGGCGGCCCGATCACGACCACGCCGACCACCCCGACGACCACCACCACGCCACCGCCGACCACGACGACCACGCCCCCGCCGAGCGGCGACACCGTGAACGTGTCGACGGCCGCCCAGCTGCAGGCCGCACTGGCGAACGCCGCGCCGGGCCAGGCGATCAAGCTCGCGGCCGGCACATACCGCGGCTCGTTCGTCACGACGAAGGCGGGCACGGCGGCGAAGCCGATCACGCTGTCCGGCCCGGCCGGCGCGATCCTGATCAACGACGGCCCGAGCGGGGACGCGCCGGACTGCCCGGTGCCGACCGCGGGCTGGGACTCCGGTTACGGCCTGTGGCTGTCGGGCGCGCCGTACTGGAACCTGACCGGTTTCACCGTGCAGGAGGCCAAGAAGGGCATCGTCGTCGACAACTCGCCGCACACGACGATCGACGGCGTGAACGTCAACCACGTCGACGAGGAGGCGGTGCACTTCCGGCGTTCGTCGGCCGACAGCGTGCTGAAGAACTCCACGATCACGTACACGGGCCTGGTGCAGCCGGGGTACGGCGAGGGCGTCTACCTCGGCTCGGCCAACTCGAACTGGGCCTGCCACGGCAACGCCGGCGGCGTCGACCGCGGCGACCGGATCCAGGTGCTGGACAACCACATCGGCCCGTTCATCGCGGCCGAGCCGATCGACGTCAAGGAAGGCACCACGGGCGGGATGATCCGCGGCAACACCTTCGACGGCCGCGGCATCTCCGGCGAGAACTCGGCGGACTCCTGGATCGACGTGAAGGGCATCGGCTACACGATCGAGGACAACACGGGCACGTTCGCCCCGCCGGGGGTGTTCGCGAACGGGTACGAGAACCACAACACCAGCACGTCCCCGTCGTTCGACAACGGCTGCGGCAACGTCTGGCGCAACAACAAGTCCGACCTCGGCGGGGCCGGGGCCTACGCGATCAAGATCAGCTCGGTGTCCAAGTGCGCGGCCGACCCGAACGTGGTGTACGCGTCGAACACGGTCACGAACGCGACGTCCGGGCTGACGAACATCACCGTCACCCCGTAGCGGCCTCGTGGGTGTTCAGGCGGGTTCCGACCCGGCTGGACACCCACGACCGGCTGCCTGGTCAGAGGTGCATCGCCAGCCAGAGCGCCACCCAGGCGGCGGCCGCGAAGGCCGCGCCCATCACCGCTCCGAAGAGCACCCGCCGTACGGCCACCGGTGTCCTGGTCTGCTCCATGCTGATGATCATGAACCACGCGGCCGGATCCCGACAGGCGGCGCGCTCGACCGGGCGACCCCCGCGCGGGGTACCCCGGCGACGCACGTCACTCCGCGGCGCGGAACACCCGCAGGCCCACAGCGTTGTAACGGGTGTCGGTACGGCGGTGCCCCCGGGCCTCACCCCTTGCCTTCACGGAATACCGGTCACGCTGGAGCCGTGTTGTGCCTTCCGCCGCGAGGCGGCCCACCGTACCGGCCTCACACTCCCGCTCCCACCCGAGGTGCCCCCGTGCTTCAGGGCGGGGGCGGGACCTCACGGCACGATGGAGTCGACGTACCCGCCGTCGACGCGGACGGCCGCGCCGGTGGTCGCCGACGCGAACGTCGAACCCAGGTACACCACCAGGTTCGCGATCTCCTCGGGCTCGATCAGCCGCTGCAGCAACGACTGCGGCCGGTGCTTCTTCATGAATTCGCGCTGGGCTTCGTCCCACGGCAGGTCCTTGTCGACCAGTTCGTAGACGAAGTCCTCGACGCCGCCGGTGTGCGTCGGGCCCGCGATGACGGCGTTGACCGTCACGCCGGTGCCGGCCGCGTGCTTGGCGAACCCGCGCGAGACGCCCAGCAGCGCCGTCTTCGACACTCCATAGTGGATCATCTCGGCCGGGATGACGATCGCGGAGTCGCTGGCGATGTACTGGATCCGGCCCCAGCCGCGCTCGATCATGCCGGGCAGGTAGGCGCGCGTGAGCCGCACTGCGGCGAGGACGTTGACCTCGAAATAGCGCCGCCAGTCCGCGTCGGTGATGTCGAGGGGCTCCTGGGCGCCGAAGATGCCGAGGTTGTTGACCAGGATGTCGGCGTCCGGCACGGCCTCGACGACCTGCGCCGCGCCGGCCTCCTCCGAGACGTCCCCCGGGGCGGCGACGAAGTCCGCGTCCGGCAGGTCCTGCTTCTGCCGCGCGATGGCGGCCTGCACACTGTCGGAGCTGCGGCCGTTCACCGCGACCCGCGCCCCCGCGGCGGCGAGTCCCTTCACGATCGCCGCCCCGATGCCCTGGGTGGACCCGGTGACCAGCGCCGTCTTCCCACTGAGGTCGACCCGCATCGTGAAAGCCCTTTCTCGCACGGCCGTGGTTCCGGCCGATTCAAGCACAGCCCACGGGCGGCCACCGGCTGAAGCCGAACCGGCCCCCCGAGCGGCCAACACACTGCCCGGAACAGCCGACACGGCGACCGGAACGGCCAACACGCGCACGCCCCGACGCACCGGCCGTGGTGGCCGTTCCCGCTCGCGTGTTGGCCAGGTCCGGGCAGCACGTTGGCCGGACCGGGCAGCGTGGTGGCCGTTGTGGGGGCGTTGGGGGCAGTCGCGAAAAGGGGTTGCCGGTGTCCGCGGTGGTCGGCACCATCTGCGCCATGACCACGCACCGCATGCCGCTCCTGCCGACCGTCGCCGCGATCTCCGCGCCGGTCCAGCAGCAGCCGTGCCGTCCGCGGAGGTCCGGCCCCTTCGCGTCGTGACGGGCGCGCTGGTCGCCGGCCTGCTGGCCGGCTACGGCATCGCGATCCCCGTCGGGGCCGTGGCGACCTACCTCGTCGCGCTCACCGCCCGGACCTCACTCAAGACCGGCCTCGCCGCCGCACTCGGCGTCGCGACCGCCGACGGCGTGTACGCGCTGGTGGCGGTCCTCGGCGGCGCCGCGATCGCCGGGGTGATCACGCCCGTCGCGCAACCGCTCAAACTGGTGTCCGCGGCGATCCTGATCGTGCTGGCCGTGCGCGGTGCGGTCCACGCCCTGCGTCGCGGGCCGGCGGCCGACCGGCCGGTGACCGTGCTCGGCGCCGGGCGCGCGTACGTCAGCCTGCTCGGGATCACCCTGGTCAACCCGACCACGGTCGTCTACTTCACCGCGCTGGTCGTCGGCGACCGGGCCGGAACCGCCGTCACCGCCCTCGACCAGGCGGTGTTCGTGCTGGCCGCGTTCGCCGCGTCGGCGAGCTGGCAAGCGCTCCTCGCCGGCGGCGGCGCTCTGCTCGGCCGGGTCCTGACCGGGCCGCGCGGCCGGCTCGTGACGGCGCTCGTGTCGAGTGCGGTGATCACCGCACTGGCCGTCCGGCTTGTCCTGTCGTGACCCGGAAAGCATTGTCCTGTAACGGTTTGCCCGATTCCGCGGACGCACGGTGGAAGACGTTCGCACGCCGCCGCGCGGCTAGTCTCTGACCAGACCGGGGGAATTGGAGGCCGTCATGACCATGCCCATGTCATCGATGTCGGGGTGGGACACCGCGGGCGCGATACTGATCGTGCTGTGGGCGCTCGCCATGTGGGCGGCCGTCGGGGTCCTGGCCTACGCCAACCGCGGGCCGGTGCGCCCGTGGGTCTACCGCGGTTCGGTGGCGCTGATCGGCGTCGGGGTGATCGGGCAGCTCGGGCACCTGCAGGAGCACGTCGCCCAGGTCGGCTACTGGCTCGGCCACCCGAACTCGCCGTCCTGGATGACGCCGTGGGGCACCGGCCTGGCCAACGGGCTGCAGATGGTCCTGCCGAACCGGCCGAGCTTCGGCATGGAACTGCTCCACCTGACCGGGAACTTCATCTTCCTCGCCGGCCTGGCCGGCGTCATGGTGATCACCCGCCGCGCCACGAAGACCCGGACCCGCCGCTGGGGGAAGATGGGCGTCTGGATGCAGGGCCTGCACGGGCTCGAGCACCTGGTGCTGACCCTGTCGGTGGCGTTCGGTTCGCGCGCGATCGGCCTGTCGACGTTCTTCGGCCTCATCGACCCGGGCCCGGGCCTGACCACCTACCGCGTCTGGTGGCACTTCATCGCGAACGTCATCGGCACGGTCATCTTCGGGCTGGCGCTCTACAACCTGTGGAAGGAGCGCCGGGCGATCCGCGCGACCTACGTCGTCCGCCCGGCGCCCGTCCTCAGCGAGCAGGCGGCGTGACGCACGCCTGCATGGCCAGAACCGCTCGGCCAGGCTGCGCCACACCTGCGTGAGTGCCGGGCGGTCGGCGTGATCTACCGCCACCGCCCGGCACCGGCGCTCACCGACCAGACGACGTAACGCAAGTCAGCGTGCGCGGCCAGGCCGCACCACACCCGCGCGAGCGCCGGGCGATCCGCGCGACCTACGTCGTCCGCCCGGCGCCCGTCCTCAGCGAGCAGGCGGCGTGACGCAGGTCAGCGTCGGCTGGGCCCAGTCCGCGTGGTCGTTGCCGTTGCCGTCGCCGCCGTCGTTCACCAGCAGGTCCAGGACCTGGGCGCCGGTGACGTCGACGTCGATCGACGCGGCCGCCTGCCCGCCCCGCAGCACCGGGGTCGTCACCCGGGTCGTGCCGTCCACCGAGACGCTGAAGCTGACGCTGCCCGCGGTGCCGACTTCGCCGTCGACGCCGACCGAGGCCGTGAGGCGGGTGCAGGCGCCGGCCAGGTAGAGCTGGACGTCGCCCGGCGCGTGGACGCCCAGGCCCTTCGCGTACGCGGTCCCGGCGATCGTCATCGGCTTGCCGTCGCCCGCGTTCGCCTCGCCGTTGCTCGTGTCGCGTTCCACCGGGCCCCAGCCGTTGGCCGCGGTCAGGAACGGCAGGTCGCTCACCGCGTCCTGCCCGGCGGGCGGCGCGGCCGGGACCGCGCCGACGATCCGTTCGTCCGTCACGGTCCCGGGCCGTCCGGCCTGCCGGTAGCCGACGCGCACCGTCAGCGCCGAGGTGTCCATGGTGGCGGGAGCGGTGACCGGCCAGGTGAACGTCGCCGACGCGCCGCCGTCGATCCGCGCGACCGAGGGCGGTGCCGCCGCGCCGACGGTCCACCCGGCCGGCGCGGTCAGGACCGGCCGCACCTCCGACGCCGGGGGCGCGCCCGCCGGGACCCGGACGGTGGCCGAAGCCGTGAACGACTGCCCCGCCGTCGCGGTGTCCGGCACCGCCAGCGAGACCGCGGCCGTGGGTGCCGGCGGCATCGCGTACCGGCCGTCGTAGCCGGGCGACGCGTTCTGCCGCACCGACAACGGCGACCGGTGCGAACCGTAGTTCGTCCAGGTGAGGTTCCCGAGCCCGCCCGTGCTGCCGTCCAGGTTCCACACCGCGACGGCGATCGTGTTGCGGCCGTTGGGATTCAGGATCCCGTTCGGGATCGGGAAGCTGTGCTGCGGCCCCAGGTAGTTGACGTACTGGCCGAGCTGCCACCCGTTGACGAACAGCAGCGCCCGGTACTGCCGCCCCGGGTCGTCGGTGATCGTCAGGCCGAGCGAGGTGTCCTGGCCGCGCGGCAGGTCGAGGTTCGCGGTGGTCCGGTACCACGAGACGCCCGGCGCGCTGTCCTTCGCCGGCAGTGTCGCCGGCTTCCAGCCCGCGTCCGGGAAACCGGGCAGCGACCACCCCGCCCGCTCGCCGTACAGGCCGCCCGTGTTGAGCGGGCCGCGCACGGTGTCGAGGCCCTGCTCCCCACCGCGGACGCCCTGCAGCCGCCAGGTCACCGACGTCAGCGCGGACCCGGTCAGCCGCGCCGACGTCAGGCCGCGCGCGGCCTTGCTGCCGTTGGCCGCGCCGTAATCCTCTTCGTGGCCCATGTTCACGGTCAGCACGGAGATCTCGTTCTCCCCCGGCCGCAGCGCACCGGCCGGGAAGGTGAACGTGTGCTGCTGGGTCGTCGAACTGCCCAGGAAGACGCCGTTCAGCCACGCCGAGAACGCGCCCGCCGGCCCGCCGCTCTGGCTGTTCAGCGTGATGCCGGACTGCTTGCCGTCGCCGGTGAAACGGCCGCGGTACCACGTGTTGCCGGTGTGGAAGCCGTAGTCGTCGGCGAAGAGCACCGGTTTGGTGCCGAGCGCGGTGCTGCTGTTGGTGGTGGTCTTGTCGGCGACCGGCCACGCCGAGTCGTCGAAGCCGGGTGCGCTTTCCGGCGACTCCTGCTGGTGTTTCCAGCCGGTCAGGGCGGGCAGGGTCACCGGTTTCGCCGTCGGCAGGGTGCCCGTGCGGCTGTCGCTGGACGTCGGCCGGGTGTTCACGGGCTGCCCGTTCCAAGTGACGTTCCCAGGGCCGAAGACCTCGAACGCGCCGTCGGTGCCGGTGTCGCCGGTCAGGTCGAGCCGGCCGGGTCCGGCCGTCGCGGTGCGCAGCAGGTCGGTGCCGCGGACGAGCACCGGACCGGCCGCGGTGTCCTGCCGCCAGAACGTCCCGGCCGTCGCCTTGTCCGCGAGCAGCAGGAGCAGCGGCTTCTTGCCCGGCGCGCTGACGAGAACCCGGGTCAGGCCGTCGTGGGCGTAGTTCAGCCGGAGGTCGCCGCGGGCGGCGTCCCAGGTGCTGGTCGCGGCGCCGTCGAGGACCTGCACCTTCGGCTGCTGCGCGAACCGCAGGACGGTTTCGCCCGGCCCGCCGTGGTCGCCGTAGAGCACCGCGAGGTCGCGGCCGCCGATCGTCGCGGACGTCATGATCTCGGACGTCGAGTACTGCAGCCGCGTCTGCCCGAGGTCGTAGCCGGCGACGACGATCTTGGACTGGCGGCCGTCGAGCGTGAGGCCGGTGCCGGGCTGCTGCGGCACGACCGGGTAGTAGTCGGTGCTCGCCGAGAGCAGGTCGACGGCGTCCACGACGACGAACGGCCCGGTCGCCTGGGCG
The DNA here is from genome assembly GCF_036104975.1 of Amycolatopsis sp. NBC_00355. Lineage (GTDB taxonomy): Bacteria > Actinomycetota > Actinomycetes > Mycobacteriales > Pseudonocardiaceae > Amycolatopsis. The sequence goes on along the minus strand of NZ_CP107982.1, from coordinate 799,683 downwards.
TTCTTCTGCCCGGTGACGGCGATCTTGAGCGTGTGCGCCCCGGCGGGCAGGCCGCGCACCTCGTAGCCGGTGACCTGGTTCTGCTTGCTCGCCGCGTAGAGGTCGACGGTGCTGACCTTGACGTCGTCGAGGTAGACGTCGGCGATCCCGTGGCTCGGGTCCTTCGAGGTGACCCAGCGGATGCCGGCACCGGTGAACGGGATGCTCACGCTGTCGCCGGTGACCTCGGAGAACGACTCCGTGTGCTGGTAGTCGCCGCCGGTGTAGTCGACCTCGGGCCCGGCGTGGGTCCAGGTGCCGGTGTAGCCGACCTCCGTCGCGCGGTCGTCGTAGCTGTAGCCGGCGCGGGCGGCGAGGTCGAGCGCGAGGCTCGTGGTGTTCTTCGCGTTCGACGTCGAATCGGTGTGGCGCAGGGTGTGGAACTGGGTGCGGGTGTCCGGGTTGATCCGGGCGGTGTCGGTGAGCGCCGGGTCGGTCAGCGGCGCCGCGGCGAGGCCTTCGGTCTTCGTCAGCGGGGCGACGGACTGCGTGAAGTAGCCGATCAGCTTGTCCTCGGTGTACTTCGGGTCGTACTGGCGGGCTTCGGTGATCGCCGCGCCGTAGTCGTAGGAGGTGTAGTTCTGCGGGATCGCGCTCCAGCCCCAGGACGTGCCGCCGTGCAGCATGTAGAAGCTCTGGCCGGTGGCGCCGACCGCGATGTTCTGCTTGTAGAAGACGTTCGCGAACTTGTCGTTGATCAGCTGCGCGCACTTCGCGTACCCGGGGCCGCCCCACGGGTCGAACGCGCCGCCCTGGAACTCGGCGGTGATCAGCGGTTTCCCGGGCACGTGGTCGTAGCTGATGTCCGGGACGCCGTTCCACTTCTCCGGGTTGGAGCAGTCGAAGCCCTGCGGGTAGGAGTCGGCGGCATCGACGTCGAGTGCGGCTTCGCCGGCGTTGAAGGTGCCGTTGTTGTTGCCCACCAAGGGAACCGTGATGCCGTCGGCGTGGGCTTTGTCCTCGAGGTGCTTCATGTAGGCGCGGCCGTCGGCGTCGCCGTTGTAGTACTCGTTCTCGACCTGGTAGGCGAGCACGCTGCCGGTGCCGTTGGTCAGCTGGTGGCGCGCGATGATCCGGTCGATCCGGGTCTGCCACTCGTCGGAGTACTTCAGGTAGACCGGGTCGGCGCTGCGGGTGTGCCCGGGCGTGGTGGACAGCCAGGTCGGGAAGCCGCCGCCGTCGACCTCGGCGTTGATGTAGGGCCCGGGCCGCGCGATGACGTAGAGCCCGGCCTGCTGGGCCATGTCGAGCAGCTTGTCGAGGTCGCGGACGCCGGTGAAGTCGTAGACGCCCTGGCGGGGCGAGTGGTAGCCCCAGTCGAAGTAGAGCGACGTCGCGTTGAAGCCGGCGGCCTTCATCTTCTGGAAGATGTCGAGCCACAGGTCGGGGCTGGGCAGGCGGTAGGAGTGGAACTCCCCCGACCAGAGGTACGTCCGGTTCCCGTCGACCAGGAAGGAGTAGCCGTCGTAGGTGACGGTGTGGTTCGCCTTCGCCGGTGGCGGCGCCGCGGACGCCTGCTGCGGGACGAGCACCCCGGCGAGTGCGAAGACGACCGAAAGCAGGGCGGCGAACAGCGTCCGGACGGTGCGCATGGCGAGGTCCTCCTGGATCGGCGGTGAACCAGAATGTCGGATTCACGCAGAATCGAACACGAACGCTAGGGAACCTCAACAGAAGCCGTCAAGATACGACACCAGGATGGATCAAGCCGGAGGTCGGTCGGTAGTGCAGACGGACGCAGCTCGTGAGTGTTGAGGGCGGTTAGAACCGCCCTCAACACTCACGAGGGCCGGAGTCAGCGCGGGCCGGTGCTCTCCCGCACGATCAGCTCGGCGGCCACGAGGTGGCGCGCGCCGATGTCGCCGCCCGCCATGCGGGCTTCCAGCAGCCCGAACGTGCGGCGGCCGACCTCGATGAAGTCCTGGCGGAGTGTCGTCAGCGGCGGGGAGAAGTACGCCGCCTCGGGGACGTCGTCGAAGCCGGCGACGTGGACGTCCGCCGGGACCCGCAGGCCGGCCTCGGTGAACGCGCGCAGCAGGCCCAGGGCCATCTGGTCGTTGGCCGAGAAGACGGCGCCGAGCCCGCGTTTTCCCGCGAGCGCCCGGCCGGCCTCGTAGCCCGACCGCGGGCTCCAGTCGCCGCGGACCACCGCGGGGACCCGCAGGTCGTGGCGTTCGAGGGTCTCGCGCCAGCCGCGTTCGCGGTCCCGCGCCTCGAGCCAGTCCTCGGGTCCGGCGAGGTGCCAGACCGTCTTGTGGCCCAGGGCCAGGAGGTGTTCGGTCGCGCGGCGGGCGCCGTCGTACTGGTCGACGGAGATCACCGGCACCGGCGCGGCCTCGCCGCCGCCGACCGCGATCACCGGGATGTCCGCGGGCGCGGCGTCCAGGGCGCGGCCCGCCGTCACGTGCGGGGCGATGACCACGATGCCTTCGACGGCCTGACGCCGCAGGTTCTCCACCGCGTCGGCGATGGACGACCGCCCGGGACGGCCGACGCTGCAGATCGCGACGCCGTAACCGGCCTCGCGGGCGGCGTTCTCGATGCCGTAGAGGGTGCTCGCCGGGCCGTAGAGGTTGGACTCCAGCGCGACGACGCCGAGGGTGCCGGACCGGCCCGTGACCAGCGTCCGGGCGGCCGAGTTGGGCCGGTAGCCGAGCTTCTGGACGGCGGCCAGCACCCGGACGCGGGTGTCCGGGTGCACCGGCCCGCTCTCGTTGACCACCCGGGAGACCGTCATGTGCGAGACCCCCGCCAGGCCCGCGACGTCGGCCAGGCTCGGCTGGCGCTCCCCCGTCCGCGTCCGTTCCGCCACCCGGCCCCCTCCAGTCGTGCGATCGCTGTGTTCACGATAACGAGTCCCGGTCGGCGGGGTCGGGAACCGCGGGGACCCGGCGTTCGTTGCCAGTACCTACGGCACCGTAAGTTACGGTCGCGTAGGTGACGGAAGGACGTCCGCTATGCCGGTCCCCGAAAGCACGCGCCTGATGTTCGAGCTGGAGGGCACGGTCGAGGAAAACCTCAACCGCCACCTCGCGGCCGCTCAGGAGTGGATGCCGCACGAGTACGTCCCGTGGAGCCAGGGGCGTGACTTCGCCGACCTGGGCGGACAGGCGTGGGACCCGGAGCAGTCGCGGGTGACGCCGATCGCGCGGACCGCGCTCGAGGTCAACCTCCTCACCGAGGACAACCTCCCCAGCTACCACCGCGAGATCGAGCGCGCCTTCGGCCGCGACGGCGCCTGGGGCACCTGGGTGCACCGCTGGACGGCCGAGGAGGGCCGCCACGGCATCGCCATCCGCGACTACCTGCTCGTGACGCGCGCGGTCGACCCGGTCGAGCTCGAGCGGATGCGCATGGAGACCATGCAGGCCGGGTACGAGACCGGCGACAAGCCGCTGCTGCACGTCTGCGCGTACGTGTCGTTCCAGGAGCTCGCGACGCGCCTGTCCCACCGCAACACCGGCCGTTACACGCAGGACCCGCTGGCCGAGAAGCTGCTCGCCCGGGTGTCCACGGACGAGAACCTGCACATGGTCTTCTACCGCAACCTGGTCAAGGCCGCGCTGGAGATCTCGCCCGACGCCATGGTCCGCGCGATCACCGACGAGGTCGTCGACTTCGCGATGCCGGGCGCGGTCATCCCCAGCTTCGTCCGCAAGGCGGCGCTGATCGCCAAGGCGGGCATCTACGACCTGCGCATCCACCACGACGACGTCGTGATGCCGCTGCTGCGCTACTGGAAGATCTTCGACCTGACGGGCCTCGGCGAGGTCGGCGAGACGGCGCGCCAGGAGCTGGCGGACTTCCTCAAGACCCTCGACGCCCAGGCGTCCCGCTTCGAGGAACGCCGCGACGCCGCTGCCGCACGGGCCGCAGCTCGCGGGTTGCCGGCGATCTGACGGAAGCCGCGGGGCCGCTATCGGACGACGACGCCGCGTCCGGCCGGCGGCCCGACGATCCGGCGGAGAAGGTTCCGGCCGGTCGGCGCCCCCGCCCGGCTCCGAACGGCACGGGCGGGCGAGCGGCTCCGCGGCCGGCCTGCCGCCGCGGCAAGCCCGCCGCGACGGTCGGCGGCAGCCTGCCCGCATGAGCCGTCGCAGCCTGCTCTGCCGACCGACAGCCTCACCCGGGCCGCCGCTGCGGGCGGCGACATCCTGCCCGCACGACCCCGGCGCGGCCTCGCACCCAGCGCGGATCCTCGCGAGCCGGCCTCGCGAAGCCCTCGGTCAACGGTGCCGACAAGCCACCGCAGCGGCCGGCGCAGCCTCGCACTGCCGACCGACGGCCCACCCCGGCCGCCGCGCCGGGCGGCGACAGCCTGCCCGCATGAGCCGTCGCAGCCTGCTCTGGCAATCGACAGCCCCACCCGGGCCGCCGCTGCGGGCGGCGACAGCTTGCCCGCACGACCCCGGCGCGGCCTGTCGCCCCAGCGAGCGGATCCTCGCGAGCCTGACCCGACCAGCCCCGGTCGACCGCGCCGCACAACCCGCCGCAGCAGCCGGCACTGCCCAGTACCGCCGGCGGCAACCCCGCCTGGGCCACCACGGCAGGCCACCGCTGCGGCCTGACACCGCCGGCCGGCGACCTCGCCGGGCCACCACGGCAGGCGAGGGAACCGGCCCGCACGGCCACCGCCGGTGCCCGGCCCGGAACCGTGCGGATCTTCACGAGCGCCGACAGCCGATTGCCCGATACGCTGCGGGAATGGCGGCCGCTCCTCTGCTCAATGTCGTCGATGTCGAGGCGACGTGCTGGGCGGGTGCGCCGCCGCCCGGGCAGTCGGCCGAGATCATCGAGATCGGGCTGACCGTCGTCGACCCGGCGCGGCGGGCCCGGCTCGACCGGCACCGGATCCTGGTGCGTCCGGAACGCTCGGCCGTCGGCGCGTTCTGCACCGAGCTGACCGGGCTCACCCAAGCCGACGTCGACGCCGGTGTCAGCTTCGCGGAGGCGTGCGCGATCCTCGCCGCCGAGCACGCGACGACCCGGCGCGGCTGGGCGAGCTGGGGCGACTACGACCGCCGTCAGTTCGAGCGCCAGTGCGCGGCCGACCCGGCCGCCTACCCCTTCGGCCTGCGTCACCTCAACGCGAAGGCCCTCTTCGCGCGCGCCTACCACCTGGCCCGGCCGGTCGGGATGGATCGCGCGCTGGCCATCGCCGGGCTCCCCCTCGAAGGCCGGCACCACCGCGGGGACGACGACGCGTGGAACATCTCGGCGCTCGTGCTGCACCTCATCGGCCGCGGTGGCTGGCCGCGGCCTCCCCAGAAGTGACCAATGGTCACCAGCCGATGCAACGCCGGGACCTGCACGTCGAGAAACAACAAGGTCTAGACCAAACGACCTAACTTCGTTGACTTTACCAATGGTCACCTGCAAGCTCCTCACCACCCGAGGAGGTTGCCCCCGTGAACAGACGCTCCCTTGCCGCCGTGACCGGCACGCTCACCCTCACTCTCGCGCTCACCGCCTGCGGCTCCTCTCCCGAACCGGCCGCGGCGCCGGGTGGCGGGCAGCTCACCGTGTGGCTGATGAACGGCGACCTGAGCGACCAGGCCACCGCCGCGATCAACACCGCGTTCGAGAAGGCCACCGGCGCGAAGGTGACCGTGCAGATCCAAGAGTGGGACAACATCAACACCAAGATCAGCACGGCGCTCGCGCAGGACACCACGCCGGACGTGATCGAGATCGGCAACACCGATGTCTCGCTGTTCGCCGCCAACGGCGCGCTGACCGACCTGACCGCGCACCGCGACGACCTCGCCGCGGGCCAGACCTGGCTGCCCGGCCTGGCCGGACCGGCCACAGTGGACGGGAAGAGCTACGCCGCGCCGCTGTTCGCCGGCAACCGCGCGGTGATCTACGACAAGCAGCTCTGGGCCGACGCCGGGGTCACCGCGCCGCCGACGACGTTCACCGAGCTGACCGCGGACCTCGACAAGATCAAGGCCAAGCACCCGGAACCGGGCTTCTCGGCCTTCCACTTCCCCGGGCAGTACTGGTACGGCGCGCTGCAGTTCGTCTGGGACGCCGGTGGCGAGCTGGCCACGCAGTCCGGCGGCAAGTGGGCCGGCGCGCTCGAATCGCCCGCCGCGCAGCGGGGACTCCAGGCGTGGAAGGACTTCCAGGCCGCGTACTCGACGCCCGCGTCGCGCAACGTCGACACCAAGGCACCCGACCAGGCCGCGATGTTCGCCGCCGGGGGCGCCGGGGCCATCCTCGACACCAGCGTGAACACCGTGCTGAAGAACAAGCCCGAGCTGAAGGACCGCCTCGGCACTTTCCCCTTCCCCAGCGCGACGCCGGGCAAGAGCCAGCCGGTGTTCCTCGGCGGGTCCGACCTCGGGATCGCCGCGAAGAGCAAGAACCAGGACCTCGCGCTCGCCTACCTGAAGGCCGCGGCGAGCCCGGCCGTGCAGCGCGACGCGATCGTCGGCATCGACGGCTGGACGCCGGTGTCCCCGCAGATCATCGACCAGGTGACGCCGACGCTGCCGCCGGTGCGGGCCGCGTTCTACGCCGCCGCGAAGTCGAGCGGCACCACGCCGGCCACCCCGGGCTGGGCGACCATCGAGAGCGACAAGTCCGTCAACACCTTCTTCGCCGACATCGCCACCGGCCGCAAGTCCGTGGCCGACGCGGCGCGGGACTTCGACGCCCACCTGAGCCAGGCGCTCAACACCACCCAGTGACCGGGCGGGACGTCCGCGGTGGATTGCCGTCCTGACCGCGGACGTCCCACCCACCCGACGGAGGAACGCCGTGAAGGTCCTGAAGCGGCCCGCGCCGGTCGCGCCGCCACCATCCACGCCCGCCCGGAAACGCCGCCGCCCGCTGCTGCCCTACGGCCTGCTAGTGCCCGCCGTCGTCGTCCTCGGGCTGGTGCTGGGGTATCCGCTGGTCCGGCTGCTGCTGATCTCGGTCCAGGAGTACGGCCTGCGCGCGCTGTTCACCGGCACGGCGGGCTGGGCCGGCTGGGACAACTACGCCGCGGTGCTCGGCGACGACCAGCTGGTGCCGGTGCTGCTGCGCAGTATCGGGTTCTGCGCGGCCTTGGTCACCGGGACGCTCGTGATCGGCCTCGGCGTCGCGCTGATGCTGCGGCGGCTCGGGCGCCGGATGCGGGTCGCGGTCACGATGAGCCTGATCGCGGCGTGGGCGCTGCCGAACGTGGCGTCCACGCTGGTCTGGCAGTGGCTCTTCCAGCCGGGCTACGGCGTGGTGAACTGGCTCCTGTCGCGGCTGGGCCTCGGCGACTTCACCCAGCACGACTGGACGACGACCCCGGCGTCGGCGTTCACCCTCGTGTGGCTGCTGGTGGTGTGGCAGTCGGTGCCGTTCGTGGCGCTCACCCTGCACGCCGGGCTGACGCAGATCCCCCGCTCGTACTACGAAGCGGCCACTTTGGACGGTGCCGGGCCGTGGCGGGTGCACCTGAGCATCACCTGGCCGTTCCTGCAGCCGATCCTCGGCCTGGTCACGATCCTCTCGGTCATCTGGGACTTCACCGTGTTCAACCAGATCTGGATCCTCACCCAGGGCGGCCCCGGCCAGGGCACGACGACGCTCGGGATCTGGACGTTCACCCGCGCCTTCAGCACCAACTCCTTCGGCCAGGGCGCGGCGATCGCCGTCGTCTCGGTCCTGTTGCTGCTGGCCATGACCATCGTGTACGTGCGCCGCCTGGTGCGGGCGGGAGAGGACTTCTGATGCGAGCACGGCGGATCGGCACCAACGTGCTGGCTTCGGCGTTCTGCCTGGTGTGGGTGTTCCCGGTCTACTGGATGGTGAACACGGCGTTCAAACCGCGCGGCGACATCCTGAGCCCGACCCCGCAGTTCCTCCCGGCGCACTTCACGCTCGGCAACTTCGCCGACGCGCTTGCGAAGCCGGGCTTCACCCGCGACCTGGTCAACAGCGTGGTCGTGACGGTGTCGGTGGTGCTGCTGGCGATCGTCGTCGCGTTCCTGGCGGCGACGGCGTTGACGCGGTTCCGGTTCTTCGGCCGCCGCGGCTTCCTCATCGGCGTGCTGATCCTGCAGATGGTGCCGGTGCCCGCGCTGGTCATCCCGCTGTTCCTCGGGCTCAAGAGCGCACACCTGCTGAACAACCTGTTCGGCCTCACCCTCACCTACGTGGCGCTGGTGCTGCCGTTCACGATCTGGACGTTGCGGGGTTTCCTCCACGGCATCCCCGTCGAGCTCGAGGAGGCGGCCATGGTGGACGGCGCGTCGCGCGGCCGCATCATGGGTTCGGTGCTGCTGCCGCTCGTGCTGCCGGGGCTGATCGCGACCAGCGTGTTCGCGTTCATCACCGCGTGGAACGACTTCCTGTTCGCCTACGTGATCATGAAGGACCAATCCGGTTACACGCTGCCGGTGTGGCTGGTCTCGTTCAGCACCAGCGCCGGGACCGACTACGGCGGCCTGATCGCCGCGTCGACGCTGTTCGCGCTGCCGGTCGTCGTGTTCTTCGCCCTCGTCCAGCGCCACCTCGTCGAAGGCATGACCGCGGGCGCGGTGAAGGGCTAGTGCTCCCTCTCGTCCCCCGGCCCGCGGAACTGACGCGGCACAACGGGTTCTTCGCGCTCCACGCCGGCGTGCGCGTCGTCGCCGGCCCCGGCGCCGCACGCGCGGCCGACCTCCTGACCGGTTTTGTCGGCTCGGGCCACGGCCCGGAGATCCGGCTGTCCCTGCGGCCCGGGCTCGGGCCGGAAGAGTACGAGCTGGACGTCGCCGAGGACGGCGTCACGCTCGTGGCGAGCGCGGAAGCCGGGCTGTTCCACGGCGTCCAGACGCTGCGGCAGCTCGGCCCGGACCGCTGGCCGTGCCTGCGGATCCGGGACCGGCCGCGGCTGGCCTGGCGCGGGGTGCTGCTCGACGTCGCCCGGCACTTCATGCCCCTGGACTTCCTGTACGAGTTCGCCGATCTCCTCGCGCTGCACAAGTACAACGTGCTGCACCTGCACCTCACCGACGACCAGGGCTGGCGGCTCGAGATCGACGGCCGGCCCCGGCTGACCGACGTCGGCGCCTGGCGCAGCGAGTCCATGGTCGGCGCGGCCGGCAGCACGGTCTTCGACGGCGTCCCGCACGGCGGCTTCTACACCCGCGCCGAGCTGCGCGGACTGGTCGTCCACGCGGCCGCCCGCGGGGTGCGGGTCGTGCCGGAGATCGACCTGCCCGGGCACGTCCGGGCGGCGCTGGCCGCCTACCCGGAGCTCGGCAACCACCCGGAGCGGCGGCTGCCGGTGTGGACCGGGTGGGGCATCAGCCCCGACGTCCTCGGCGTGCACGACACGGCGCTGGACTTCTGCCGCGACGTCCTGGCGCAGACGGCGGAGATCTTCCCGTCGCGGCACCTGCACATCGGCGGGGACGAATGCCCGACGACGCAGTGGGAAACCGCGCCGGCCGCCGTCGCCCGCGCGAAAGCGCTCGGGTTGTCGGACACGGCCGAACTGCACGCCTGGTTCCTCGGCGAGCTGCACGGGTTCCTCGGCGAACTCGGCCGAAAATCGGTCTGCTGGGACGAAACGGGCCGGTCGCCGGGCCGCCTGCCACCGGCGATGACCGTGGCCAGCTGGCGCGACGCCGCCCACGGCGCGCAGGCCGTCGCCCGCGGCCACCAGGTGATCATGGCGCCGCACACGTCCACCTACTTCGACTACCCGCAGACCGACGGGCCGGGCGAGCCGCCGCGCGAGCTCGTCACCACGCTCGCCGACGTCCACGCCTACGACCCCCTGGCCGGAAACCTGCCCGCCGCCGACCCCGACGACGGCGGCCGGCCCGGCGTCATCGGCACGCAGGCGCAGCTGTGGACCGAGCACGCGCCGACCCCCGACCACGTGCGGCAGCTGGCCTTCCCGCGGCTGTGCGCGCTCGCCGAGTCGGCCTGGTCCCCCGGCCCGCGCGACTATGCTGACTTCCAAGCCCGCTTGGCCGGTCACCTGGATCTGCTGCGCGCGCTGAACGCCCTGCCGAAGGAGCGCGTCCGGTTCCCGGGTGCGGTCCCCACACCCCGAAAGCCGAGAACTTGACCGCAGACGCGCTCGGACCCGACCGGCCTCCCACCGCGAAACGGGACCGGGTCCGCCGCCACCTGCTGAACGTGATCGAGAAGGCCGGCCCGGGCACCGGGCTGGCCTCGGAACGCGACCTGGCGCAGGAGCTGGGGGTGTCCCGCCCGACCGTCCGCGCGGCCATCGACGAGCTCACCCGCACCGGCCTGCTGGTCCGCCAGCGCGGCCGCGGCACGTTCACCAGCCCGCACAAGGTCACCCAGGAGCTCGCCGGCAGTGCCGCGGGCCTGGGGGTGCCCCCGGCGGAGGGGAACTGGACCAGCGAGGTCGTCGCGTTCACGACGGCGCCGGCGAGCCCGCCCCGCGCCGCGCGGCTGGAGGTGGCCACCGGCGCGCCGGTCCTGCGGGTGACGCGCGTGCGGTACGTCGACGAGGAGCCGATCGCCATCGAGCGGCTGGACCTGCCCGCCGAGCTCGTGCCCGGGCTGGCCCCGGCCGACATGGAAGCCGGGAACTTCTACCGGCTGCTGCGGGAGCGGTTCGGGATCACCGTGGCCGAGGCCGAGCAGACCATGGAGCCGGCGGTGACCAACCCCGAGCAGGCCGAGCTGCTGGACGTCCCGGTCTACGCGCCGATCCTGCAGGTCGAGCGGGTCACCCGCGACACCGGCGGCCGGATCGTCGAGCTGACCCGCTCGGTCTACCGCGGTGACCGCTACCGGATCACCTCGAAGCTGCGGTTCGACGCCGACTCCGGCTGAAGGCTCACCTCTCCCAGCCGAGCGGTCCGGAGAGCGCTTTCACGACGGCCGTCACGCGGTCCGACGCCTCCGGCCAGCCGGTGCCGGCGGACTGGGCGCTGAGCACGACGACGATGTAGCGCCGGCCCGCGACGAGGCCGCTGGTGTGCAGGTCGCGGCCGGGATCGCAGCACGACCAGCCCTGCTTGACGGCCCAGTCCGCGGCCGTGACGGCGCCGGGGATGCCGAAGTACTGGTCGAAGCCGTCGGCGCCGTGCTCGGTCGCGCCGTCCAGCGCGTGGAGGACGACCTGCCGGGTCGTCTCCGGCGCTTTGTCCATCAGGTACTCGTAGAGCCGGACCAGGTCGCTCGCCGTCACGACGGTGCTCCCCCAGTGCCCGGGATCGACGGGCGGACGGGTCGAGGTCATGCCGATCCGGGACGCCCAGCTCGTGACGAGCCCGGGCCCGCCGAGCTTCGACCACAACTGGCTCGCGACTTCGTCGTCGCTGCGCGAAAGCATCTGCGAGACGGTGCCGGCCGGGACGCCCTGCCGGAGGGCTTCGAACGCGATGAGCAGCTTCACCAGCGACGCCGACGTGTAGGTCGCGTCCGGGCGGTAGGAGACGAGGTCGTCGCCGTTCTTGCGGTCGTGCACGAGCACGCTGAGCTTGCCCGGCAGCAGCTTCGCCAGCTCGCCGCCGGACGGCAGGCCGGACGCGTCCGGCGTCGGCCTGGGCTTGGCGTGCGTGGTCGGCGGCGGCGCCGAGGTCGCTGTCGTCGCGACACTGGTCGTCAGCGGCGGCGCCGTCCCGAGCGCCGGCGCGGAGGCGGCCGCGGGCCCGGTCGGGTGCAGTGTCGCGGCCGCGACCAGCATCGCCACGACCGCCCCCGCACACAGCCCGGCCAGCAGCATCACGTTTCGTCGGTGCATACCCGGCTCTTGTCGGCACGCCCCGGCCGTGTTCTCGCGAACCGGCCGGAATGTGGCCTGCGTCTCATCCGGACGCGAAATCGGGGACGCGGGCGAGCGCCCGCGACAACAACTACCGTGACCAGAATCGTCGAACGGCTGGACCGGCCCGACTTCGCCGCGCGGGACCCGAAAGAGGTCTTCGCGCGGCTCTTCGACGAGTACGCCCACCCCCTGCGCGGTTACCTCGCGGGCCGGGTGGGGGTGCACGCCGCCGACGACCTCGTGGCGGAGACGTTCGTCGTCGCGCTGCGCAGACGCGGCAGCTACGACCCGGAGAAGGCGCCGATCCGCGGCTGGCTCTACGGCATCGCCACCAACCTGCTGCGCAACCACGTCCGCCAGGAGGTCCGCGGCTTCCAGCTGACCGCCCGGGCCGGGGCCGACGACCGGCCCGCCGAGAACCACGACGCCGACGTAGCCGGCCGGGTCGACGCCGCGGCGCGCCTGCGCACCCTCGCCGGCGAGCTGGCCGCACTGTCCGAACAGGACCGCGACGTCCTGCTGCTCACGTCCTGGGCCGGGCTCGAACCGGCCGAAGTCGCCGAAGCGCTCGGCGTCCCCGCCAGCACCATGCGGTCGCGGCTGCACCGCGTGCGCCACCGCCTCCAGGCCCTGCTCGTCCCCACCGAGGAGAATGTCCATGAATGAGCTCGACGAGACCCTCGAGCGGCTGCACCACGACGCCCGCACCGCGCCCGCCGACCTGACCGCGGCCCGCGCGAAGCTGATGGCGGAACTGGACGCCGGCGCCACCGTGCTTCCCCTCCGGCCGCGCCGGGTCCCGCGCTTCGCGGTGCCCGTCGCCGCGGCCGTGGCCGGAGTGGTCGCGGTGACCGCCGTCGTCGTCGTGCAGACCGGCTCGTCCGAGCCGCCCGTCGCCGGCCCGGCGCCGTCCGGGCCCGCCCCTGAGTCCTCCTCTGGGTCCGCCCCCGTGTCGTCGCCGGACATCCGGCTGATGTCGGCCGTCGAGGTGCTCACCCGGGCCGCGGACATCAGCGTCGGCGCCGTCGACCAGCCGCTGGCCCCCGAGCAGTTCCGGTACGTCGTCGAGCACACCTGGGTCGGGCGCGGCGTCCAGACCGGGAACGCGACCGGCTACTCCTACCTGTGGGAACAGCAGATCCAGCGGTGGATCCCGGCCGACGAGCACGATGTCTGGCAGGAGGACCGCAAGATCCTCGGCACCGGGAAGTTCCTCGGCGGCTCCGTGCCGCAAGCGCAGGCCCCCGAACCGGAGATCACCGACACCGACCAGGGTCAGTGGCAGGGCCGCTGCGGCGACTTCTTCCCGAAGTCCAAGCCGGCCAAGAAGTGCGACGACCCCACGGACTGGGACAGCCCGGCCTTCTACGCGACGCTGCCGCACGATCCCGCGCAGCTGTACACGAAGCTCCAGGACCTGACCAAGGGCCGCGGCTCGACGCCGACCGCGATGTTCCACTTCGGCACCGAGATCCTGCGCAGCGGGATGATGCCCGCCCCGCTGCGGGCCGAGTGGTACCGGGCGCTGGCGAGGATCCCGGGCATGAAGGTGCTCGCGGCCGAGGCCAACCTCGACGGCCGCACCGGCGTCGCGCTCGGGCTCGACGACCGGCACGAGCTGCGGCAGCTGATCATCGACCCGGCCACCGGCCAGTTCATCGGCGAGCGCACGATCGCCGGGACGCAGCCGGACGATCCGTGGATCAAGCCCGGCACGGAGACCGGCGCCAGCGCGATCACCACGGCGGTCGCGGACCGGCTCGGCGTCGCCCCCGCGAAGTAGGCCCCGCGAAGTAGGCCCGCAAGTCCGTGAAGGCCTCCTTGAGGGACTCTACGTCCGTGAAGGAGGCCTTCACGGACCTCCGGTGTCCGGTGCGTACTACGGTCGGGGTGTGCTGGCCGTCCTGCTGGTGGCGTTGCCCGTCGGGGTCCTGATCGGGACCGTCGGCGTCGGCGGGGTGGTGCTGCCGCCCGCGCTCACCTGGCTCGGCGGTCTCGACGTCCACGCCGCGGCCGGGACCAGCAGCTGGGCGTTCCTGTTCACCGGGATCGTCGGCACCCTCGGGTACGCGCGCCAGCAGGCCATGCCCTGGCGGTTCGGCGGACTGCTCACCCTCGGCGCCGCGCCCGCGGCCGCCGCCGGGGCGCTGGTGAACGGGCTGCTGCCGGCCGCGGTCCTGTGGCTGGTGCTCGCCGTGGTGACCGCGGGGTCCGGCGCCTACAACCTGTGGTTCCGCGCGAAGACGTCCCGGGTGCGCGACGACCTGCCCGTCGCCGCCACGGTCGCGATCGGCGTGGTGGTCGGGTTCGGCTCGGCGCTGACCGGCACCGGCGGGCCCGTGCTGCTCGTCCCGGCGCTGCTCGCGCTCGGCGTGCCGGCGCTGACGACCGTCGCGGCCGGGCAGCTGATCCAGCTGCCGCTCGTCGGGTTCGCGACGCTCGGCTACGCGGCGCACGGCTCCGTCCACTTCGGACTCGGCACGCTGCTCGGCGTCATCGCCGGCGCCGGCGCGCTGGTCGGCACCCGGCTGGCGAAAAAGCTGCGGCAGCAGCACCTCCACCGCGTCGTCTCGGCGGCCTTGGTCGTCTTCGGCGCGTTCCTGTTCGTCCTGGCCGCGCGAAGCTAGGACGACGTCAGCCGCACGCAGCACCGCCCCGGTCGCGGGTCGAGCCGTGCGGTCAGGTCCGCCGAACCCGCTCCGGTCAGCAAGCCCGTCACCAGCGCCAGGTTCATCTCGCAGACCAGCCGCGGGTGCGCCCGCGCCAGCCGGTGGAACGGGCAGTTCCCGAGCAGCACCCCACCGTCCTCGGTCCGCGGCTCGAAGCCGTGTTCTTCCAGCTCCGCCGTGAGGTCGGCCGCCGCGGCGCCCAGGTCCTCCCCCAGCTCACGCGCCCGCAGCGCCAGGATCTCCCGCGCCGAGCCGCCGGTCTCGCCGGCCTCCTCGACCGCCCTCGCCAGGAGGTGACCGGCCAGCTCGTAGTCGCGTTCCGGCAGCGAAACCGTCACCTGCCGGTCCGAGCGGCGGTAGAGCTTCGCCGGGCGGCCGGCACCCGGCCCGGTGCGGCCGGTGCGGCGGCCGTGCCCGACGGCGAGGAGCCGCTCGTCCACCAGGCGGTCGAGGTGGAACGCGACGGTCGCGCGAGGCACACTCAGGGCGGCGGCGACGTCGTCACGGCTCACCGGCTCGGGCTGGCGGACGACGTAGTCGTACAGCCGGCGCCGGGTCGGCTCGTCGAGCGCGGCGACCGCGGCCAGCGCGCCGGCCTGGGGTTCGTGCATCACCGCACTCTAAAACAAATAACCGTTGACGAAAAGCCGTTCCGGCTTCTAACGTCGGTAGGACTTGGTTTTAGAAAGAAGGGGCTCCCCGTGACTGTCGAACCCATGAGCGAACCGGTTCCCTTCCGGCACCTCGGTGTCGTCCCCAACCGTGACGCCTTCGATCTCCACGCGGCCGAACGCGCGGTGGCCGACCTGCTGCGCGCCCTGGGCAAGGACCCGACGTCGGAGCACCTCGGCGACACCCCGCGGCGGGTGGCGAACGCCTACGCCGAGATGCTGCGGCCGCGCGACTTCAAGCTGACGACGTTCCCCAACGACGAGGGCTACGACGAGCTCGTGCTCGCCAAGAGCATCCCGGTGCAGTCCCTGTGCGAGCACCACCTGCTGCCCTTCCGCGGCGTCGCGCACGTGGGCTACCTCCCGGGCGAGCGCATCCTCGGCCTGTCGAAGCTCGCCCGTGTCGTCGAGCTGTTCGCGCGCGACCTGCAGGTGCAGGAGCGGCTGACCAAGCAGGTCGCCGACTGGCTCCAGGAGCACCTGGCGCCGAAGGGCGTCGGCGTGGTGATCGAGGCCGAGCACCTCTGCATGTCCCTGCGCGGCGTCCGGGCGAGCGGCGCGCTCACCGTCACCTCGTCCCTGCACGGCCTGCTGCGCGAAGAACCCAAGACGCGCCAGGAGTTCTTCGCGCTGACCGGGGTCAACGCCTAGCCACGCGCGTCGCCGCCCGCTGAAGCTCCGGCAACAGCCGCTCGAGACCGCAACTTCAGCGTCGTGAGTGTTTAGGGCGGTTCTAACCGCCCTGAACACTCACGACCAGCCGCGGCAGACCGCTCACCGGTGCCGAAGAACCTCAGACCCGCGGCCTAGTCCCGGCGGTGGCGGCCTCCGGGCCCGGTGCCGAGCGCCTGCACCCGGGTCACGAGGTCGCCTCGCCGGGCGCGGCGGGCGTACTCCAGCAGCGCCTCCACCTGGGCCTGCGGCAGCCAGCCCTGGTCCGCGCCGATCTCCAGTGTCAGCAGGTGCGTCACCAGCTCGCGGGAGTCGTCGTCGCATTCGCCCGCCAGTTCGGCGAACCGCAGTGCCGCGTCGGCCGCGCCGTCGCACCACGCCGTCATGGCCAGCAGTGTCGCCGTCGCGGTCAGGATGTCGCCGCGGTGGACGCCACCTTCCGCGGCCAGGTGCTCGGCCAGCTGGAAGCTGTGGGTGCCGACGCCGCCGGCCCCCTCCTCGCGCACCGCTTTCGCCAGCGCGTGGATCTGCTGCGTGACGTAGTCCCCGCTCGAAAACCCCGACATGCCGTCCCCTCCACCCCGCGACGAGTCCCCTGCGGCCCGTGCGGTCATCCCGACAGGTGTACTCCATTCGCGCCCAGATACCTCGGACGCCCCGCCCGTTTCGCCCGGCCGGTCCTGAGATCAGCCCGGACGTCCCGGTTCGGCCCGCCGTTGTGACACGTACACCGCCGCCGACGTCCGCCGCTCGACGCCGAGTTTGTGCAGCACAGAAGAAACATAGTTCTTGACGGTCTTCTCCGCCAGGAACAGCCGCTCGGCGATCTGCCGGTTGGTCAGCCCTTCGGCGACCAGGTCGAGCACCCGCCGCTCCTGCGGGCTGAGCTGCTCGTACCGCGGATCCGGGGCCGAGGCCGTCTCACCCCGCAACCTGTTCATGACGGACGCGGTGAGCGTGGCGTCCAGCAGGGAGCCGCCGACGGCCACCGTGCGGACGGCGTCGATCAGCGAGCGGCCGGAGACCTGCTTGAGCATGTACCCGGCCGCGCCGGCCATGATCGCGCCGAACAGGGCGTCGTCGTCCGAATAGGACGTCAGCATCAGGCAGGCCGGCGGCGGTTCCAGCGTCGAGCGGATCTCACGGCAGACCTCGATGCCCTGGCCGTCGGGCAGCCGGACGTCCAGGATCGCCACGTCCGGCCGGACCTGCGGGATCCGGACGAGGGCCTCGGCGGCCGTGCCGGCCTCGCCGACCACCTCGATGTCCTCTTCGGACTCGAAGACGGTCTTCAGCCCGGTGCGGACCAGCTCGTGGTCGTCGAGCAGGAACACCGAAATCGTCATCGCGCAATCCCCTGTTCGCCGGCGGTCCGTGCCGGCAGGCCGGCCGTCCATTCCAGCCGGGAGCCGCCGCCGTCGGCGGCCACCAGCGCACAAGTCCCGCCCCACCGGGCGGCGCGGGCGGCCAGGTTGGCGAGCCCGCTCGCCCGTCCGGGCCCCGGGGGCGGGCCGGTCCCGTCGTCCCGCACCACCAGGCTCAGCCGGGTGCCGGGCCCGTCCACGGTGACGTCCACCGAGCACGACGTCGCGCCGGCGTGGCGGGCGACGTTCGTCAAGGCTTCCCGCAGCGACGCGATCAGGTCGGAGCGCACCGCGTCCGGCACGGCGGCGTCGAGCGGCCCGTCGAACCCGACACGCGGCTCGAAGCCCAGCGTGTCCCGGGCGTCGACGGCCACCCGCAGCAGCTCGGCGCGGAGGCTGCCCTGCGCCTGCGCGGGCGCCTGCAAGGAGAAGATGCTGTTGCGGATCTCGCGGATCGTGCCGTCGAGGTCGTGGGCGAACCCGGCGACGCGCGCGCCGACCCCCGGGTCGGAGATCAGCCTGCTGACGCCCTCGAGCCCGAGCCCGGTCGCGAACAGCCGCTGGATCACCAGGTCGTGCAGGTCGCGCGCGATCCGGTCGCGGTCCTCGAAGACAGCGAGCTGCTGGCGCGCTTCCTGTGCCCGGGAGAACTCGACGGCGAGCGCGGCGTGCCCGGCGAACGTCTCGGCCAGCTGGACGTCGGAGTCGGTGAACGGCGAGCGGTCCCGGAACTTCGCCACGAGCAGCACCCCGAGGGTCTCCTCACCGACGATCAGCGGCACCGAGATCGCCGAGTCCAGGTCCTTGATCATCGCGGGCATCGGCCCGACGCGGTCACGCTGCTCGTTCTGGACGTGCTCGCCGTAGTCCCGCACGACGATCGGCCGGCGCGTGGTGAACGCGATCCCGGTGGCCGTGCCCTCGGTCGGGATGGTCAGGCCGGTGAGGCGGTCGGCGTCCTCCCCCGGCGGCTCGACGACGTCGAACACCAGCAGCCCCGGCCCCGCGGGCAGCGCGATCGCCCCGCCGGTGCCGCCGGCCACGACGCGGGCGCGTTCGGCGATCAGCCGCAGGGTGGCGCGCAGGCCTTGCGTGCCGAGCAGCGCTTTGGTGACGTCGTAGGACGCTTCGAGCCAGCGTTCGCGGCGGCGCATCCCGTCGACGAGCATGGCTTTCTCGACGGCCATCCCGGTCGCCGCGGTGAGCGCGCCCAGCACTTCGCGCCGGCGGCCGGCGAAGCCGCCGTCACCGGGTTCGACCCGCATCGTGCCGAAGGTCTTCGGCCCGGCGCGCACCGGAAGCTCGACGGCACCGTTCGCGCCGTCGGTGTCGCCGGTGTCGTCCGTGTCGCCGGTCGAGGGCCGGCCGTACTCGGCCACCCCGCCGTCGGGTCCGGTCACCTCGAGCCGGCCGTGGCGCGCCCCGACCAGTTCGCACACCGTCGTCACCGCGCGTTCCAGCAACGCCGGCATCTCCAGCTCCCGCGCGATCCCGGCTACTGCGGCCAGGATCGCCGGCATGCCGATTTCGTCCGCCACTTCCCGTTGACTCCGCTGGCGTCGCCCACTCCCGGGGGTATCCCCGGGCCGTCAAGAGTGCCACAGCTCACTGCCCATGTCGGCCCAAGCCGGTGCGTCCATCCGGTGGGTCGCTCGGTGACACGGCGTTGTTACTCCGCCGGGCAGGCCATTCGGTGACCGGTTATCGTTTCGACGGGGATCTGCAGGAACCGGCGGCCCGCTCGGGACGAGCAGGGGCACAGGCAGGCGATCTCCGCGGCGGAGGAATCCCGGAACTCCCCGGCCCGGCCGAGCAGGCTGACGAACCAGCCGGCACCGAGGTCGTCGGCGAAGTCGTCGGCCTCGAACGCGACGACGGCGTCACGCGCGCCGGCGTAGAGCGGGCTGCCTTCGGGGACGGCGAACACGACGGACTCCCCGACGACGGTGAACCGCACCGGGCGGACGGCCGGCATCGCCCGGTGGGTGAAGATCACCCGCCCGAGGCTCGCCGTCCGGAGCAGCGCGAGGCACTGCGCCCGGTCGAGCAGGAGCCCGAAGCCCACATCGTCAGCCATCTCGTCCCTGTGCTTCTCCTGTGAATATTGCCCGGCCACCAGCGTGATCCGCGGCGCGGGGTCGCCGGTAGGGCCGTTGGACCCGCCCGCGACCGGCCCGGCTACGAAACCCACGTGCAGGCACCGTCCGCCAGTGCCGAAAGACCCGGGTCCGCACGGGCGCCCGGCCGGTGCGGCGGACACGCGGCGCGACCTACCGTCGTGACCGTCCGTTGCCGGCGTGAGTCCGAAGGAAGAGGTGAGGCCGATGCCGCCGCATTCCGCCGGGGGTGACTCCCCGCCCGCGGCGACGTACTCACTCGACACCGCGCTCGTCCGGCAGGCCGTCACCGGCAACCGGGCCGCGGTGGCGGGGCTGCTGCGCGAGCTGCGGCCGATCGTGTTCCGCTACTGCCTCGGCCGGCTCGGGTCGTGGCAGGACGGCTCGTCCGACGCCGAGGACTGCGCCCAGGAGGTGCTGCTCGCGGTCGTGCGCGCGCTGCCCGGCTACCGCTACGAGCTCGACGGGTTCCTGCCGTTCGTCTTCGGCATCGCCGCGCACAAGGTCTCCGACTTCCACCGCCGCCGCGCCCGCGACCGCACCAGCCCGGTCGCGGACCCGCCGGCCGGCCGCTCGGAGGGCGCGGAAGGCACGGACCCCACCGGCGAAGAGGTCGAACGCTCGGCCGCGCTCGACTGGTCGTCCGGCCTGCTCGACACGCTCCCGCCGCGCCAGCGCGAGATCCTGGTGCTGCGCATCATCCTGGGCATGACGGCCGAGGAGACGGCGGTGGCGGTGGGCTTGAGCAGCGCCGGCGCGGTCCGCGTGGCCCAGCACCGGGCGCTCACGGTCCTGCGGCGCAACCTGCTGGCGAAGAAGAGCGCCGGATCCGCTTCGTGACGGGACCTCGGATGCTCTACCGCCTGTGCCCGCCGGGTGTGCTGACCTGGTGCGCCGCGCCCGGCGACGCCGTTTCGCTCGCTCCGGCCGCGCTGGACAGGCTGCCCTGGGCACCCGCCGAGGAGCGCACGTTCGGTGCCGACCTGCTGCGGATCGCCGTCCGCCACGGCGTACCGTCCCCGACCGGTCTGGTGCTCGACGCCCGGCACACCGTCGACCTCGGCCGGGCCGACGGCCTGCGCCGCGACCAGGTCGTCGTCGACGACGCCCAGGAAAAGCTGCGGGACACCACCGCGATGCGGCTGATCGAGCAGGCGTACCCGGGCTCGGGCGACCTGGCCGCCCGGCTCGACGAGAAACTGCGGACCGCGGCCGAAAACACCGCCCGGCAAGCCGAAGAAGACCTCGCCGAGGTGCTGGCGGCGCCGGTGCGGCCGGAGCTGGCCGAGCACTGGCGACGTCTCGGCGGGCGCTGTCCGGACTGAGCGCCGGCCCGTGCGATCATGCGCGGGTGCCCCCAGTGCTGATCGTCGTCGGCGGCCTGCCGGCGTCCGGGAAGACGACCGTGGCGACCGAACTGGCCCGCCGCACCGGGTTCTCCTACCTGCGCGTCGACACGATCGAGCAGGCGATCGTCCGCAGCACGCCCCTGAGCAACCCGCTCGGGCCGGTCGGGTACGTCGTCGCCTACGACGTCGCCGCCGACCTGCTGCGGACCGGCGTCAGCGTGATCGCGGAGTGCGTGAACTCCCTCGAGATCACCCGGGACGCCTGGCGCGACACCGGAACGGCGCACGGCGCGCGGGTGCTGGAGACCGAGATCGTCTGCTCGGACCCGGTGGAACACCGGCGCCGCGCGGAAACCCGCGACACCGGCATCCCCGGCCACGTGCCGCCGACGTGGCCGCAGATCGTCGGCCGCGAGTACGAGCCGTGGACCCGCGACCGCCTCGTCGTCGACACCGCGGCGCACTCGGCCGGCGAGGCGGCCGCGCTCATCGAAGAGGCTGCGCGGCCTTGACGTCGTCGTCGAGGCGCTCCAGCCGGCGGCCGGTGAGTGCGCGGGCCGAGGACCGCGACCAGCGCTCGCGACGACCAGGAATGACGTCGTCGCGCCGCTCGCCCGGCCGGGACAGCGAATAGGTGCCGGGCGCGTCCGGCAACGTCGGACCAGGGGCAGCTCGGCAGCGATGCGGCGCACCGAGTCGAGGTTGTTCTGCGAACGCGTTCGCGGCCGGCGCGAGGTCCCGCCGTCGAAGGGCACGACAAGAATGACGACGGCGGCATCGCGATATGCGGCGGCGTCCGCCCAATCGCGCCACTCGACGCTCAGGAATGCGCTGACCGTGCCGCGCGCCCGGATTCCGCCGCGTCGCCGGCGGTACGGCCGGCGGGCATTCGAGGTGCTTCACTGAGGGATACGGCTGCCGGTTCGGATCGGTTCAAAGAATTTTCCGCGGGTTTCGACACACCCCCGGATGCTGGACAACCACCCGGTCGAGGCCCCAGGATGACCGCCGTCACCATCTACTTGAGAGCGCAACCAGCGTACCCGAACGGCTACCCAGCGTGACCCACCCGCGGGCCGCCGCGCGTGCGGTTTCGTACGCCGCTATTCACGCACGCCATTCTTCGCGCATTTCCGGCGACCATTAACGGCCGAGTCCGATTACGGAAACGGAAACCGGACCTGACGGTTCGTGATGACCGGAAACACCTTCTTGCCCGGTGTCAAACCCCGGTGTAGCGTCCATAACGGAACGATAACCACCCGGTCGACGGCGTGGTCACGGGCAGGTGACCATCCGCGTCCACTGATGTCGGGTCAGTGGGCCGGCCGGGCGTCGTCCCTTCCCTGCCGACGTCTTTCCTGATGGGTACGCCCCTGGGCTCGTACCGGTCAGTGTCGCGCTTTTCCCGCCAGCCCGACCCGGAGGATCCATGTCCCGCACCCAAGGACGCCATCGCCTTTCCCGCAGAACGAAGATCGCCACCGGCGGTCTCGCCCTCGCGATGGCCGTCGGCGGCATCGTCGTCGCCACCACGACCGGCAACACCGGACAGGCCAGCGCCGACGAGGTCGACCCCGCCCTCTTCATCGACATCCTGCAGGTGCAGCCGAACCAGTTCGACCCGCGCCCGGTCTACGGCGCGGCGACGGGCACGTTCACCGTCGACTGCGGCCGCAACGAAAACGGCCACTTCAACCCCGACAACTTCATCGCCCAGCCAGGCGTCCGCAACGGCGCCCAGCACCTGCACGACTACGTGGGCAACCTCTCCACGAACGCCGACTCGAACAACAAGAGCCTCTCCAAGGCCGGCACCACCTGCCGCAACGGCGACAAGTCCGCCTACTTCTGGCCCGTCGTGCGCATCGACACCGGCGAGGAAGAGGCGAAGAACGAGCCCGCGAAGGCGCCGGACGGCGACCGGGCCCGGGCCGATCAGGAGGCGAAGACCGTCCAGGTCGCCTGCCCCGACGTCGCCAGCAAGCTGCCGGACGTCCCCGACCAGGCGATGGCCGAGGTGGAGGACAACCTGGACCAGCTCGACACCCAGACCGACGACGCCAACCAGCGCGTCGCCTCGACGCAGGGCCAGGGCGGCGCGGACTTCGTGCGCAACGCGATCCTGACGCCGCTCAAGGACCGGCGCGCCGCGATCCTGGAGCGGATCGCCATCGCGATCGGCCGGTTCACGCAGAAGCCGCGTGACCTGGGCGGCCTCGCGCCGTGCGCGCCGAAGCCGGGCAAGGACACGGGCACCGGCGCGACTCCCCCGCCGCCGACGACCACCGCGGGCGGCGCGCTGCCCGGACAGGACGAGAACAACGAGCTGCCGGAGAACGACGGCGTGATCCAGCGGCCGCAGAAGGTCCAGCTCACCTTCCGGGGCAGCCCGGTGGGCAAGGTCGTGGCCATGCCGAAGTTCCTGCGCGTGCTCTACGGCGACGCGAAGGTCTCGACCAACGGACCGGCCAACGCCCGCGCGAGCTGGACGTGCACCGGCTTCGAGAACCGCGTCACCGACAAGTACCCGATCTGCCCGCAGAACAGCAAGGTCAAGCGCATCCACACGTTCCCCAGCTGCTGGGACGGTCAGAACACCGACAGCGCCAACCACCGCACGCACATCGTGTTCCCGGACCAGAACGGCCGGTGCGCCAAGGGGTTCAAGGCCGTACCGCAGCTGCAGATCTCGCTGACCTACGACATCCCGCACGACATCCAGGTCAAGAAGCAGTACAAAGTGGACTCATTCCCGCAGGAGCACCACAACCCGTTCTCCGACCACGACGACTTCGCGAACGTGATGTCGCAGCGGATCATGAGCGGCCTGGTCAACTGCGTGAACCGCGGCCGGACCTGCCGGGCCTGATCGTCAGGCCATAACGGACACCGAGCGCCCCGTCACCCACTCCGGGTGGCGGGGCGCTCGGGTGCGCAAGAGGCACCGCTCACGCGACGGCCGTGTGTTCCGCACGAACCGGCCCGTGCGGAACACGCCCCGGGAGGTGCGGATCGCATTCCTGAAGACGTCACGGTGCACGGCGGCGACCGAAACTGTGCACGGTACCGACACCGGAGACACCCGCCCCGCACAGGAGGGAACGCAGTCGCAGCCAGCCGTCACCGTGCCGCGGCCCCTTCCCGGGGCCGCGACGCGACCCGTTCCGACAAGGGATCCGCCATGCCTTCCGACGACGTCCGCCCGGAGCTGACCGGGGTCGAGGTCCACGACCTCGAGCCGGCTCTGTGCCTGCTCATCACCCCGACCGGCCAGTACCCGATCACCGGGCCGGCCACGGAGTTCCGCGCGTGGCTCGCCCGCTGCGACGGCACCCGTACCCGCGCCGAGCTGCTGACCGGGGCGGACTCCCGGTACACCGACGTCCTCGACGTCCTCGCCACCGACGGCTGCCTGCGCCCCGCGACGGACGGCGCCCGGGCCCGGCGCGCCGCGGTGACCACCGTCCTCATCGCCGGAACGCCCGAGCTCACTGCGCCCCTCGCGCAGATCCTCGCCCCGGCGGGGTACGCCCGGATCCAGACCCTCGCCGACTTCGACGGCCCCTTCCCGGTCAACCCGGCCGACGCCGTCGTCGTCGCCGCGTTCACCCATCCGGCGTACTCCGAACTCACCGCGCTCGACGCCTTCTGCGCCGACCGCCGGGTGCGTCTCCTGCCCTTCCGCTGTGAACGCGGCCAGGGCATCGCCGGACCCGCGATCACCCCCGGTGGCTCGGGTCCCGATTTCGCCGACGCGCTCGGCCGGCGGCAGGCCGCGGCCGCCGACCCTCGCCTGGCCGACGCGTTCGCCACCGCCGGCCCCTCGCCCGGCCGGCGGTTCCGCCCGGGCGACGCGCGCTGGATGCTGACCGTGCTCGCCGTCCAGCTCGAGCGCTGGCTCGCCGGCGAACCCGCCGAGACGACCACCGGCGAGCTCGAGATCGACCCCGTCCGGCTGAGCGTGCTCCCCCGGCCGGTGCTGCCGGTCCCGGACCGCCCCCGGCCGGTCGAAGCGCGCGGCCCACGCCCGGACCTGCTCGTCGACGACCGGACCGGGATCGTGACGGCGGTCCGCGAGCTCCCGCCCGCGCCGGACCTGCCCGCCCGGTTGAAGGTGTGCGAAGTGGACGTCGCGGACATGCGCCGGGTCGCCGACTGGGCCAACGACCGCAACGCGACCGGCGCCTCGTGGCACGACTTCGAACCAGCTTGCGAAGCCGCGCTCGGCCAGGCCGTCCAGCGCTACTGCGCCAGCTGGCAGCCCCCGGACCGCGAGTTCCGGCACGCGAGCTACCTGCGTCTGTGCCGCGACGGCATCCCCGCGCTCGACCCGCGTCGCCTGAACCTGTACTCACCGCGGCAGTACGACACCCCCGGCTTCCCCTTCGCGCCGCTGACACCCGAGACCGAGTGCAGCTGGATCGAGGCCTTTTCCCACACGACAAGAGAAACGCTGTGGGTGCCGGCCTGTCTCGTCTCCCGGCGGCCCGAGCCGGGCGGTGCCCGGTTCACCGAGCCCCTGGCCGCCGGCCTCGCCGGTGGCACCGGGGAAGAGAACGCCTTGACCGCGGGGCTGGAGGCCGTGCTCACCCACGACACGGCGATGCTGTGGTGGGCCAACACGCCGAAGGTGCCGCGGCTGGCGGTACCGGCCGAGATCCGGGCGCTCGTCGCCGACACGGCCGACACCCACGACGTCACGCTGATCCCGCTGGACAACGAGTTCGGCGTCCCGGTCGTCGCGGCCGCGGTGTTCGACCGGACCCGGCGCCGGCTGTCTCTCGGGTCCGCCACCCGCCCCGACGCTTTCGAAGCGGCCAAGGCCGCCCTCGCCGACGGGTTCCGCGGGCAGCACACCTACCTGGCCCTCGACGACGAGCAAGCACCCGCCCGCCGGCAGGCGGAGCCCGGGTCCCTCAAACCCTACCGCGCCGACCGGCGGTACCTCGACTCCTACCGCGCCGACTTCGCCGACGTCGTCGATCCCCGGTGCCAGCAGCAGATCTACCTCGATCCCCGGGCTGTGACCCGAGTGGCGCCGTGGGTGCGAGACCTGCCGGTGCGTCCGTGGGAGGGGCTGCCGTCGCTGGGCGAACGGGGATTCAAGGCCTACCGGGAACGCGTCGAGGAGCAGGGGTTCGAGGTGATCAGCGTCGATCTGACCACACGGGACGTCGCGGCCGCCGGCTTCCACGCCGCGCACACGATCGTGCCGGGGCTGGTGTCCGGTTTCCCGGCCGGGCTGCCGCGGTGGGGCGACGGGCGGATCCGGCGCGCCGCGGTCGACCTCGGCTGGCGGACTGCGCCGCTGCCGGAGGACCGGCTGAATGTCTTCCCGTTCCCGCACGCGTGAGGCTCACGCGCTCACGGCTTCGCGTTCGGCGGCCGTGAGCGCGTTCTCCGTCACCACGAGAAGCCCGGCCACGACGGTGAAAGCCAGCACCGCCATCACGACGAACACCGCGCGCAGGCCCAGGGTCTGGGAAAGCACGCCGGCCGCGAGGGCGCCGAGGGACTTGGTGCCCCACGACACCAGGCGGTAGCTGCTGTTGAGCCGGCCGAGCAGGCGGTCCGGCGTGACGCGCTGGCGCAGGGACACCATGACGACGTTCGACATCACGATCCCCAAGCCGCCGAGGAAGAAGCCGCCGGCGACGGCGTACGGGTCCGTCGTCACCGCGAGCACGCCGATCGTCAGGCCGCCCGCGAGCCAGGACAGCCAGAGCGTGACGATCCGGCCGAGGCGGCGCTCCACCGGCTCGGCGAGGAACGACCCGGCGAGGCCGCCCGCGGCGTTGGTGGCCATCACCAGGCCGAACGCCGGTTCGGACAGGCCCATCGCCGAGCCGGGGCCGACCGCGTACAGCACGAACACGGCGAAGGTCGCGCCGGTGGCGAAGTTGAACGTGCCGACCATGACCGAGAACGTCCGCAACACCTTGTGCCGCACCAGGAACCGGACGCCCTCGGCGATGTCCGCGCGCAGGGTCGTGCGTTCCGGCCGCTCGATCCGGTAGGTCCCGCGCACCAGCAGCAGCGCCGCGACGGCCACCGCCCACAGTGCCACCGGCGTGACGAACGCGGCGAGCACGCCGGCCGCGACGAGGAGCCCGGCCAGCGGCGGACCGGCGAACTCGTTGGCCGTCTGCTCGGCGGCGTACATCCGGCCGTTGGCGGCCGACAGCCGGTCGCGCCCGACGACCTGCGGGACGATCGACTGCGCCGCGGTGTCGTAGACGGTCTCGGCGAACCCGACGCCCGCGGCGACGACGTACAGGGCCCAGATCGAGCCGCCGCCGAGGACAGTCATGAGCGTGACGGCCGCGAGCAGCCCGCCGCGGACGAAGTTCGCGCCGAGCATCGCCCGCCGGCGGTCCAGCCGGTCGACCAGCGCGCCGGCGGGCAGCGCGAAGAGCAGCCACGGCAGGGTGAACGCGAACGCCAGCCCGGCGATCAGACCCGGCGACCGCGTGTAACCGACGGCGACCAGGGGCAACGCGACCTTCAGGACACCGTCGGCGAGGCTCGACAGCCCGGCCGCGGTCCACAGCCGCCAATAGGTGCTGCCCAAGCCCTTCGTCGCCACGTGATCGAGGATTGCACATCGATGGGGAATTCTCCATCGATGTGTCGGAAGTCGATCGATGGACTACGCTGCGTTCATGACCGAACCCCGCCGGCGGCGGCCGGCGACCCCGCAGGAGGCGAAGGCCCTGGGCCACCCGCTGCGCCTGCGGATCATGCGGATGTGCCTGGTCGAGGAGCTGACGAACAAGCAGCTGGCCGACCGCCTCGACCGGGATCCCGGCACGGTCCTGCACCACGTGCGCCAGCTGGTGGCCGCCGGGCTGCTGGAGCCGGCGCCGGTCCGCACCGGCACGAGCGGCGCGCTGGAGAAGCCCTACCGGTCGAACAACGAGACGTGGTGGCTCGACGGCCCGCTGGCCGGCGCCGACCCCGAGACGCGGTTCGCGCCGATCGAGATCTTCCAGGAGGAGCTGCGGGCGGCCGGCCCGGAATCGGTGGCGGTGCACGAGAAGTTCCTGCTGCACTTGTCCCCCGACGAGGTCCGGGAGCTGGACCGGCGCATCCTGGCGGTCCTGGACGAGTACGTGGCGACCGACCACGAACGTCCGGACCGCCCCGCTCTGGGCGGGATCTTCGTGCTGCACCACATGGTTCCGGAACCGCCCGGCGACCGACCCGGCTCGTAAGCCGGCCGGCCACAGCTCCGGTTTCCGGCCTCGGCGCACCGCTCCGCGGACAGCCGCGTACCGCTCCGGGTCCGGGTGTGCGGCTCGAATGCCGAAGCGGCCGGGGAATATCCGAGTTCACCCCCCTCCCGATGGCCCGCTCGGCCGTGAGGGGCACCCTCACGGACATAAAGTCCATGAGGGTGCCCCTCACGGCATTACGGGAGTCGGGCACGGGCGTGGGGCGGCCGCGGGTCCACTCGCGACACTCGGGCGGCGACACTCGGGCAGCGACGACGCGGGCAGCCACACTCGTGCAGCTACGGCAAGGGCAGCGACACTCGCGCCACGGAGACGCGGGCAGCCACACTCGTGCAGCTACAGCGAGGGCAGCGCCACCCGGCAGCGACACTCGCGCCACGGCGGCGCGGGCAGCCACACTCGGGCCGCTACAGCGAGGGCAGCGCCACCCGGCTCGCGACACTCGGGCCGCGACCGCGTGGCAGGGCACGGCCCCGGGGACGACTCAGGCCCCTGTCCGGGGATGGTGGACAGGGGCCCGAAGCGCGTCACGACGTCAGTGGTTCACCTTGAACCACGGCTGCGACCAGCCGAGGTAGGTCTGGCCCCACTTGCTCTTGATCTGCGCGATCGTGGTCTCGGTGTAGGTGCCCGCGCCGTTGATGTCGTTCGACAGGAACTTGCCGCCGCCGATGGAGATCATCGTGTGGCCCGAGCCGCCGTTGGAGAAGAACGCCAGGCCGCCGGCCGGGACGTCGGTGCTGCCCGCGTGCTTGTACTGGCTGGGGATCTGCGTCCAGTGCACGTACGCCGTGGTCGAGCCGCTCGCGGAGAAGCCGTAGTTCTGGGCGTTGATGCGGTCGCACCAGCCGTCGTAGGCCGGGTCGTTGTTGGTGTGCACCCGCGACTTCGCCTTGGTGACGGCCTGGGCGCACGTGTTCGCGTCGCCCAGTCCGGCGGTCGAGCAGGTCGAGGCCGGCGGAGTCGGGACGTCGGTGCAGTCCGGCGCGATCCGCCCGTCGGATCCGGTGTAGACGTACGTGTCGGTGATGTAGCCGCCGGGCACGTGGTCCCAGACGGTGCTGGTGCCGTACTTGCCGGTGACCGACTCGCCGGTGGTCTGGCAGTCGATGTCGACGGCCGTGCCGTCGGCGATCGTGCCGGTCGAGCTCGCGCCGGTGCTCGGCGACGAGCGCACGGTCAGCGGCGCGCCGGAATCGGTGTGCACCGTGCCCGTGGCCGCCAGCGCCGGAGTGGCGCCGACCAGCACGATCGCCGCGGCGATGCCGACCACCCCGGCCGCACGCTTGCCGATGCGAATTCCCATGTGTCCGTCCTCCGTCGTTTCTGGTGTGACGACACAGTGACGAACGCCGGTACAAGCCCCGTACAAACGCCCGGGCGGCTCATGGAGATACGGCAAAAAGGACAGGCCCCGCCGGGTGAGGCGGGGCCTGTCCTCGACGGGGGTGCTCAGGCCAGGTATTCGGCCGCCGCGCGCAGGCTGACGTACGAGCCGCTGAACGTGTCCAGCCGCGGTCCGTCCCCGGTCGCCGGGCCCGGCGCGCCCGTCTCGACCCGGATGAAGTCCACAGTGGACAGTGCCGCCAGCAGGTCCCGCACGCGCGGGTGCCGGTGCGCCTCGCGCGTCACGACGACGACGCTCGAGAACCCTTGCGCCGCTTCGAGAATCGCGTCGAGGTCGTCCGGGCCGGCGGTGATCGCCCGGGTCCCCGGCACCAGCTCGGCCAGGTGTGTGCCGAGGCCCCAGGGCATCGGGCCGGCCGCGATGGTCGGCTCCGTCTGGACGTCCACCACCAGGGGCGGGCCGTCCAGCCGGCGCTCGCCGGTGACGCGCAGGGCCTTGCGGGCCGCTTCCAGGCCGAGCCGGCGGTCGACCGGGCCGACCGTCGCCGGCGCGGGGTCCGTGCCCAGCGCGGCGGTCCGCGACGCCGCGTCCGCCAGCCGTTCGAGGGGCAGCTCCCCCGACGCCACCGCGGCCACGATCGCCGCGTTGATGGCGTCCAGGGCGTCGGCCTCGAACGCCGCGCCGCCGATGCAGAGCGAGTCCGCACCGGCGATCAGCGCCCGGACGGCCGAGTGGCCGAGGCCGTCGTGGCGGCCGTACGCGCCGGACACCGCGCCCATCTCCAGCGCGTCGGTGATGATCGCGCCGGTGAAGCCCAGCTCGCCGCGCAGGACGTCGGTGAGCGCCACCCGGTTGAGCGTGGCCGGTTCGTCGCCCCACGCCCGCACGACCAGGTGACCGGTCATCACCGCGCGCACGCCGGCCCGGATCGCCGCGGCGAACGGGACCAGCTCGATCTCACGCAGCTCTTCCGGCGTCCGTGGCAGCACCGGCAGCGCGACGTGCGAGTCCTCCGTCGCCGCGCCGTGGCCCGGGAAGTGCTTGGCGCACGCCGCGACGCCGTACTTCTGCAGGCCGGTGACGTACGCCGCGACGTGCGGGGACGCCTTCACCGGGTCCGACCCGAACGCCCGGACGCCGATGATCGGGTCCTCGGCCGCCAGGGTCAGGTCCGCGCACGGCGCCAGGTTGATCGTGACGCCGCAGGCCGCGAGCCGTTCGCCGAGCGCGGCGGCGACCGCCGTGGTCAGCTCCGGGTCGTCGGCCGCGCCGAGGGCCAGTGGCCCCGGCACGAACGACCCGGTGTTGACGTCGAGGCGGGTGACGTCGCCGCCCTCCTCGTCGATCCCGACCACGACGCCGTCACGCTCGCCCCGCAGCTGGGCGGTGAGCGCGGCGACCTGCTCGTCGTCGACGACGTTGCGGCCGAACAGGATCACCCCGCCGAGCCCGTCGGCGACGCGGCCGCGCAGCCAGTCCGGCGCGGTGGTCCCGGCGAACCCGGGCAGGAGAACGGCCTCGGCGAGTTTCTCGGGTGAAGACAACAGCTACCCCTTCACGGCGCCGGCGGTCACGCCGGACACGAGCTTGCGCTGCACGATCAGGAAGAACACCAGCGCCGGGATCGCGTAGATCACCGACGCGGCCATCACGCCGCCCCAGTCGGTGGCGAACGCCGTGCGGAACGACGCCAGCCACACCGGCAGCGTCTCCTTCTGCTTGTCCCGGATGAACACGAGGGCGAACAGGTACTCGTTCCACGCCGTGATGAAGCTGAACACCGACGTCGTGACCAGCCCCGGCCCGAGCAGCGGCAGCGTCACCCGGCGGAAGGCGCCGGTCTGGCTGCAGCCGTCGATCATCGCGGCCTCTTCCAGCTCGTACGGGATCCCGTTGACGAAGCCGTAGAGCATCCAGACCGTGAACGGCAGCGTGGTGGCGAAGTAGATCAGCAGCAGCGACGGCAGGGTGTTGAGCAGCCCGGCGTCCCGCATCAGCAGGAACAGCGGGATGAACAGCGCCGACACCGGCGCCAGCTGCGCCACCATGACCAGGACCAGGAAGCCCTTGCGGCCGGTGAACCGCAGCCGCGAGAGCGGGATGGCCGCCAGCGTCCCCGCGACCAGCGCGCACAGCACCGACCCGACCGTGACGATCAGGCTGTTGAGCAGGTAGGTCGGGAAGTTGTCCTTGGTCAGCGCGGTGGCGAAGTTGCCGAACGAGAACGACGTCGGGATCAGGTCGTACTTGGGCGAGAGGATCTCACCGGGCGTGCGCAGCGACGTGACGAACATCCAGTACGTCGGGAAGACGACCGCCAGCGCCACGAGGAGGCCGACGACCGAGAGCACGATTCGCTGTGACAGCGACTTCTTCACGCCAGATCACCTTCCTTGGTCCGGGTGAGCAGCTGGATGTAGCGGCCGGTGATGAGCGCCAGCACGATCAGCATCAGGGTCGCGATCGCGCCCGCCGCGCCGAAGTGGTTGCCCGCGATGCCCTTGAGGTACAGCACGACGGCCAGCGTGGTGCTCCCGCCGTCCGGGCCGCCCTCGCGGATCGCCCAGATCTGGGCGAAGGCGTTGAAGTCCCACAACACCGACAGGAAGGTCACCATCGTGGTGATCGGCCGGATCGCGGGCCAGGTGACCGCGCGGAACGTCTGCCACGGCCCGGCGCCGTCGATGCCGGCGGCCTCGTACTGCTCGCGCGGGACGCCGATGAGACCCGCGTAGAGCGAGAACGTCACGAACGGCACGGCCTGCCAGACGATGAGCAGCCCGATCACCGACAGCGTGCTCGCGCCGCTGGAGAACCAGGAGAACCCGATGAAGCTGTGGAACCCGAGCCGGTCGAGGGTCTTGTTGAGGATGCCGTACTGCTCGTCGAAGATCCACTGGAACACCGTGGTCGTCGCGATCACCGGGGTCGCCCAGGCCAGCACGAGCGTCACCTGCACGATGATCCGCACGACCGGGTCGAGGTGGCGCATCAGCACGGCCAGCAGCAGGCCACCGAGGATGGTGGCGGCCACGATGGACGCGGTGAACACCAGCGTCCGGACCGTGATGGTCCAGAACTCCGGGTCCGACAGCGTGTTGGTGTAGTTGTCGAAGCCGATCCAGACGGTCTTGCCGGAGATCAGCTGGCCGATGTCGAGCTTGCGGAAACTGATCGCGAGCACCTGGACCAGCGGCCAGGCGAGCAGCACGAGGATCGCGGCGAGCGCGGGCAGGAGCAGCAGGTACGGGAGGATCCGGTCGCCGAAC
Source organism: Amycolatopsis sp. NBC_00355 (assembly GCF_036104975.1). Classification (GTDB taxonomy): domain Bacteria; phylum Actinomycetota; class Actinomycetes; order Mycobacteriales; family Pseudonocardiaceae; genus Amycolatopsis. The sequence goes on along the minus strand of NZ_CP107982.1, from coordinate 767,222 downwards.
CGGCCCTTCCTGCGCTTCCTAGCCCGCGTGGCGCGCGGCGATGCCGGCGGGGTCGCCCCCGCCGGCATCGTCACATTGGCGGTCGCTGTCATCCGCCGATGAGCTTGTTCAGCGCTGCGTTGGCGTCGGCGGTCGCCTGGTCGAGCGTCTTCTTGCCGGTCAGGTACGCGGTCAGCATGTCCTTGACCGGGTTCTGGCCGGACTCCACGTCACCCCACTTCGGGCTGGCCGGCACGGCCTTGCCGTTGGTGGAGGCCTTCGCCATCACGGTGCCCAGCGGGTCCTTGTCCAGGCCCGCGAGGTCGGTCGACGTGCCGGGCACGACGCCGGCGGCGGCGAGCTGGCTCTGGTACTTCGCGCTGGAGAGCAGCTTGATGTATTCCTTGGCGGCGGCCACGTTCTTGCTGTTGGCCGGGATCGCCAGGTTCGAGCCACCCAGGAAGACCGGGGCGCTCTGGCCGGCGGTCTTGCTCGGGATCGCGAACGCGCCGGTCTTGGCGGTCAGGCTCGGGTCCGTCTTGGCCGCGGTCGGCAGCTCCCACGGAAGACCGATCATCATGGCCACCTTGCCGGCACCGTAGACCGTCGCCTGCTGCGGCTTGGCCTCGTCGGCGTCCTTCGGCGCCTTGGTGCCGGAGGTGTCGACGAGCTTCTTGTAGAAGTCCAGGCCCGCCTTCGCGCCGGCGCTGTCCAGCGTCGCCTTGAAGTTCTTGCCGTCGGGCTGGGCGATGTCGCCGCCGTTGTCCCAGATGAACGAGAGCAGCGCGTACCAGTTCTGGCCCGGCATGTACAAGGGCTGGAAGTCGGGGTCGGACCCGAACTTCGTCTTCAGCTTGGTGATCGCGTCGATCCACTCGTCGTTCGACGTCGGCGTCTTGGTGATGCCGGCCTGCTCGAACATGTCCTTGCGGTAGATGACCTCACGGTTGGCCGCGTAGAACGGGACGCCGTAGGTCTTGCCGTCGTAGGCACCCGAGTCGGCGAGACCCTTCAGCCACTGCGCGCCGTTGAAGCTGTCCTTGTCGGCGGTCAGGTCGGTCAGCACGCCGTCCTGCGAGGCGAACGCCGCCGTCTGGGTGTTGCCGATCTCGATCACGTCCGGCGGCGCACCGCTCGCCAGCGCGGTGGTCAGCTTCTGCTGGATGCCGTCCCACTGCTGGACTTCGTACTTGACCTTGACGCCCGGGTGGGCGGCCTCGAACTCCTTGTTGAGCGCGTCGGTCAGCGTGGCCGGCGCGGAACCCGTCATCAGCCAGACCGTGACGTCGCCGGTGATCTGCGCGGGAGCACCACTCGACGATGCGGCGGTGTCCGTGCCACTGGAACCCGCGCAACCCGCGGTCGCGAGGGTGACTGCGGCGGCGCCCGCCGCCAGCTTGAGCCAGCGTTTCACTCGTTGCCGTCCTTTCGATGCCCGGCCACTGTGGCCAAGCGCCCCAAATGGTGTAGACCAATGTTGGGGTTAGAGTGGTACGTACCACAGGCCCTGTCAAGGCGGTTGCCAAGACGTTGTAATCGCTCCAGGCACTCTGACGGGGAGTAGTCGCACCGTTACCGGCGCCGGGGAGAAAGGTGGCGGAAGTCGTCCGAATAGGAAGGTGTCCCGGACGTTTTTCACGGGCCTGAACGGGGTATTCCGGTGCGCCGGAATACCCCCGCGGGGGCGAAAGAAAGCCGCCCCGGGACAGGTCCCGGGGCGGCGGTCAGGCGAGCGTTTCGGCTGGTGGCCGCGGGTGTCGCCGGGCGCGGTGCGCGGCCATCCGCACCGGCGCGTTGACCACCCCGAAACCGCGATAGCCGCCGATCCGCTGGACCACCTCGAAGAACACGCGCGCGCCCGCGAGGGCGGTGAAGAAATGCAGGAACTCGCCGTGTTCGTCCCGGTCGTGCAGCACGGAGTTCGCGCGCAACGCGGCAATCAAGGCGGCCGGCAGATCGAGCCGCGCCGCGAGGTCGTCGTAGTAGTTGCCCGGGATCTCCAGCAACGGCGCGCCGAGCGCGCGCATCTTCCCGGCCGCCGCGACGGCGTCCTCGCACGCGAAGGCGACGTGCTGCGGCTCGGGCACCGCGGGCGCCCACTCGCCCCGCCGCACCAGCGCGCTGTCCAGGGTCAGCCGGACGTTCCCGGCCGTGACACCGCGGCTGCGCACCAGCCCGAACGGCGCGGCGAACTCCACGACCGGGGACGGCGTCAGCCCGAGCACCGAGCGGTAGAACAACGCCGCTTCGTCGAAGTGGTCGAAGGGCTGCGTGAGGGCCACGTGATCGATTCCGAAAACCCCGGCGCCGCCCGCTGTCTCACCGGTCGGCTCGAAGTCGCCTCGCCAGTCGTCGTTCCCGCAGAGGAACACCTCGGTGCCGTCCGGCGCGGCGACGGCGGCGAGGTCGGCCTCCCGCGGGCCGTGCGTGCGCGGCAGCACCGGCGCGCGCAGGGCCTCGGCACGGCGGGCCGACCGCGCGGGGTCGGCGCTCGCCAGCGCGACCGCGCCGATCGAGCCACCGGCGTCACCGCCCTCGTTGACGAGCACCCGGGCCTCGCCCTGTTCCCAGAGCTCGACCGGCTTGCTGCGGTGCACGCCGGTGCGCGCGAAGCCGAGTGACGCGAGCACGGCGCCCGCCCCGGCGCCCGGGCCGGTGACGACCTCGGCGAACGCGTGCCCGGTCAGCTCCGGTGCGGGCGGCAGGTCCAGCACGCCGAGGGACTCCTTCAGCGCGAGCAAGGATCGCATCGCGTCGACGGCGGCCGGGCGCGGGTCGGCCTGGCGGAAGACGTCGTTGAAGACCTCCAGCGACAGCGGGCCGCGGTAGCCCGCGGCGAGGACGTGCCCGGTGAACGCCGTCAGGTCGAACTCGCCCTGGCCGGGGAAGAGCCGGTGGTGGCGGCTCCACGGCAGGACGTCCATCGGGAGCCGCGGCGCGTCGGCGAGCTGCAGGAAGAAGATCTTCTCTCCCGGGATCGCCCGGATCGGCGCCGGGTCGTGGCCCTTGGAGAGGATGTGGAAGCTGTCGAGGCAGACGCCGAGCGCGGGGTGCGCGGCCCGGCGCACGATCCGCCACGCGTGCTCGTACCCGCTGACGTGCCGGCCCCAGGCGAGCGCCTCGTAGGCGACCCGCAGGCCGCGTCCGGCGGCCAGATCCGCGAGCGCGTGCAGCTGCTCCGCGGCCAGTTCGTCGTCGTCGATCGCGTCCGGCGACACCGAGGAGCAGACCAGCACGGTGTCCGTGCCGAGCTCGGCCATGACGTCGAACTTGTGCGCCGCGCGGCGCAGGTTGGCCCGGTGCAGCTCCGGCGGCACGGCCTCGAAGTCGCGGAACGGCTGGTAGAGGTCGATCGAAAGGCCCAGGTCGGCGCAGAGCTTCCGGACGTCGGCCGGGCCGCGGGGCGAGACGATGAGGTCGTTCTCGAAGATCTCGACGCCGTCGAACCCGGCCGCCGCGGCCGCGGCGAGCTTGTCTTCGAGGGTGCCGGACAGGCAGACGGTGGCGATCGCGGTCCGCGGTTCAGGCAGCACGGGCGGGCGCCCCTTCCAGGGTGTCGAAGTGCCGGAGCATCCGCGCGGGGTCCGGCTCGACGCCGGTGAACAGCCGGAACGACTCGGCGGCCTGCAGCACCACCATGCCGCCGCCGTGCAGCACCCGGCAGCCGCGGGCGCGGGCGGCCTCGAGCAGCGCGGTTTCCAGCGGGCGGTAGACGATGTCGGCCACCCACAGGTCGGGGCGCAGCAGCTCGGCCGGGAGCGGCGAGCCGGGGTGCGCGGCCATGCCGGTCGGGGTCGCGTGCACCAGGCCGTCGGCGCGGCGGACGGCGTCGGGGCCGCCGGTGCGCGCCCGGTCCGCGCCGAACCGGTCGTTCAGCGCGCCGGCGAGGTTCGCGGCGCGCTCCTGGTCGACGTCGTGGACGGTCAGCCGGCCGACACCCGAGGAGAGCAGCGCGTGCGCGACCGCCGCGCCCGCTCCCCCGGCCCCGAGCAGGACGACGTCGTCGCGCCGGACGTCCGGCAGGCCGCGGCCCAGGCTGCGGGCGAAGCCGGTGGCGTCGGTGTTGTGCCCGACGGCGCGGCCACGGTCGAACACGACGGTGTTGACCGCGCCGAGCGCGGCCGCTTCGGGCGAGAGCTCGTCGAGGTGCGGGAGCACGGCCTGCTTGGCCGGGTGGGTGACGTTGAGGCCGTCGAACCCGGCGAGGCGGGCGGCGGCCAGGACGTCGGCGACCGGGCGGCGCAGGACGTCGAGGTCCAGGAGGCGGTAGACGTAGCGCAGGCCGAGCTCGTCGGCCTCGCGCTCGTGCAGGGCCGGGCTGGCGGACGGCCCGATGCCGGTGCCGACGAGTCCGATCAGGTAGCTGGTCACGCGGCGCCCTCCGGATTAATGTACGAACTAGTGAGTTCACAGTAGCGCGGCGTCCGCCCGACCGGAAGTCCTCGACTAGAGTGAGGGCGTCGACCAGCAGCGGAGGGAGCCCGGTGGCCGCACCAGCGTCGGAGGCCGAGCGGCAGCGCGACAAGGAACGCACGCGCGCCGACATCCTCGCGGTGGCCACGCGGGAGTTCGCGGACAAGGGCTACACCGGCGCCCGGGTCGACGAGATCGCCGCCCGCACCAGCACGACCAAGCGGATGATCTACTACTACTTCGGCGGCAAGGAACAGCTCTACCTCGCCGTGCTGGAGCGCTCGTACTCCGCGATCCGCACCCTCGAATCGCAGCTCGACGTCGAGCACCTCGAGCCGGAGGAAGCGCTGCGGGAGCTGGCCGCGCTGACGTTCGACCACCACGAGGCCAACCCCGACTTCATCCGGCTGGTCAGCATCGAGAACATCCACCACGCGGATCACCTGAAGCAGTCGGAGATCCTGGCCGGCCTGGCCGACCCGGCGCTGGGCGGCCTGACCCGCATCCTCGAGCGCGGCCGCGCGGCCGGCCGCTTCCGCGACGACGCCGACCCGCTCGACATCCACATGCTGATCAGCTCGTTCTGCGTGTTCCGGCTGGCGAACCGCCACACGTTCCAGGCGATCTTCGGCCGCGACATGCTGGACCCGGCCCGGCGCGAGCGGTACCGCGAGATGCTGAGCGACCTGGTGATCGGCTACCTGACGGCTCGCTGACCCGTCCCTCTCCGCCCCCACACTCCAGTGCGCGGACGGCAGCTTCGCCGGCCCGAAAAGGATCTCTTGACACCCAGGGCGCCTTCTCGCACTCTGTATTAACTAACCAGATCGTACATTAACGACCCGCTTCCCCGCCGACTCTGAGCAACGAAGCACGGACGTCAGGAGCACCCCTGTGACCGCATCGATGCCCCGCAAGGCGGCGCTGGCCGCCTGGATCGGCAGTGCGCTCGAGTACTACGACTTCTTCATCTACGGCACCGCCGCCGCACTGGTGTTCAACAAGGTCTTCTTCCCCGCCTCCTCCCCCGCGACCGGCACGCTGCTCGCGCTGGCCACCTTCGGCGTCGGCTACGCCGCCCGGCCGGTCGGCGCGTTCATCCTCGGCCACGTCGGCGACCGCTTCGGCCGCAAACGCGTCCTGGTGTTCACGCTGCTCCTGATGGGCTTCGCGACGTTCGCCGTCGGCTGCCTGCCCACCTACGCGACCGTCGGCGTGCTCGCGCCGATCCTGCTGGTCGTTCTCCGCCTGCTGCAAGGACTTTCCGCGGCCGGCGAGCAGGCCGGCGCGAACTCCATGTCACTCGAACACGCCCCCGAACGGCGTCGCGCGTACTTCACCAGCTTCACCCTGAGCGGCACGCAGGCCGGGCAGATCCTGGCCACCGCGATCTTCCTCCCGGTCGCCGCGCTCCCCCAGGCCGACCTGCTGACGTGGGGCTGGCGGATCCCGTTCTGGTGCAGCGCGGCCGTCGTGGTCGTCGGCTTCGTCATCCGCCGCAAGCTCGACGAAACCCCGGTGTTCGCCCGCACGGACGTCGCGAAGCTGCCGGTCGCGGTGCTCTTCCGCCACCACTGGGCCGACGTCCTGCGCGTGATCGTCGCGGCGACGATCGCCTCGGTCAGCACGATCTTCACCGTCTTCGCGCTGAGCTACGCGGTCAACACCATCGGCCTGGCGCGCACCCCGATGCTGTGGGTGGGCGTGCTGGCCAACATCGTGGCCCTGGCGGCGATCCCGCTGCTGGCCGGGCTCGCCGACCGGGTCGGGCGCAAGCCGGTGTTCATCACCGGCTGCCTCGCCTGCGGCGTGCTGATCTTCCCGTACCTGTGGTCGATCTCGATCGGCTCGTACGCCCTGCTGTTCGTGCTCGGCATCGTCCTCTTCGGCGTCGCGTACTCCGGCGTCAACGGGGTGTGGCCGTCGCTGTACGGCGAGATGTTCTCGGCGCGCGTCCGCCTGTCCGGCATGGCGATCGGCACCCAGATCGGCTTCGCGGTCGCGGGTTTCGCCCCGAGCGTGGTGGCCGCGATCGGCTCCGGCAAGTCGGACTGGCTGGGCGTCTCGATCTTCACGGCGGCGGTCTGCGTGATGGCCGCGATCGCCGCGGCGACGGCCCGGGAGACCTACAAGGTCCCAACCGCGGATCTCGGGAGCAAGAACCCGGCCGACGCCACGAAGTCCACTATGGTCACTTCCACTGTGGACGGTTAGCCGGCACCAGCCCGAGCACCGTCACCACCACGCCCACGGTCAGCAGGGTGCCGCCCAGGCCCACCTCCGGCCCGGCTTCGAAGTACCGGAGCAGCCTGGACGCACCCCGCCCGAACCCGAACGTCACCCGGTCGCCGTCGCGCAGCAGCCGGGCCCGCCGCGGCGCCAGCGCCTCGCCGTTGACCAGGGTGCCGGTGCGCGACCCCGCGTCGGACACCCCAGTGCCGCGCGCGTCGCACCGGATCCAAGCGTGCCGCAGGCTCACCTGGTCCGAGTACAGCCTCAGGTGCGCCTCCGGCCCGCGGCCGACCAGCCATAAGCCATAGCACACCGCCAACCTCGTCACGGCCCCGTCGAGCGTCTCGATCGTCGCCGTCTCCCGCGGCGCCAGCGCCCCTCCCCCGCTTCCCGGCTCCGGTCAGAGCCGGGAAGCGGCCGGAAGATACGCGGGGGTCAGGGTTTCGGTGCGACCTCCGGCGCCTTCACGCGCTCCAGCAGCAGCTGGGCGACGTCGCGGACGTCGACGTTCTCCGCTTTCTGCTCGCTCTGGCGCTGGACCAGCCCGTCGGTGAGCATGGAGCGGCAGAAGGGGCAGCCCGTCACGATCGTCTCGGCGTCCGTGGCGATCGCTTCGTCGACGCGCTCCAGGTTGATGCGCTTGCCGATCTGCTCTTCCATCCACATCCGGGCGCCGCCCGCGCCGCAGCAGAGCGCGCGGTCGGCGTGGCGGGGCATCTCTTCGAGCGTGGCGCCCGTCGCCCCGACCAGCTCGCGCGGCGGGGTGTAGACCTTGTTGTGGCGCCCGAGGTAACACGGGTCGTGGTAGGTGACCTTGGGGCCGTCCTCGACCGGCTTGACCGGGGTCAGCCGGCCGGCGCGCACGAGCCGGTTGAGCAGCTGCGTGTGGTGGACGACCTCGTAGTGCCCGTCCAGGTCCGGGTACTCCCGGCTGAGCGTGTTGAGGCAGTGCGGGCACGTCGTGACGATCTTTCGCAGCCGCTCCTCACGACCCTCGAACACGGCGTTGAGCGTCTCCGCCGTCTGCTGCGCCATCATCTGGAACAGGAACTCGTTGCCCGCCCGCCGCGCCGGGTCGCCGGTGCAGGACTCCTCCTTGCCGAGCACGGTGTACTTCACGCCGGCGATGTGCAGCAGCTCCGCCGTGGCGCGGACGGTCTTGCGGGCGTTGTCGTCGAACGCGCCCGCGCAGCCGACCCAGTAGACGTACTCGACGTCCTCGGCCAGCTCGCCGTCGAACACCGGGACGTCGAAGCCGATGTCCTTCGTCCAGGCGAGGCGTTCCGAGTTGTTCTGGCCCCAGGGGTTGCCCTTGGTCTCCAGGTTCTTGAACAGCCCGCCGAGCTCGGTCGGGAACGCCGACTCGATCATCACCTGGTAGCGGCGCATGTCGACGATGTGGTCGACGTGCTCGATGTCCACCGGGCACTGCTCGACGCACGCGCCGCACGTGGTGCACGACCAGAGGACGTCCGGGTCGATGACGCCGTTGTCGGCCTCGGTCCCGACCAGCGGGCGCGCGCCTTCGTGCTCCTCACCGCTGAGGATGTAGGGCGCCTCCTCGAACATGTTGTCGCGCAGGCTCATGATGAGCAGCTTGGGGGACAACGGTTTCCCGGTGTTCCACGCCGGGCACTGCGACTGGCAGCGGCCGCACTCGGTGCACGTCGAGAAGTCGAGCAAACCCTTCCACGTGAAGTCGCCGATCTTGCCGCGGCCGAACGTGTCGTCCTCACCAGGGTCTTCGAAGTCGATCGGCTTGCCGGCGGACTCCATCGGCAGCAGCGGGCCGAGCGCGTCCGGCAGCCGCTTCGCGGTGACGTTGAGCGGGGCCAGGAAGATGTGCAGGTGCTTGGAGTAGAGCACGATGGCCAGGAACACCAGCATCACGCCGATGTGCAGCAGCAGCCCGACGGTCTCCAGCACCTCGGTCGTGCCGTGCCCCAGCGGCTCCAGGAGGTTCCCGACGCCGAGCGAGACGTACGCGCCCGAGTGGTACGGGAAGTTGCCGGACGCCGCGGACGAGCCGCGGAAGAAGAACATCGTCCAGACGACGTTGAAGATCATGAACAGGATCAGCCACGCGCCGCCGGTGTGCGAGCCGAAGAACCGGGACGCGCGGTCCTTGCGCTCGGGGGCCTGCTGGATCCGGAGCACGGCGAACACGCCCAGCGAGACGGCCACCATGACGGCGATGAAGTCCTGCAGGAACCCGAGCGGGCCCCAGTGCCCGATCCACGGGATCGCGAAATCCTCGTCGAAGAGCGCGCCGTACGCCTCGAGGTAGACCGAAGCGAGGATCACGAAGCCCCAGAACGTGAACAGGTGCGCGAGGCCGGGCACCGACCACTTGAGCAGCTTGCGCTGGCCGAAGACCTCCCGCAGCTGGGCGGTGGCGCGTTTGCCGAGCTCGCCGGAGCGTTTGGTGTCGGGCTGGCCCGCCTTGATCAGGTGGTACAGGAACAGGACCCGGCGCCCGGCGACGGCGAGGCCGACGACGGTCATGAGAAGGCCGAGGATGAGGCGAACGAGCACGAGTCCTCCGTGACGTGCTTAAGGGGAAGGCTCAGTGCGAGCCGGTGTAGTAGCGGCACGCCTTGCACGCGTACCGCATCTTCGCGACCCGCCAGTGTTTCCGGTACAGATCGAGGTCGGGCGACCGGCGGACGCCGAGGCGCTGGTAGCGCCCGGGACGGCGGCGGCCGGTTTCGTACTGCTCGGTCGCGCGGCCGAGGTGGGCGCGCCGCAGCACGCACCCCCGCGTCCGGCAGCGGCCGAGCGCGCTGCGGCAGAAGCGGTGCAGCAGCACCAGATCCGGGGCGGGCCCGTCTCCGGCGACCTGCTCGACGACGCCGTAGCCGGGGTGGTCGCCCGGTCCGGTCAGCCGTACGGGCAGCCCGCAGTACGCGCATTTGAGGGTGCAGGTGAGGCAGCCGGTGATGTGCCTGAGCCGCGGGTCGCGCCGGTCTTCGGAGGCCGTTCCTCGCACGCGCGACGCCATGGGGCCTCCTCCGGCGACTCTGAGCGGCTGTGATCGACACCACTTCGTTCTACTGGAGAGTAATGACGGGGTCACTTCGCGCGACAGGACCGAATGGCCCACTTACCTTGCGCCGCATGGCGTAATTTCCGAAGCAAGGCCGCCCTAACCGTCCGGCGAGCGAACGCCGCAGGGTCGCAAATCGTACGTTCGGCCCTGCTGCGCCCGGCGTGTTCCCCGCCACAATTCCGCCATGACCTATCACCCGGTCCCGTACCGGCCCGCCCGCCTGCCCGCCGCCGAAGCCACGTCGAACGTCGCCGAACTCCGGCAGCGCATGGAGCAGCGCCGCTCGGTCCGGATGTTCTCCCCCGACCCGGTCCCCGAGGGCGCGGTGCTCGACGCGATCGCCGTCGCCTCCACCGCCCCCAGCGGCGCGCACCAGCAGCCGTGGACGTTCGTCCTCGTCTCGGATCCGTCGGTGCGCCGCCGGATCCGGGAGGCGGCGGAGGCCGAAGAGAAGATCTCCTACGACGGCCGGCTCGGCGAAGCGTGGCTGGACGCGTTGCGGCCGTTGGGAACGGACGCCGTGAAACCGCACCTGACCGACGCGCCGTACCTGATCGTCGTGTTCCAGCAACGGTTCGCCGTCGACGAGGACGGCGGCGTGCACAAGCACTACTACGTCGACGAGTCGGTCGGCATCGCGGTCGGCATGCTGCTCACGGCGTTGCAGGTGGCCGGCCTGGCCGCGTTGACGCACACGCCGTCCCCGATGCGCTTCCTGGGCGACCTGCTGGGCCGGCCCCGCAACGAACGGGCGTTCGCGGTGATCCCGGTCGGCTACCCGGCGGACGACTGCGTGGTCCCGGACCTGCGGCGCAAGTCCCTGGACGAGGTCCTGGTCCGGATCTGACGCACCGGTCGTGAGCGTTCAGGACGGTTCCCACCGCCCTGGACACTCACGGCTCAGCAGGAGGGCAAGCCGTCCGGCAGGTCCGCGAACGCCGGGCCCGACGCGTAGTCCGCGCCGTGCTCCCGCCACCACGCCGACTGTTCGCGCGTTTCGACGCCCGCCACCGCCACCTTCGCGCCCGCCAGGTGGGCCACCTCGATGAGCGACGCCAGCGACCGCTCCACCAGCGGGTGACTCCGGCGTGACACCACCGACGACGCGATCCGGACGGTGCGGATCGGGAGGTCCGCCAGGAACGTGACGTCGCCCGCCGCGCCGAAGTCGTGGATCTCGGCCGGGATGCCGATCTCCGCCAGGACCTTCAGGTTGTCGACCGCGTCGCCGGTTTCGGCCAGCAACGTCGTCGCCGGGAAGCCCGGGCGGAGACGCTGCGGCGGCAGGCCCGTGTCGGCCAGCACCGCGCGGACCTCGCCGACCAGGTCGGGGTCGGCGGCCTGGTGCGGACCGAGCTCGACGACGAGCGGGACCTCGATGCCCGCCGCCGTCAGGTGCTCGGCCGCCGTGCGCAGCAGCCACGTGCCCAGCGGCAGCGCCAGCCCGGTCTCGCCCGCCAGCCGCACGCACGTCTCGTGCGACAGCTCGCCTTCGGCCGGGTGGGTCCAGCGCAGCCGCGCCTCGATCGCGGCCGGCTCGTCTTCGGCGGCCAGGTCCACCAGCACCCGGTACACGATCTCGACGTCGCCGTTCTCCCAGGCGCCCGCCATCGACGCCGCGAGGCCGAACTCGTGGCGGTCACGGCGATCCAGCTCGCGGTCGAACAGGCCCCACTGGTTGCCCGCCCGCTGGGCGCGGCGCAGCGTCAGGTCCGACGCGCGGAGCAGCTCGGCCGGCGCGGTGTCGCGCGGCGGCCGGTGGACGACGCCGATGCTGGCCGAGAGCGCGACGCCGTGGGTCCCGTCGACGTACTCCGGCTCGGCGAGCTCGTGGTTGATCCGGCGGACCAGCGACCCGACGTCCGGGGTGTCCTCGCCGTTCTGCACCACCACACCGAACTCGTCGCCGCCGAGCCGCGCGATGAGCGCGTTCTCGTCCTCGAACACGAGTTTCAGCTTCGCCGCGACGCCGCGCAGCAGCTTGTCGCCGAGGTCCTGGCCGAGCCCGCCGGTGATCAGGGAGAAGCCGTCGAGGTCGAGGTGGAAGAGCGTGACGCCGCGGGCCTGGTCGGCCTCGCGCAGCGCGTTTTCCAGCCGGGTGCCGAAGAACTGCCGGTTGGGCAGCCCGGTGAGGACGTCGTGCAGGGCCTGGTGGCTCAGCCGCCGTTGCAGCAGCGCCACTTCGGTGTCGTCGTCGACGAGCGTGATCAGCTGCTGGGCCTCGCCGATCGCGTCGCGGACCACGGCCGCGACGAACGTGGCCCACATCGGCTCGCCGTCCCGGCCGACCAGCCGGCGGCCGGCCCGCAGCCGGTGCAACCGGCCGGACAGCAGATCCGCGTAGCCCTCCCGCAGCACGTCGACGTCGTCCGGGTGGACGAACTCGAACAGGGTCCGCGCGGCGAGCTCGGCCGGGGTGCGGTTGAGCGTCTTGGCGAGCGCCGCGTTGACACGCAGCACCCGGCCGTCCAGGTCGGTGATCGCGACGCCGGTGGCCGAGCCGGCGAAGACCTCCTCGAACTGCGCGCGCGTGAGGACCTGCTTGCGCCGGGTCTCCTGCTCCACCTTCAGCAACGCTCGGCTCAGGCCCTCCTGCCGCTTCTGGATGTCCTCGCGCAGCGCCTCGCTGTACCCGGAGCTCAACGCGCCGAGGACCAGCACGACCCGCTCCGCCAGCTTGGCGACTCCGCGCAGCTCCGGCTCGCGCAGCAGGCCCTTGCCGAGCACCTCCATGGAGCGGCGCAGGCTCTCCGGGCCGACGCAGCGCAGCTCCACCAGGCGCCCACCGGCCGCCGCCGCCTCTTCGACACCTTGCGGGTCGCTCGCGACCGCCTCGAAGAGCCAGCCGACCAGGATCGACAGCTCCTGCTCGATCTCGTCGGGCGTGTACGGCAGGTACGCCGTGGTGCTGACCAGGTAACCCCATTTGCGCGCGAGGGTACGGAGCCGTCGCGCCGCTCGTTCGGCGGACGGCTTCGCGCGCGAAGCGCCGTGGGGGTGGGGAGCAGTCACTTCAGCCTGTCCAAGGGTCTAGTGCGCACTCCAGCTCGGGGAACCGATATATCTTGGCGCGAAATGGCGTCACGCGCACTGATCAGTGTTCATCCAATCGAGTGATAACCCTGAGCAGTTACGCCGATCCGGTCATTCAGCCACGTTCGGGTGGCATCCCGGTACTGTCCGGCGTTTTCGTGCAGCGCAACGGAATGCCCCGCGCCGGGGAGCACGAACATCGACAGCTTCGACGGGTCCCGGTAATACGGCGCCTCCTGGGCCCGCAGTGTCGCGGCGCTCGAACAGTCGCGAAGGGCGAGCAGCCCGCAGAAAAGCACGTCCTTTTCCCCGACCACCTGGAAAACCGGGACGGTGATTCCCCACGTCGCGGGCAGCACGATGCCGAACAACGCCACCGTGCCCATCCCCGGCACCGAGACCTGGTCCTTCGTGGCTTCGTCGGCCGCGATCACGCCCGGGTCGGCGTCACCGGCGGCGTAGAACAGCCCGGCCCGCGCCCCCGGCCGCGTCGTGAAGTACAGCGGGTCGCTGCCCAGGTGGGCCAGCTGGTCGTCGAACGACGCCGGCTGCAGCCCGAGCGCCGCGCCCAGCGCCAGCACCGGCAGCGCGGGCAGGTGCGTGACGCCGGTCAGGATCACGCCGTCGACGTCGTGGTAGGTCCCCGCCTCCACGGCGACGACCCCGGACCCGACCGAGTGGCCGACGATGACGACCCTCGCGAACGCCGTGCCGCCGACGTGCCCGGCGCGCAGGTGGCCGATCACCTCGTGCAGCGCCTCGGCTTCGGCCTGCACCGTCAGCGGCAGGCTGAGCGGGTGGCTGCTGCCGCCGGCGCCGAGCTGGTCCGCGGCGAACGTCGCGTAGCCGTGCGAAGCCATGTCGCGCTGGTAGGAGTAGCGCTCCGGCTGGTACGGCAGATCCCAGTACGCGCTGTTGTACGTGCCGCCGTGCACGAGCAGCTGGACGGCGTCCGGCACCGCGCCGGCGGGCAGGCACAGCCGGCCGTGCACCGTCGCGGGCGCGCCCGGCACGAGCGGCGGCAGCCCGGGCCCGGTGACCGGCAGATCCGTGTCGGCGCAGGAGATCGCGGCCGCTTCGGCGGGGACCGCGGCGGTCAGGGACCCGAGCAGGACGACGCAGGCGAACAACGCCGACGTCAGCTTGACCGGCAGTCTCACGCCGTTCTTCCCTCCGGACGGGTGACGAGCTGAGGACCACGAAACACTACACCTGGTAGCCGATCAGGCACCGTCAGGTCTGCCGCGGCACCACGGTCATCGGCAGCCGGTTCGGCTGCATCGTGGCCTTGAGCTGCGCCCGGACCTTCTTGCCCGGCACCGGGACCAGCCGCCAGCGGGCGCCGATGGTCGCGGCGACGATGGCGATCTCGGTCGGCGCGAACACGTGCCCGGGACACAGCCGCGCGCCGGCCCCGAACGGGATGTACGCGCCCTTCGGCAGTTCCGCGGCCCGTCCGGGCGCCCAGCGGTCCGGGTCGAACCGCCCGGGCTCGGGGAACCAGCGCGGATCCCGGTGCAGCGTGTGCTGGCTGACCGCCACCTCGCTGCCCGCGGGGATCGTGACACCGCCGAGTTCGACGTCTTCACGCGCCCGGCGCATGAGGATCAGCGGCGGGGTGCGGCGGACGATCTCGTTCACGATCTGGTTCGTGTAGACCAGTTCCGGCAGGTCCTCGAAGCGTGCGGGACGGCCGTCGAGGACCTCGTCCACCTCCGCGTGGAACCGCCGTTCGACATCCGGGTGCTGCCCGAGCTCGTGGAAGAACCAGGCCAGCGCCACGGCGGTCGTTTCGGCGCCGGTGGTGAGGATCGTGATGACCTCGTCGTGCACCTGGCGGTCGGACATGCCCTCGCCGGTGTCCTCGTCCCGCGCCGCCAGCAGCATCGACAGCAGGTCACCGTGGTCGGCGCCCTCCTTCCGCGCGGCGACGACGGTCGCGCCGATCACCTCGCGCAGCCGGGCCGCGGCGGCGTCGAACCGGCGGTTCGCCGGGATCGGCAGCTTCTCGACGAACTTCGGCGAGAACGCCCGGACCAGCACGTACTTCAGCATGATCGGAATCGAGCGGCGGATCTCGGCGAGCACGTCGTCGCCGAGGGCGGTGGAGAACAGCGTCTGCCCGGCGATGGTGAGCACCAGGTCCTGCATCCGCTGGTCGAACTCGACGACTTCGCCGGGCCGCCAGGAGCCGGCCAGCTCGTCGGCCAGGGCGGTCATCGTGTTCTCGGCGTAGCCCGCGATCCGCGTCCGGCCGAAGGCGGGCATGACCATCCGGCGCTGCCGGCGGTTGAGCTCGCCGTTCGAGGTGGCCAGCCCGTCGCCGAACAGCGGGCGCATCTTGTCGAAGACGAGGCCCTTGTCGAACTTGTCGGCGTCGGTGGCCAGTACCCGCCAGGCCAGTTCGGGGCTGGTGACGACGTGCACCGGCAGCGGCCCCAGGCGCAGTTCGACGACATCTCCGTGCGCGGGCAGGGAATCGAACAGTTTCAGCGGGTCGCGCAGCAGCGCCACCGTGTGCCCGAGCACTGGCCGGCGACCGGGGACGGCGCGCGGGTCGTTCGTCACCGGGCACACCCTAGGACCGGCGGCGAGAACACCGGCAGTGCCGCCACACGAACGGATGAGCGGGGCTACACTCCGCCGTCAATCGATGCCGCCGATCGATATCGCCGGCCGATGTCGCCGGCAAGTCCGCGAGGGGTGGAGGTCAGGGTGACCGGGGAAACGAGCTGGGTACCGTCGGAGGTCGACACCTCGGTGCCGAATCCCGCGCGGGTGTACGACTTCTGGCTCGACGGCGACCACAACTTCGCCGCCGACCGCGCGCTCGGGGAGCAGATCCTCAAGATCATGCCGGGTATCCGCGACGCCGCGAGGCTCAACCGCGCGTTCCTGCGCCGCGCCGCGCGGCACATGGTCGACGCCGGGATCCGGCAGTTCCTCGACGTCGGGGCGGGCATCCCGACGGTGGGGAACCTGCACGAGATCGTCCAGCAGGCCGACCCTTCGTGCCGCGTCGTGTACGTCGACCGCGAGCCGGTCGCGGTGGCGCACAGCGAGCTGCTGCTGCAGGGCAACGACCGTTGCGCGGTGATCCAGGCGGACCTGCGCGACGTCGACGAGATCTTCGCGGGTGCCGGCAAGCTGCTCGACCCGGGCCAGCCGACCGGCCTGTTCATGTTGCTGCTGCTGCACTTCGTGCCCGATTCGTGGGACCCGGTGAGCATCCTCGCCCGCTACCGCGAAAGGCTGGCGCCCGGCAGCTTCCTGGCCCTGACGCACGTCGCGGCCGACACCGAGTCGGCGACGGAGCTCGGCGAGGCGGTGCAGGTCTACACCACCCAGCAGAACCAGCAGAACCAGCCGTTTCCGCGCACCCAAGAAGAGGTCCTCCGCTTCTTCGACGGCTTCGACCTGGTCGAGCCGGGCCTGGTCGGCTGTGCGCTGTGGAATCCCGAGGGTGCCGGCGACATGTCCGACGACCCGGCGATCAACGTCCTTCCTTACGCGGGAGTAGGCCGGAAACCGGATTCGCCGTAACCGGTAACCTTCCCGGGATTCGTCGAAACGATTCGACCGGCGGCCGATCCAATACCCCCGGACACGGGGTCGCCGGCACCCGATCCGGGTAAGGTCAAGTCCTCCCGGACACGCTCCCAGGTAATTTCGATTTCCCAAAGAACCTCGTTCTGACCTGCTGAAACATCGACCCGCAAGAGTGTTCGACGAATTCGACGAGTGACACTCACGTCGAAGGTGAATCGAATTGTTGGCCGACTGGCAATAGTCCTTGTGTTCCGGCCGAGTGTCCCCTACCTTCGTCCCATCGTCGATGCGCTTCGACTCGCACTTCCCCTGCCCCATGTCTCCAGGAGGCCGCCCGTGGTCACGATCAACGACGTCGCCAATGCCGCGGGGGTGGCCCCCAGCACGGTGTCGTACGTGATCAGCGGCAAGCGCTCGATCTCGCCGAAGACCCGCCGGCTGGTCGAAGAGAGCATCCGCAAGCTCGGTTACCACCCGCACGCGGGCGCCCGCGCGCTCGCGAGCAGCAAGACGAACGTGCTGGCCCTGGTCGTGCCGCTGCGCACCGACCTCAACGTCGCCGTCGTGATGGAGTTCGTCGCCGCGGCGGTCACCGCGGCCCGCGCGCACGACCAGGACCTGTTGCTGCTCACCAAGGACGAGGGCCCTGCCGCGCTGCAGCGGGTGGCGTCGTCGGCGATCGCCGACGCGCTGATGGTGATGGACGTCGAAGCCGCCGACCCGCGGGTGCCGATGCTCATCGCGCTCGACCTGCCCGTGGTGCTCATCGGCGTGCCCGATCACCCGGCCGGGCTGAGCTGCGTCGACCTCGACTTCACCGCCGCCGGTTCGGCGTGCGTCGCGCACCTGGCCGACCTCGGCCACCGCTCGGTCGCGCTGATCGGCCCCTCCCCCGCGGTCTACCGGCGCGGCACCAGCTACGCGACGCGGTTCCTGCAGGGGTTCGACGACACCGCGCGGAGCCGGGGCGTCCGCGCGACGAACCGGCCGTGCGCGCACTCCTACGAAGCCGTGAGCGCCTGTGTGGACGAACTGCTCGCCGCCGACCCGGGCCTGACCGGCCTCGTCGTGCACAACGAAGCCGTCCTCCCCGGACTGCTTACGCACCTGCGCCAACGCGGTCTTCGTGTCCCCCAGGACATTTCGGTGATCGCCGTCTGCCCCGACAGCATGGCCGAGCAGCACCCGGTCGCGCTCACCTCCGTCGCCATCCCGGCCGAAGAGGTCGGCGCCCAGGCCGTGGAGATGACCATGCGCCGGCTCGGCGGCCATTCCACGCCGGAGGTCCGGCTGCTCGACCCGCGGCTGACCCGGCGCGAGAGCACGGCCGCGCCGCGCACCTGACCCGGTTCTGCTCCGCCGTCGAAGGGGAATCACCATGTCCGCAGCCCGTCGCGCCCTTTTGCTGGTCGCGAGCGCCGCGCTCCTGACCGCGTGCAGCCCCACCGCCCCGCCGGCGTCGAACGCCCCGGCCGCCACCTCGATCACCGAGCTCGACTACTACGCCGACGAGCAGGGATCCGCGGCGTGGCAGAAGGTCCTCGACGCCTGCGCCGCGCAGACCGGCATCAGGATCGAGCGCCGGACGGTGCCGACCGCGCAGATGCTGCCGAAGATCCTGCAGGGCGCGAGCTCGAAGACCCTGCCGGACCTGCTCTTCACCGACAATCCGACGCTGCAGCAGGTCGCCGCCACCGGCGCGCTGACCCCGCTGTCCGACTACGGCATCTCCGCCGACGGCTACTACCCGGGCATCGTCAAGGCCGGGACCTACCGGGACAAGCTCTACGGCGTCGCCCCCGGCGTCAACGGGCTGGCCCTGATCTACAACAAGGACCTGCTGACCGCCGCCGGCGTGCGGCCGCCGTCCACCTGGGACGAGCTGACGGCCGCCGCGGCCGGGCTGACCGGGGACGGCAAGTACGGCCTCGCCTTCTCGGCGATCTCTTCGGAGGAGGGCACCTGGCAGTTCCTCCCGTTCTTCTGGAGCAACGGCGCCGAACTGTCCCGGTTGGACTCGCCGCAGAGCACGCAGGCGCTGGCCTACGTCACCGGTCTCGTGACGAGCGGGTCGGCGTCGAAGTCCGTGGTGACGTGGAACCAGAACGACGTCGCCGACCAGTTCGTCGCGGGCAACGCGGCGATGATGGTCAACGGCTCGTGGAACCTGGCCCGGCTCGACGAGCAGAAGTCGCTGCACTACGGCGTGGTGCCGATCCCGGTGCCGAAGGCGGGCGCCAAGCCCGTGGTCGCCCTCGGCGGCGAGGTCGGCGCGGTGCCGGTGACCGGCGGGCCGACGCAGCAGGCCGCCGGGAAGGTGCTGACCTGCGTCCTCGCCGAGCCGACCATGCTGCAGTGGAGCAAGGCCCACGCCTACGTCCCGTCGAAGACGGCCGTCGCCGCGAAGTTCGGCGCCGAGCAGCCGGCGATGCGGGCGTTCGTCGACGAGGTCGGCTCGGCCCGCTCCCGCACCACCGAACTCGGCGAGAAGTACCCGAAGGTCTCGCAGGCGCTGGCCGACGCGATCCAGGCGTCGCTGACCGGGAAGCTGCCCGCCGACCAGGCCTTGAAGACCGCCCAGCAAGCGGCCGGGTCGTGACGCTCGCGGCCCCGGTGCCGCGGCGGGGACCACGGCGGGACGGCCGGTTCACCGCGTGGGCGTTCCTCTTGCCCGCCGTGGCCTACGTCGTGGTGTTCTTCGGCTACCCGCTGGCCGCGAACGTCGTGACGAGCACGCAGGACTACACGGTCAAGTCGTTCTACACCGGCGAAGCGCCTTTCGTCGGCCTGGCCAACTACGCCGCGGTACTCGCGAACCCGCTCTTCTCGACGGCCGTGCTCAACACGGTCCTGTTCACCGCCGGGTCCCTCGTCTTCCAGTTCGGCATCGGCCTCGCGCTGGCGGTGTTCTTCGCCGGCCGGTTCCCCGGGGGCGCGCTGCTGCGGTCGCTGCTCCTGCTCCCCTGGCTGCTGCCGCTGGTGGTCAGCGGCGCGGTCTGGCGGTGGATGTTCGACCAGGACCACGGGGTGCTCAACGCCGCATCGCGCCTGATCGGCGTCGGCGCGGTGCCGTGGCTGAGCAGCACGGCCTGGGCGCTGCCGGCGGTGATCCTCACCAACATCTGGATCGGCATCCCGTTCAACCTGGTGATCCTGCACGGCGGGCTCCGCGCGATCCCGGCGTCGCTGCACGAAGCCGCCGCGCTCGACGGCGCCGGCGCGTGGCAGCGGTTCCGGCACGTCACCTGGCCGTTGCTGCGCCCGGTCACCGGGATCGTGCTCATGCTCGGGCTGGTCTACACGATCAAGGTGTTCGACGTGATCATGGTCGTCACCGGCGGCGGCCCGGCCAACGCGACCCAGACGCTCACGACGTGGTCCTACCGGCTGTCCTTCCACGACTTCGCGTTCGGGCAGGGCGCCGCGGTCGGCAACGTCCTCATCCTGGCGGCGACCGCGTTCGGCCTGCTCTACCTGCGCTCGGCGAAGGCGACGCTGGCCGAGGCGGCGGCGTGAAGACCGCGGCCGGGGTGGTGATCGTCGCGGTGCTGCTGTTCCCGCTGTACTGGATGGTCAACGCGTCCCTGCAGCCCAGCGGCGCGCTGCTGCGGCCCGACCCGGCGTTCTTCCCCGTCGGCGGCACGCTCGAGGGCTACCGCAAGGCCCTCGCGACGCAGGGGCCGAACCTCGTCTCCAGCGTCGTCATCGCGCTCGGCACGGTGGTGGTGTCGCTGGTGATCGCGGCGCCCGCGTCGTACGCGCTGGCGCAGCTGAAGGTCCGCGGCGGGACCGTGCTGGTGTTCGTGCTGCTCATCGTGCAGCTGATCCCGGGCATCGTGATGGCGAACGCGCTGTACACCGTGTTCGGCAACCTCGGGCTGATCGACAGCTACGCCGGGCTGGTGCTGGCGGACGCCACCGCGACCATCCCGTTCGCCGTGCTCCTGTTGCGCGCGTTCATGATCTCGGTGCCGCGGGAGCTCACCGAAGCGTCCCGGGTGGACGGTGCCGGGTACTGGCGGACGTTCTTCTCGATCATCCTCCCGGTCAGCCGCAACGCGCTGGTCACGGCCGGGCTGTTCGCGTTCCTGTTCGCCTGGGCGGACTTCCTGTTCGCCGTCACCCTGACCACCGGGCAGTCGTTCGAGCCCATCACGGTGGGCATCTACCGGTTCGTCGGCAACCAGTCCGCCGACTGGAACGGGATCATGGCCACCGCCGTCCTCGCAGCGATCCCGGCGGCCGTCCTGCTCGTCGTCGCCCAGCGCTACGTCGTCGCCGGCCTGACCAGCGGCGCCGTCAAGGATTGAGGAGGCCCCCGTGATCGCCACGACCGAAGACGGCCGTTCGCTCGAAGTCCGCGTCCGGCACGAAGTGCTGCTCATCGAACCGTGGGGCGCCGACAGCCTGCGCGTGCGGGTGGGCCGGCACCGGATCCTCGACGACGTCCCCGGCGCGCTCCTGCCCGCGAAGCCGTCCGCCGGGACCGCGGGCGCGGAGGGGCGGTCCGCCTGGGTGGTGAACGGCGCGCTCACCGCGCTGGTCGAGATCGCCGACACCGACACCGGCGTCGACGCGCAGCTGCGGTTCGTCCGCACGGACACCGGCGAAGAGCTGCTGTCCGAGCAGCGCGCGCACTTCTGGTGGCCCGGCGCGCGGGTCTTCATGCCCTCGCGCAACGGCTACGGCCGGCTCGAACAGCGCTTCACGGCCTACGACGACGAGCGGCTCTACGGCCTCGGCCAGCACCCGCACGGCCGGCTCGACCAGAAGGGCCTGGTCCTGGACCTGGTGCAGCGCAACGGCGAGGTCTCGGTGCCGTTCCTGCTGTCGAGCCGCGGGTACGGGTTCCTCTGGAACAGCCCCGCCGTCGGCCGGGTCGAGCTGGCCGCCAACGGCACCCGCTGGGTCGCCGACGACGCCCGCCAGCTCGACTACTGGGTCACCACCGGCGACGGCCCGCGGCAGCTCCTGAGCCACTACGCCGACGCGACCGGGCACGCGCCGATGCTGCCCGCGTGGGCAGCGGGGTTCTGGCAGTCGAAGCTGCGCTACCGCACCCAGGAGGAGCTGCTGGCCGTGGCCCGGGAGCACCACGAGCGCGGCCTGCCGCTGTCGGTGATCGTCGCCGACTTCTTCCACTGGACGCACCTCGGCGACTGGAAGTTCGACCCGGCCGAGTGGCCCGACCCGGCCGGGCTGGTGCGGGAACTGGACGAGCTGGGCGTCAAGCTGATGGTGTCGGTGTGGCCGTCGGTCAGCCCGCTGTCGGAGAACCACGACGAGATGCACGAGAACGGCCTGCTCGTCGCGGCCGAGAGCGGGGTCGCGGCGCACGCGCCGTGGAAGGACAAGGGGTTCGACGTCGAGCTGCCCGTCGCCTTCTACGACCCGACGAACCCGGCGGCCCGGTGGTTCCTCTGGGAGAAGGTCAAGGAGAACTACTACGACCTGGGCGTGCGCGCGTGGTGGCTGGACGGGGACGAGCCGGAGGTCCGGCCGGGCCACCCGCACAACCTCGGTTTCCACGCCGGCCCCGGCTCCGAGGTCGTCAACATCTACCCCCAGGTCCACGCGCAGGCGTTCCACGACGGCATCCGCGGCGAGGGTGACGACGAGGTCGTGCTGCTGAGCCGGTCGGCGTGGGCGGGCAGCCAGCGCTTCGGCGCCGCCTTGTGGTCCGGCGACGTCCCGGCGACCTGGGCGTCGCTGCGGGCGCAGGTGCGGGCCGGCCTGAACGTCGCGATCGCCGGGATCCCCTGGTGGACCACGGACATCGGCGGCTTCCACGGCGGCGACCCGGACTCGCCGGAGTACCGGGAGCTGCTGGTCCGGTGGTTCCAGTACGGCGTCTGCTGCCCGCTGCTGCGGCTGCACGGCTTCCGCGACCCGCGCCCGCCGTTCGGGCCGGAGATGACCGGCGGGCCCAACGAGGTGTGGTCCTACGGCGCCGAAGCGCTGGTCTCCATCGAGGACGCGCTGCGGCTGCGCGAACGGCTGCGGCCGTACCTGATGGCGCAGATGCGGGTGGCGCACGAGCAGGGCGTCCCGCCGATGCGCCCGCTGTTCGTCGACTTCCCCGCCGACGCCGCGGCGTGGGCCGTCGAGGACCAGTTCCTGCTCGGCCCGGACCTGCTGGTGGCCCCGGTGCTCGCGCCCGGCGCCACCGGCCGGCCGGTGTACCTCCCCGAAGGTGCACAGTGGACGGACGCGGTCACCGGGGACCGGCACCCGGGCGGGACGACCGTCGAGGCGGCCGCCCCGGCCGAGCGCATCCCGCTGTTCCTGCGCGACCACGCGCGCCTGCCGATCGGGAAGCCGTGACACCCCGCTTTCCGGCCCGGTGCCGACCAGGCCGTCGAACCGCGCCGGCGGTCCCGGTTCGTCCAGCACCGGCGACGACCCCGGCGGCGGATTAAAGTGGACCTGTGAGTCCAACTCAGGCGAAGCCCCTGACCGCGAAGGGCGCCGCGACGCGGCAGCGGATCATCGAAGGCGCGGCGGCGGAGATCCGCGAGCGCGGGGTCGCCGTCACGACGCTGGACGACGTCCGGGCGCGGACGGGCACCAGCAAGAGCCAGCTGTTCCACTACTTCCCGGACGGCAAGGACGAGCTGCTGCTGGCCGCGGCGCGGTTCGAGGCCGACCAGGTGCTGGCCGTGCAACAGCCGCAACTGGGCCGGCTGACGTCGTGGGCCGCGTGGCGGCGCTGGCGCGACACGGTCGTCTCGCACTACCGCGGCCGCGGCCAGCACTGCCCGCTGAACGTGCTGATCTCCCAGCTGGGCCGCGCCACGCCGGGAGCGCAGGCCGTGGTGACCGAGATGCTGCGGCAGTGGCAGGACGAGATCGAGGCGGGGATCCGTCACCTGCGTGACGCGGGCGAGGTGGCGCCGGACGTCGACGCGGAACGCACCGCGGCCGCCCTGCTGGCCGGCATCCAGGGCGGCGTGGTGGTGATGCTGTCGACCGGCCGCATCGACCACCTCGAAGCGGCGCTCGACATCGGCATCGAGAACCTGCGCGCGACGAAGGTCCTCAGGTAGCCGAAAGCCGTGAATGGCCCATTGAGGGACTCTGAGTCCCTCAATGGGCCATTCACGGCTTTCAAAGCACAGGTCAGGCGTTCTTGATCGCCGAGATCTCGAACTCGAGGGTGACCTTGTCGCTCACCAGCACGCCACCGGTCTCGAGGGCGGCGTTCCAGGTGATGCCGTAGTCCTTGCGGCTGATCGTGGTGGAGCCCTCGAAGCCGATCCGGTCGTTGCCGAACGGGTCCTTGGCGGAGCCCTCGAACGAGAACGGGATGGTCACCGAACGGGTGACGTCCTTGACGGTCAGGTCGCCGGTCACGTCGAACTCGGCCTCACCGGTCTGCTTGATCTCGGTGGAGGTGAAGGTGATGGTCGGGTACTCGTCCATCGACAGGAAGTCGTTGCTCTTCAGGTGCCCGTCGCGGTCCGCGTTGCGGGTGTCGATGCTGGTCGCCTGAATGGTCACCTGGGCGGACGACTTCTCCGGGGCGTCACCGTCGATCGTGGCGGTGCCGGTGAACTCGTTGAAGCTGCCGCGCACCTTGGTCACCATGGCGTGCCGGGCGTTGAACCCGATCCGCGAGTGGGCGGCGTCCAGGGTGTACTCACCGGTCAGCTGGGGGTAGGCGGTCGCGCTGGTCATGCTGTCTTCTCTCCTCGTGGTGGCGACCCCCAGTGATTGAGGGTTCAACGACACTCTACTCACTTTTACTGGTTGCGCAAGCAAGCTTTCGCTAGACTCGCCGGTATGGGTGAACAGTCCGCGCTCGACCACGACGAGGCCCCGTTCTGGCGGTCTCTGATGCGCATCACGACCGCGCTGCCGCGTGCGCTCGAAGACCAGTTCCTGCCCGAGACCGGCCTCGCGATGACCGACTACGGCGTGCTGGTCGCTCTGTCCGAGGCGCCGGACCGCCTGCTCCGCATCTCCGCGCTGGCCGCGGTCACCGGTCTTTCGCTGAGCCGGATCAGCCGGGTCGTCGACAACCTCGCCCGCCGCGGCCTGGTCGAGAAGCGCAGGTGCGCGGAGGACGGACGCGCGTCCAACGCCGTGCTGACCGACGTGGGATTGGCCAGACTGGAGGCGGCCTACCCGACCCACCTCGCCCGCGCGCGGGCGTCGGTGTTCGACCACCTGAGCACCGAAGACATCCGCACGGCCGGGCCGGTGCTGGCCCGGCTGGCCGCGGCGCTCGACGCCGACCCCTCCTCCGAAGAGTGCAAAGGATCCCGATGACCGACGGCGAGTTCAAGCGCGACCTCAACTACATCCCCGACCGGATCACCGCCGACGGCCGCGACGGCTGGCCGGTCGAGGCCGGCCGCTACCGCCTGATCGTCGCGCGGGCGTGCCCGTGGGCGAACCGCGCGGTGATCGTGCGGCGGCTGCTCGGCCTCGAGTCCGCCCTGTCGATGGGGATGGCCGGGCCGGTGCACGACGAGCGGAGCTGGAGCTTCGACCTCGATCCCGACGGGCGCGACCCGGTGCTCGGCATCGAGCGCCTGCAGGAGGCGTTCTTCAAGCGCGACCCGGAGTACCCGCGCGGCATCACGGTGCCCGCGTTCGTCGACGTCCCGACCGGCCAGGTCGTCACCAACGACTTCGCGCAGATGACGCTCGACATGTCCACCGAGTGGACGGCCTACCACCGCGACGGCGCGCCCGAGCTGTACCCGGACAAACTGCGCGACGAGATCGACGACGTCGCGCAGAAGGTCTTCACCGACGTCAACAACGCGGTGTACCAGTGCGGGTTCGCCCGCTCCCAGGAGGCGTACGAGCACTCGTACCGCAAGCTGTTCGCCCGCCTCGACTGGCTGTCCGAGCGGCTCACGGACCAGCGCTACCTGGTCGGCGACACGATCACCGAGGCCGACGTCCGGCTCTTCACCACCCTGGTCCGCTTCGACGCGGTCTACCACGGCCACTTCAAGTGCAACCGGCAGAAGCTGAACGAGCTGCCGGTGCTGTGGGCCTACACCCGCGACCTGTTCCAGACGCCGGGCTTCGGCGACACGATCGACTTCGCGCAGACCAAGGAGCACTACTACGTGGTGCACCGCAACATCAACCCGAGCGGCATCGTCCCGCTGGGCCCGGACCTGTCGGGCTTCCTGACCCCGCACGGCCGGGAGCAACTGGGCGGCCGTCCGTTCGGGGACGGGACGCCGCCGGGGCCGCCGCTGGAAGCCGAGCGGGTGCCTAGCCTGGTGTGACGGCGTCGGCGTACCGCGCCGACAGCGTCCGCAGGCGTTCCACCAGCTCGGGTGGTGACTCCACCGTGAACGGGATGTCCAAGGTGGACACCACGAACGCGATGAGGTCGAAGGAGTCCGAAGCCAGCTCCAGCCGGCAGCTCCGGTCGTCGATCGGCGTGACGTCGCCGTCGACCCGGCCGCGGACTTCTTCGGCTGGAGCCGACACCCGAAGCCGGGCGCGGTAGGGCCACAGCTCGCGGCCCATCGTGCGGGTCAGGTACGCGGTGACGTCGCCGTCCGGTGGGTCGCGGTGGGGGAAGCGCGGGCCGTTCGGGGTCCGCAGGGTCAGCCGGTCGGCGCGGAACGTGCGCCAGTCCGCGCGGCCGGTGTCCCAGCCGACCAGGTACCAGCGGCGGCCCCACGACGCCAGGCGGTGCGGCTCGACGTCGCGGCGGGACTCGGTGCCGTCGTGGCTGACGTAGTCGAAGCGCAGGGTTTCCGCGGCGCGGATCGCGGCCGAAACGGCGGTCAGCACGGCCGCCTCGACCACCGGGCCGCGCACCGGGAGCGCGACCGAAGCCGCGTCGAAAGCCGAGACGCGGTGGCGCAGCCGCGACGGCAGCACCTGCTCCACCTTGTTCAGCGCCCGCAGCGACGCCTCCTCCAGCCCGGCGACGCCGCCGGACGTGGCGCCGTGCAGGCCGACCGCGACCGCGACGGCCTCGTCGTCGTCCAGCAGCAGCGGCGGCAGCTCGGCACCCGCGCCGAGGCGGTAGCCGCCGACCGGGCCCATCGCCGCGTGCACGGGGTAGCCCAGCTCGCGCAGGCGGTCGACGTCGCGGCGGATCGTCCGCGTCGTCACCTCCAGGCGCCCGGCCAGCTCCGTGCCGGACCAGTCCCGGTGCATCTGCAGCAGTGACAGCAGCCGGAGCAGCCGGCCAGGGGTTTCCCGCATGCGTCCCAGCATGCCGGACGACTAGGACCGATCCTGTCCTACACGCGCGGAACGCTACCGCCATGGAACCCTTCCGCATCGACGTCCCGCAGGCCGACCTCGACGAGCTGCACCACCGGCTCGCCCGCACCCGCTGGCCCGGCGAACTGCCCGGCGCCGGCTGGGCCTACGGCGTCAGCGAGCCCTACCTGGCCGAGCTGGTGGAGTACTGGCAGACGAGCTTCGACTGGCGTGCGCAGGAGGCGCGGCTCAACGCGTTCCCGCAGTTCACGACCACGATCGACGGCCAGCGCGTGCACTTCCTGCACGTCCGCTCCCCCGAGCCGGACGCGACGCCGCTGATCCTCACCCACGGCTGGCCGAGCACGGTCGCCGACTTCCTCGACGTCCTCGGTCCGCTCACCGACCCGCGCGCCCACGGCGGTGACCCGGCGGACGCGTTCCACGTCGTCGCGCCGTCGGTGCCCGGCTTCGGGTTCTCCGGACCGACGACCGAGCCGGGCTGGAACACGCGCCGCATCGCGCGGGCGTGGGCCGAGCTGATGCGGCGCCTGGGTTACGAGCGCTACGGCGCCCAGGGTGGCGACTTCGGCAGCATCGTCTCCCCCGAACTCGGCCGAACCGCGCCCGCGGAAGTGCTGGGGGTGCACGTCAACGCCGTCGCCAACGCGGGGGTGCCGACCGCGCCCGGCGACCTCGACCGACTGTCCGAAGAGGACCGAAAGCGGGCCGAAGAGAACCAGGTCTGGTGGTACGCGCATTCCGGCTACGCCACGCAGATGGCGACCCGGCCGCAGACGCTGGCGTACGCGCTCAACGACTCCCCCGCCGGCCAGCTCGCGTGGAACCTGGAGTGGTTCGTCGACTGGGACCCGACGGCAACGCGGCAGACGCCGGTGCCCCGCGACGCGATCCTGACGAACGTCACGACCTTCTGGCTCACCGGCACCGCGGGTTCGGCCGCGCGCCTCTACCTGGAGGCGGGCCAGGACGGCTGGGGCGAGCGCCCGCAGCCGTCGGGCGTCCCGACAGCGGTGGCCAACTTCCGCGGCGACCACGCGATCCGCGGCCTGGCCGCACTGTCCAACAAGATCACCCGCTGGACGGAGCACGACACCGGCGGCCACTTCGCCTCCCTGCAGGCGCCGGAGCTGCTGGTGCAGGACATCCGCGACTTCTTCGGCGACCTCTAGTCCACAGTGGAGGCTCGACGTCGGCTCGTCACCGCGCCGTCGAGCAGGGGGCGTAGCTCCTCCACCACCGTGTCCAGCGGGGCGACGTCCTGGTGCGCCCGCGCCAGGACGATCGCGCCTTCCAGGGTGCTCAGCATCAGCACCGCCAGCGATACGCTGCGAGCCGCCGGGACGCCGAACTGCGCCAGCGTCTCGGCCAAGGGCCGTTGCCAGCCCTCGAAAGCCTTGCCGACGGCGTCGCGCAGGCTTTCGCTCGTGGCAGCCGCGTCCGCGACCGTCGCCACCAGCGGGCAGCCTGCGTCGAAGCCTGTCGTGGTGAACTCGTCGCGCCACTGGGCGGCCATGGCCGCGAACAGTTTCCCGGGTGTCGGATCTTCGAGCTTGGCCGCGAGCCGGGCGACGCGGCGGGCGGCGTACCCGCCCGCCCAGGCGACGGCTTCGGCGATCAGCTGGTCCTTACCGCCCGGGAAGTAGTGCTGCAGGGACCCCCGCGGCGCCTCGGCGTGCGCGACCACGTCCCGCATACCCGTCGCCCCGACGCCCTGGATCCGCACCAGCTGCGCGGCGCTCAGCACAATCCGCTCGCGCGGTGTCCTCGTCATCGACGGCCTCCTTCATGACACTCGTCATGGTAGCCCAGTCGGGCACGACCAGCGCGAAGTCGCGCTCGCCGCGTTCGTAGGCGGGTACCGGGCGGAAGCCCTGGCGCAGCAGCAGCGTCTCGGCCCCGGCGTTCCCGGCCTGCACGGTCGCCCGCACCGTCCACCCCGGCCACCGCCCGGACGCCTGCAGCCACCGGCTCAGCGCACTGCCGATCCCCCGCCGCTGCCACGCGTCGGCGACCAGGACCCCGAGCTCGGCCGTCCCGGGGACCTCCGCGACGAAGTTGAGCAGCCCCACCGGAATCCCGCCGGACGTGGCGAGCAGCGCGACGCCGGCAGGCGGGCCGGCGAGCAGGAACCGGTGGTAGCGCCGGAAGATCTCGCCCGGCTCGGCCGGGCCGCCCATCATGAAGCGCCGCCGGAGACTGTCCGGTGAACAGGCCGCGACCAGCGCGGCCACGCACTCCCGGTCCGCCGGGCGGTCGCCCAGCTCCCGGATTTCCATGACGACTGTCATAGTCCCATGAGAGCACAGTGCGGCCCGTCACACACTATGACGGCCGTCATAGGTCGGGTTCACGCAGACGGCTCTCGACGCGGCGCCGACAAAGGGAAGAAGCTGAGCTGCGGGAACGCCCGCCAGATTGAAGGGAGGAGTGACCACTCCCTTCCACTACTAACGTATACCGCACCCCGGGGCTTGCGGCAAGACCCAGGTTGTGCCGCAGAATCATCGGCCTCAGCCGGGATCTGTGGCTGGAAACGACCACACGGGGGGATTTGCGAGTGCGTGTTCTGCTGTCGACGTACGGCTCACGAGGGGACGTCGAACCGCTGGTGGGGCTCGCCCTCACGCTGCGGGCCCGCGGTCCGGAGGTCCGGGTGTGCGCGCCCGCGGACGAGGATTTCGCGCACCGGCTGGCCGGTGTCGGGGTGGCCTACGTGCCGGTCGGGCCGTCGGCGAAGGAGCTGACCAAGGCGGCACCGGTGCCGTCGTCACTGCCGGAGCGGGCGGCGCAGCTGATCGCCGCCCAGTTCGACGTCATCACGCCGGCGGCCGAGGGCTGCGACGTGCTGGTGGCGACGGGCATGCTGCCGACCGCGGCCGGTGCGCTGTCGGTGGCCGAGCTGCTGGGCGTGCGCTCGGTGTTCGCCGCCTTCCAGAGTTCCACGCTGCCGTCCCCGCACCACGCGCCGCTGGCCTACGCGGGCCGGCCGTTCCCGCCCGAGGTGACCGGCAACCGGGCGAAGTGGGACCTGGACGCCGAGAGCGTGAACGCGCTGTTCGGGGCGGCGCTCAACACCCACCGGGTGGCGCACGGCCTGCCCGTGGCGGACCAGGTCCGCGACTACGTCGTCGGCACCCGGCCGTGGCTGGCGACGGACCCGGTCCTCGACCCGTGGCGGGCCACGGATCTCGACGTCGTGCAGACCGGCGCGTGGATCGTGCCGGACGACCGGCCGCTCCCGGCCGGCCTGGAGGCCTTCCTCGACGCGGGCCCGCCGCCGGTCTACGTCGGCTTCGGCAGCATGCCCATGCACGCGGCGGCGGACGTCGCGCGGGTCGCCGTCGACGCCGTCCGCGCGCGGGGCCGCCGGGTGCTCGTCCTCCAGGGCTGGGCCGACCTCGGCCTGGCCGACGACCGGGACGACTGCTTCGTGCTCGGCGAGGTCAACCACCAGGCGCTGTTCGGCCGGTGCGCCGCCGTCGTACACCACGGCGGCGCCGGCACCACGACAACGGCCACCCGCGCGGGCGTGCCCCAGGTCGTCGTCCCGCAGGCGACGGACCAGCCGTACTGGGCGAGCCGGGTCGCCGCTCTCGGGATCGGGGTGGCGCACAAAGGCCCGGCGCCCACCGTCGCATCCCTGTCGGCCGCGCTGGAGATCGCGCTGGCACCCGAAACCCGAGCACGCGCGGAAGCCGTCACGATCCGCGCCGACGGGACCGCGGTGGCCACCCAGCTGGTCTTCGACCGGGCAGCGGCGCCCACGACCGTGTGAACCACCGGTGATCTTCGTGCCGGGGACGTGCCCCGGCGCTGTACTGACCAGGACTTTCTTCGAACGGACAGGGGATTTTGTGCTCGACGTGATCGTGGCCGGCGGCGGACCGACCGGCGTCATGCTGGCCAGCGAACTGCGGCTGCAGGGCGTGGACGTGCTCGTGCTGGAGAAGGAGACGGAGCCGACGCCGGTCGTGCGCGCGCTCGGCATCCACGCGCGCACCATCGAGGTGCTGGACCAGCGCGGGCTGCTGGACCGGTTCCTCGCGCTCGGCAAGAAGTACCCGCTCAACGGCTTCTTCGCCGGGATCAGCAAGCCGCAGCCCGCCCACCTGGACACCTCGCACCCGTACGTCCTCAGCATCCTGCAGCCCGTCACCGACCGCCTGCTGACCGAGCACGCCGTCGAGCTCGGCGTCGAGATCCGGCGCGGCACCGAAGTGACCGGGCTGAGCCAGGACGACCACGGCGTGAGCGTCGAGCTGGCCGACGGCACGCAGCTGCGGTCGCGCTACCTCGTCGGCTGCGACGGCGGCCGCAGCACGGTCCGCAAGCTGCTCGGCGTCGGCTTCCCCGGCGAGCCCACCCGGGTCGACACGCTGCTCGGCGAGATGGAGCTGACCGAGGACCCCGAGACGCTGACCGCGGTGATGACCGAGATCCGCAAGACCCAGAAGCGGTTCGGGGTCGGGCCCATCGGCGACGGCCTGTACCGCCTGGTCGTCCCCGCCGACAACGTCGCCGAGGACCGTTCGACGCCACCGGACTTCGAGGAGTTCAAGCGGCAGCTGCGCTCCACCGCCGGCACCGACTTCGGCGTGCACTCGCCGCGCTGGCTCTCCCGCTTCGGCGACGCCACCCGGCAGGCCGAGCGGTACCGGGTCGGCCGGGTCCTGCTGGCCGGCGACGCCGCGCACATCCACCCGCCGATGGGCGGGCAGGGCCTCAACCTCGGCCTCCAGGACGCGTTCAACCTCGGCTGGAAGCTGGCCGCCGAGGTCGACGGCTGGGCGCCGGCGGACCTGCTCGACAGCTACGAGGCCGAGCGGCACCCGGTCGCCGCCCAGGTGCTGGTCAACACCCGCGCGCAGATGCAGCTGACGTCGCTGGAGCCGGGGCCCC
Organism: Amycolatopsis sp. NBC_00355; assembly: GCF_036104975.1. Lineage (GTDB taxonomy): Bacteria > Actinomycetota > Actinomycetes > Mycobacteriales > Pseudonocardiaceae > Amycolatopsis. The sequence goes on along the minus strand of NZ_CP107982.1, from coordinate 735,856 downwards.
AGGCCGTGCGTCAGCTCCTGACGAAGCTGATGGACTTCGAGGACGTGAGCCGCTACCTGACCGAGCAGCTCATCGCGGTCGACATCCGTTACGACTTCGGCGACGGGCCCGACCTGCTCGGCCGGCGCCTGCGTGACGTGCAGCTGAAGAGCGGGCGGCTCTACGACCTGATGCACGAAGGTCGCGGGCTGCTGCTCGACCAGACCGGCGGGCTCGCCGTCACGGGCTGGGAAGACCGGGTCGACCACGTCGTCGACGTCAGCGAGGAGCTGGACGTGCCCGCGGTGCTGCTGCGCCCGGACGGGCACGTGGTCTGGGCCGGGGAGGACGCGGCGGCGCTGCCCGGCGCGTTGCGGAAGTGGTTCGGCAGGCCCGCGGCCTGACCGCCGGGGAAGTTTCTTAAACGATGAGGGAACGTGGCTGCACAGGGGTACGAAGAAGAACTGCGGTCCGAACGCGCGTACGTGGCCGATCTCTACACGCGGCTCGACGCCGAGCGCGCGCGGGTGAAGGGCGAGTACGACGCGGCGCTGGGCGGCAAGGGCCTCGGCGCCATGGAACGCGACGTCAGCGTGCGCGCGCTGGGCCGCGAGTCGAAGCGGCTGGAAGTGGTGGACAACGGGCTGTGCTTCGGCCGGATGGACGCCGTCTCGGGCGAGCGCTCCTACATCGGCCGGATCGGCCTGTTCGCCGAGGAGGACGACTACCGGCCGGTGCTGCTCGACTGGCGGGCGCCGGCGGCGCGCGCGTTCTACACGGCCACCGGCGCGAACCCGGAGGAGATGCGCCGGCGCCGCCAGTTCCGGACGCGCGGGCGGCAGGTGCTGGGCTTCACCGACGAGGTGCTCGGGCGTCCGACCGAGGGCGACGAGGGGGACGCGGCGCTGCTCGCGGCGATCAACGCGCCGCGCGGCGAGGGGATGCGCGACATCGTCGCGACGATCCAGGCCGAGCAGGACGAGATCATCCGGCTCGACCACCCGGGCGTGCTGGTGATCGAAGGCGGCCCGGGCACCGGGAAGACGGTGGTGGCTCTGCACCGCGTCGCCTACCTGCTCTACACCCAGCGGGAACGGATGGAACGCCACGGCGCGCTCGTCGTCGGGCCCAACCCGGCGTTCCTGAGCCACATCGGCCGGGTCCTGCCGTCGCTGAGCGAGACCGACGTCGTGTTCACGACCACCGGCGGTTTCGTGCCCGGCCTGGACGTCACGGCCGAGGACACGCCGGAAGCCGTGCGGCTCAAGGGGTCCCTGAGGATCCTCGACGTCCTCGCGGCCGCCGTCGCCGACCGGCAGCGGCTGCCGGAAGAGCCGCTGCCGATCGAACTGCGCGACGTCACGGTCCGGATCGACGCCGAGACGGCGGAGTGGGCCCGGCAGGAGGCGCGCGACAGCGGGCAGCCGCACAACGAGGCTCGTGCGGTGTTCACCGAGATCGTCACGTACGTGCTGACCGAGCGCGCGATGGGCCGGATCGGCCGCGGCTGGCTGTCCCGGGACGACAAGGTGGAATGGGAAGCGCTGCGGAAGGACCTGATCGCCGAGCTGGCGGCCGACGAGACGTTCACCGCCGCGCTGGAACGGCTCTGGCCGATCCTGACGCCGGAAACCCTGCTGGCCCAGCTGTACCAGTCCCCCGAGCGGCTGAAGGCGGCCGGGGCCGACGCGTCGCTGCTGCGCGCCGACGGCGCCGCTTGGACCGTCTCGGACGTGCCGCTGCTCGACGAGCTCGTCGACCTGCTGGGCCACGACACGACGGCCGGGAAGGCGGCCGCCGCGGTGGTGGCGCGGGAGCGGAAGGCCGAGGCCGAGTACGCCGAAGGCGTCTTCGAGACGATGAAGCTCGATCGCGAGGAGATGGACGAGGACGTCCTGCTGTCCGCCGAGAACCTGCTGTTCGCCGAGGACCTGGCCGACCGGTTCGTCGAGGTGGACACACGCAGCCTCGCCGAGCGGGCGTCGGCGGACCGGGACTGGACCTACCGCCACGTCGTCGTCGACGAAGCCCAGGAACTGTCCGAAATGGACTGGCGGGTGCTGATGCGGCGGTGCCCGGGCCGGTCGTTCACGGTGGTCGGCGACCTCGCCCAGCGCCGGTCGGAGGCCGGGGCGCGGTCGTGGAACGCGGTGCTGGCGCCGTACGTGCCGGGCCGCTGGGTCTACCGTGCGCTCACGGTGAACTACCGCACCCCGGCGGAGATCATGGAGGTCGCCGCCGCGGTGCTCGCGGACTTCGCGCCCGGCGTCCGGCCCCCGGAGTCGGTCCGCGCGTGCGGCGTCCGGCCGTGGTCCCGGCACGTCACCGACGACGAGCTGGCCGCGGCCGTCGAGGAGTTCGTCCGGGACGAAGCCGGCCGGGAAGGCACCAGCGTCGTCATCGGGCCGCCGGGGGTGCCGGGCACGGTGCCGGCGTCGGAGACCAAGGGCCTGGAGTTCGACGCGGTCCTGGTGGTGGAGCCGGCGAAGATCCTCGCCGACAGCGCGGCCGACCTCTACGTCGCGCTCACCCGGGCGACGCAGCGGCTCGGCGTCCTGCACCGGGAGCCGTTGCCGCGGGCGTTGACCGGGCTCGCGGAGGTCGTCCGGCGCTAGGCCCGCGGTTCGCTCCGGGGGTGCGCGGGTACGTTGCCGTGGCCGCGCTCCCCCACCGCGAAAGGCGTCCTCGATGCAGCTCTACGCCGAACGGCCGATCCGCCGTACCGCCCAGCTCGTCAGCGACCTGCTGGCGTTGCTGCTCGTCGTCTTCGCGGTGTGGCTGGGAACCACGGTGTACGACGAGGTCATGAAGCTGCGGGCGCCGGGCGACGGGCTCGTCAGCGCCGGCACCGGGCTGACCGGGACGTTCGACTCCGCCGCGAACTCCGCCGACGGCATCCCGCTCATCGGCGACGCGCTCGCCAAGGCGCTGCACGGCGGTTCGGACGTCGGCACCCAGTTCGCCGACGCCGGCCGCTGGCAGATCGAAGCCGTCGAGAACCTCGCGTGGTGGATGGCGGCGATCATCATCGCGCTGCCGGTGCTGACGCTGCTCGCGACGTGGCTCCCGATGCGCTGGCACTTCGCCCGCCGCGCCTCGGCGGCCGCGCAGCTGCGGGCGCTGGGCGACGAGGGCCTGGACCTGCTGGCGCTGCGGGCGTTGACCACGCAGCCGCTGCACCGCCTGGCGAAGTCCGGCGAGATCGCGACGGGCTGGCGCGCCCGCGACAAGGAGGTCATCGCGGTGCTGGCCGGCCACGAACTGGCCCGCCACGGCCTGGTCACCTGACCTCGCGCCCCCATCACCGCGTCGTCAGCGCGGGCCCTGCCGGCGGCCCACCGAACGGCCGATGAAGAAACCCAGCAGCAAGCCCACGATCAGGCCGATCACGATGAAGAAGATGACCGTCGCCGCGGCGATCTTGCCGACCGTGCCGAGGAAGCCCTTGGCCTCGAAGTCCTGGACCGTCGCGAGGGTCTGGACGAGCGTGTAGTGCGTCATGATCACCAGGGTGACAGCACCGGGCGCACCCTGCACGCCGCGAAGGTCCCCCACCGGTGCTCAGGACACCGGTGGGGAGACCCCCGCACTCCGCGGGCCCGAGATCAGCCGACGGAGGGGCCCATCCCGAGCGACTGCGGCGTGCTGGCGTCGGGCGAGGGCTGGTGCAGGCCCTCGTCCAGCGGGCCGAACTCGGTCATCAGCGCCGCGCTACCGCCCCACGGCGTCTGTTCCTCGGCGATCAGCGAGTTCGTCGTCAGCAGCAGCCCGGCCACCGAAGCGCCGTTCTGGATCGCCGAGCGACACACCCGCAGCGGGTCGACGACGCCCAGGGCGATCATGTCGCCGAACTGGTCGTTCAGGGCGTCGAAACCCTCGTCCGAGCCGAGCTCCCGGGTGCGCGCGACGATCTCGTGCGCCGGGTGCCCGGCGTTGTGGGCGATGAGGAACGCCGGTTCCGCCAGCGCCCGCCGGACGATCTCGACCCCGATCGCCTGGTCACCTTCCAGCCCCAGGCCTTCCAGGGCTTTCTCGGCGTGCAGGAGCGCCGCTCCCCCGCCGGCCACGATGCCCTCGGCCATCGCCGCCCGGGTCGCGGACAGCGCGTCCTCGACCCGGTGCTGCAGCTCCTTGAGCTCGGCCGGGGTCGCCGCCCCGACGCGCACGACCGCGACCTTGCCGGTCAGCGCGCCGATCCGCTCGGTCAGCACGTCCTCGTCGATGCCGAACTGCGCGCGCTCCAGCTCCGCCCGCAGCTGCCCGACCCGGAACTCGACGGCGTCGGAGGTACCGCCGCCGCCGACGATCGTGGTGTTGTTCGCGGTGACCCGGACCTGCTTGGCCCGGCCGAGGTGCTCCAGCGTCATCGTCTCCATGCTGAAGCCGGACGTCCGCGAGAGCACCGCGCCGCCGACGATCGCGGCGAGGTCCTCCAGCTTGTGCAGCCGCCGGTCGCCGAACCCCGGCGCGCGGACGGCCACCGACTGGAACGTGCCGTTCACGTGGTTGTGCACCAGCATCGACAGCGCCGTGCCCTCGATCGACTCGGCGATGATCACCAGTGGCCGCGGGGCCCGCATCACCTTGTCCAGCAACGGCATCAGCTGCTGCACCTTGGTGATCTTCTCCGCCGACATCAGGATGTACGGGTCGTCGAGCACCGCCTCGAGCCGGCCCGGGTCGGTGACCAGGTACGGCGAGAGGTAGCCGTTGTCAAACTCGAAACCCTCGACGAAGTCGACGCTCATCCCGATCATCGGCGACTCTTCGACGGTCACCACCCCGCCGTCGCCGACGGTGTGCAGGGCCTTCGCGATGACGGCGCCGACCGTGTCGTCGTCGTTCGCCGAGATCGCCGCGACCCGCGCGTAGTCCGCTTCGGACACCACCGGGTGCGCCTGCTTCTCCAGGTACGCCACCAGCAGCCCGACGGCGTGGTCGATGCCGCGCTTGACGAGCACCGGGTTGCCGCCGGCGGTGATCGCCCGCATGCCTTCGTGGACGATGGCCTGGGCGAGCACGGTGGCCGTGGTGGTGCCGTCGCCGACGACATCGTTGGTCTTGATCGCCGCTTCCTTGACCAGCTGCGCGCCCATGTTCTCGAACTGGTTCTTGAGGTGGATCTCGCGGGCGATGGTGACGCCGTCGTTGGTGACCACCGGCGAACCGGTGATCTTCTCGATGATCACGTTGCGGCCCTTGGGACCGAGGGTGGACTTGACCGCTTCCGCCAGCTTGTCGACGCCCGCGAGAAGCAGGTCGCGGGCGTCCGAGCCGAACCGAAGTTCCTTCGCCATGTTTCCTGCTCCTAGGGTGTGAGGATGGCCCGACCGCGCACGCGTCCGGCATCGAGGTCGGCCAGTGCGTCGAGAGCCGCGTCCAGCGGGTACTTCTTCGTGTGGAGCGTGACCTTCCCGGCCTGGGCGAGCACCATCAGCTCCACGAGGTCGTTGTACGTGCCGACCAGGTTGCCGATGACGCTGCGCTCGGTGGAGATGATGTCGATGGTCGGGATGTCGATGTTGCTGCCGTAGCCGATCACGAAGTGCGACCCGGCACGCCGGGTCATCGCGAACGCGTCCTGCTGGGCGCCCTGCTCGGCGACGAAGTCGAGCACGACCTCGGCGCCGTTGCCGCCGGTCAGGTCGAGCACCGCCTCGACCTGCTTGCCGTCGCCCAGCACGGTTTCGTCGGCGCCCAGGGTGGCCGCCAGCTCCAGCGCGTCGGCGTTGCGGTCGACCACGACCACGCGGGTCGCGGTCAGCGCCTTCAGCGACTGGATGCCGATGTGCCCGAGGCCGCCGGCGCCGTTGACGACGCAGGTGGTGCCCGGGTACAGCAGCGGGACGGCCTTGCGCACCGCGTGGTAGGCGGTGATGCCCGCGTCGGCCAGCGCCGCGACGTCCGAGGGCCGGGTCGCCGGGTCGAGCTTGATGCACGCCCGCGCCGACGTCAGCAGGTACTCGGCCATGCCGCCGTCGCTGTCGATGCCCGGGAAGCTCCCGTTGGGACAGTGCATGTCGTCACCCGCGCGGCAGGCGTGGCACAGCCCGCACGTCGGTGTCGGGTGCAGGATGACGGTGTCGCCGACCTCCACATTGGACACCGCCGGGCCGACCTCGTGCACCCAGCCGGCGTTCTCGTGCCCGATCGTGTACGGCAGGGCGACGCCGGACTTCTCGGCCCACTGCTCTTCGATGATGTGGAGGTCGGTGCGGCACACGCCGGCGCCGCCGATCTTCACCACGACGTCGAAGGGCCCGGTGGCGCGCGGCTCCGGCACCTCTTCGATCACCGGTTGCCGGTGGTACTTCTGCAGCCGCACGGCCTTCATCCCGTGCCCTCCTCTTCTGCGGTGAGCGAGTACCGGGCACGCAGCATGCCGCGGCACACGCCGGAGTTGGCCTCCATGCTCGTGCGGGTCAACCGGGCGAAAGCGAGGTGCCGTTTCGCCTCGCCGGGCGCGACCGGCTGCCCGGTCGCCGGGTCGAGCAGCAACGGGTCGCCGTCGCCGGCGGGCAGGCCGAGCTCGCGGCGGCGGGCCCGCAGCCGGTCGAGGTCCGGGCTCGCCGGGACTTCACCGAGTGTGAGGGCCGCCGGGTCGAGCCCGGTGCCCGACAGGGTCCGGCAGACCCGGTCGGTGCCGGCCAGCACGGCCTTGCGCACGAAGTCGTAGCGCAGCGTGTCGAGCTCGTCGACGGCCTCACCCTCGAACGACGCGACGAACCCCTGCCGGGCCGCCACCCCGCGGTTGATGACGTCGGAGGCGAAGTGGTCGTCGAGCCGGATGTCGAGCCCGGTCAGGCCCGCCACCCCGGCGACGGCGTCGTAGGCGTCCGCGACCATCAGGAACGCGAAGTTGGGCGCGCAGAAGTAGGTCGGCAGCCGCAGCCGGATGACGGCCTGACCCGCCGCGCTCACCTCGCAGCGGGCCACGAAGCCGAGATCGGTGAGGGGTTCGTCCAGCTCGGGATCCCGGACGGTGCCCAGGGCCGACCACACCTGCGCGTGGCCGGCCCGCACACCCCGATCGTCGAGTGCCGTCATGAGTTCGGCACGCCGACGGGCTCGACGTTCTCCGGGTCCTTGATCCGCAGCTCCTCCGGCACGTCGATGCCGTAGAGCCGGGCGGCGTTCAGGCCGAGGATCTTCCGCTTCTGGTCGATCGTCAGCGGCGCGAAGTCGGACAGTTCGTCGTCGGGCGGCATGTTCCAGTCGACGAAGCCCTCGACCTGCCACTTCGGTTCCCAGATGGCGTAGTCCGCGCCGAAGATCAGCTTGTCCTCGCCGATCCAGAACATCAGCTCGCCCATGACCTTCGCGAAGAACTTCGGCCGGGCGTGCATCAGGCCGCCGATGACGACGGCGAGCCCCGCGTAGACGTTGCGCTCCTGGGTGGCCATGAAGCAGAAGTCCTCGATGCGCGGCAGGCCGACGTGCTCGACGATGAAGTTGAGGCCCTGGAAGTTGGTCGCCACGTGGTCCACATCGGACACGTCGAAGGCGTCCTTGTCGAGCGGCCAGATCGTCGGGCCCTTGTGGATGTGGACGTTCTTGACGCCCAGTTCTTCGCACTTCTCGAGGTACTTCGCCGCTTCCGGGTCCTTGAGGCTCCAGCCGCGGGAGTCACCGCGCCACTCGGCCGTGTAGAGCTTGACGCCCTTGCAGCCGTAGCGCTTGACCCGTTCCTCGAACGCCTTTATGCCTTCGTCGCCTTCACGCGGGTCGAAGGTCGTGTTGACGAGGAACTTGCCCGGGTGCCGTTCGGCCATCGCGCCGTCGGCCTCGGTGGTGTTGAACCCGTTCGTGTACCACTGCCGCAGGTTCGTCGGCTGGAAGATGGCCGTGTCGACGTGCCCGACCTCGAACAGGTCGTGCATCATCAGCTCTTCGGAGTACTTCTGGAAGCGGTCGATCGGCCAGTGCGTCTCCTTCGGGCCGAGGCCCTGGTAGGCGTGGAAGCACTCGATCCACCCCTTGGCGTATTCCTCCTGCCCCTTGACCCAGTTGTCCGGGCTGGCGTCCCAGAAATGGGTGTGGGCGTCAACTACGAAATACTTTTCGCCATCTTTTTCGTACACGGGTGACCCTCCTGAGCGGATCGAGTGCTTCCTAGCGGGTTTTGCGGATTACTTGTTGATCACTTTGAGGTCGAAGTCGAGGTACTCGGCCGCGTCCTCGGGGTTGGCGAACATGATCGTGCGGTCGTCCTCGTGGATCATCCGCCCGTAGTGGGTGGACATGCTCTCCTCGAACTCGGCCGCGTTGAACCAGCCCTCTTCCTCGCCGGCGGCCTCGTCGACCTCGGCGTAGATCAGGTCGGTCCGGCCCTTCGCGTCGACGCGGATCATCGAGGGCAACGGCGTCACGGTCACGTTGTCCTTGGCGGACATGACTTCCGCGATGATCGCGCCGACCTGGTTGTTCATCAGGGTGAAGCCGCACATGTTCGAGGCCGTGTTGTTGACCTTGTACGGGCTTTCCGAGGTTTTGAAGACGGTCACTGGCCCAGCTCCTCCGGTGCTTTGAGACCCAAATCGGACAGGATTCCGGCGAACCGGCTCTTGACGCGGTCGAGGCCGTCCTCGAACCGGATCGGCTTCGCGTCGGGCTGCGACCACAACGGCTGCAGGGCGCGCGCGGCGGAGATGCACCGCGGGACCCAGTCCTCGAGCCACTTCTGCGCCAGCGCCTTGTTCTGGTCGCCGAACTCCTTGTCGTTGATCAGCAGGTCGAACATCGCCTTGGTGTAACGGAGGTCGCGCTCGGAGAAGTCGAACTCCTCGGCCCCGATCAGCGTCGGGGTGACGAAGTCGCCGTTCGCCGGCGCGGCCTGCTGCACCAGGTTGCTGCGGAACAGCTCGCCCACGAGCGGCTCGAAGACGATGTTCGAGGCGAAGATCGCCTCGCACCAGTCCCAGATCCCGGTCAGCTGCTCGGCGGTCTCCCGCACGCCCTGCCAGGCCGGGTCCTCGTTCCACGTCGCCAGGTGCGCGCCGCCGTCGAAACCGGGGACCTCTTCGGTGAGCGTCAGCGTGTACAGCGCCAGGTCCTGCGCCGCGCGGATCCGGTGCATGCTGTTCACCGAGATCGCGTTGTTGTGCATGTTGGTCGGGGCGCGCCGGTTGGCGTTGGCGTACAGGTACAGGCCGAGCCCGTGGTCCACGTGCATCCAGGCGCCGACGTGCTTGGCGACGAAGTCGATCCAGTTGGGGTTCCACTGCTCGAACGCCTTGGCCTGGCGGGCCGCGTCGATGTTCTGGTTGAGCTGGCGCACGACGTTCGCGTTGTACCGGTAGAGGGTGAGTTCCCACTCCTCGTTGGGGTCGCGGAATTCGTGCCAGCCGTGGGCGGGCCAGTCGTAGCCCTTGCCGCCGGAGCCGGGGCTGCGCACGGGCACCGGGCGGTCGGACCCCCACGCCTTCATCGCGGTCCACTCGAGCGGGTAGCCGGCCTTGCCGTCGGCGAAGGCGTAGAGCCAGCCCTGCGACAGGTAGTGCCGGGGGTCGGGCTGCACCTCGACGGTGACGTCTTCGTAGTGGCTCTGCTTGCGCTTGGCCGGGGTGAAGTAGTTGTACTGACGGGCGTTGGAGTCCGGGAAGACCTTGGCGCCCGCCTCGGCGTCGGTGAACGTCGGCTTCGGCACACTGCGTTCGGAAGTGGCTGTCATGGGATCCGTCCTCGGGTGTCAGGCGTCGGATTCGCCCGTGGTGGTGAACTTGTCGTAGAAGACGCGCTTGTCGGCGACGCCGAGCGCGGGCAGCAGTTCCAGCGCGGCTTCGACCATCGGCGGCGGGCCGCAGACGTAGGCGTCGGCGCCCTTCAGGTCGAGTCCGGCCGCGCGCAGGACGTCGGTGACGAAGCCGGTTTCGCCGTCCCAGTCGTCGTCACCCGGCTCCGAAAGCGCCGGCACGTACCGGAAGTCCGGGAGTTTCTCCTGCAGCTCCCGCAGTTCGGCGTCGAAGCAGAGGTCCTGCCGGCGGCGCGCGCCGTAGAAGTAGGTCGCCTTCCGCTCGATACCGCGTTCGGCCATGGTCCGCAGCAACGACAGGATCGGCGCCATCCCGGCCCCGCCGCCGACGAAGACCAGGTCCGCGCTCGGGTTGTCCCGCAACGTGAACACCCCGAACGGGCCGGTGATCCGCAGCCGGTCACCCACCGCGACGCGCGTGTCCAGGAACGTGGAGAACAGCCCGTCGGGGTAGATCTTGATGACGAACTCGAGCAGCCCGTCGCGCGCCGAGGTGTTGGCCATCGAGAACGACCGCGACTCCTCGGTGTCCGGGATCGCGAAGTCCAGGTACTGGCCCGGGAAGAACTTCAGCGGCTGCTCGGGATCGGTCAGCTTGACGACGAGGTGGCGCAGGTCGTGGGTGACGTTGTCGTTCGACACGACCTCGACTTCCGCCTCCTGGATCGGCAGCCCCGACTGGATCATCTCCTCGTCGTAGTTGAGCAGCTCGATCGTGAGGTCCTCATAGGCGTGGGCCCGGCACAGCAGGGTGAAACCTTCCTCCTTTTCGTAGTCGGGCAACGCGAAGGTCGAGTACTTGTCGTGTTCGACGTCCTCGCCGTCGAGGATGAACGACTTGCAGGCCGCGCACTGCCCTTCCTTGCAGCCGTGCATGAGCATCACGCCCTGCTCGGCGGCGGCGCGCAGGATGGTCTGCTCCTCGGCGACGTCGATCTCGATCCCGACGGGCTCGAACCGCACGCGGTGTTTCTCTGACATGCCAGCCCCCGTCTCGGTGCGGGGTCGTGAGTGTTTAGGGCGGTTAGAACCGCCCTAAACACTCACGACCGGTGGTCGCGCGTCAGGCTTTCTGCGGTGCCGGGCGCCCGGCCGGGCCCTGGCGGTTGTAGTCGGCCTGGAACGCGGCCCGTTCCTCGTCGTTCATCTGGTTGAGCAGCACGTTCGGCGACTGCACCTCGGGCATCCGGCGCAGGTGGTCGAGCGTCCACATCTTCTTGGGATCGAGGTCGAGGTGCGGCTGCGCGACCATGGTCTTGCCGTCGTCGCGCACGAAGCCCATGTCGGTGACGACGTCGGCCCAGTTCCAGCCGTGGTAGAGCGTCTCCCACTCACGCGCGCCGACCAGCTTGCCCATGTTCGGGGTGTTGCGGCCCTGGTAGGTGGGCCGGAACGCCTCGGCGTCGGTCCAGCGGCACGTCTCCGAGCAGTAGGTGCGGTGCTGGCCGTCGACCTCGTCGACCACCATGTCCTCGCGGATGAGGCACGGCACCATGCACGTCCAGCAGCGGTGCGGGTAAACGTAGTTGACGTCCTCGGCGACGATCGGGTGGTGCCCGTTCGGCGTCGCGAGCCGGCTGTAGTTCTCCCACCACGCGCCGTACTTGTCGTACCACCCGGGGTACTTGTACTCGAACCACTCGAAGTCTTCGTCGGTCATCGGATCGATGCGCCAGTAGTTGGCGAGCCACCCGGTGGCGAAGAACTGCGCGACCTCGTGGACGTAGCCCTTGTTCCAGATCCGGTTCCACGCCTCCTCGATGAGGTCGTGCGGGATGACCAAGCCGTACTTCTCGAGCGGGACGAGGTAGCTGCGGTAGTAGTCGTCGTAGATCCAGCGACGCCACATCTCCGCGTAGCTTTCCCGGTCCTTGCGGCGGTCCTTCGTGCCGTATTCGATGAACGTGCCGATCGCGGCGTCGACGACGGCGTGGTTGTTCCACCACGCGTAGCGCAGGTCGCGCTCGAGCAGCTGGTGGTTGCTCTCGTCCGACAACGCCATCAGCAGCGTCGCGTACCCGTTGCTGATGTGCCGGGACTCGTCCGACTGCACCGAGTGGAACACCGTCGGCAGCAGGTAGTCGCCGTTGGCGGCGGCTTCGGCCGGCATCGCGACGAACAGCGTGTTGGTGAACGCCGTCTCCGCCACGATGGTCAGGTAGATGCTGGCCGCGGTGATCGCGTCACCGGTGATGAAACCTTCGGCGAACTGACGGCCGATGGTGCCGCAGTAGTCGTTCTGGAAGTTGCGCAGGCTCGAGTTGAAGCCCGCCGGGTCGATGTAGTTCTGCATGTACAGGCGCTTGAGGTTCTGCTGGATCGTCGAGTGCCGGACCTCGTCGATCATCTGGATCGCCTGGCCGTTGTGCAGTTCCGGGTTGGGGACCGTGCGGAACAGCAGCGGCATCGCCCGGGCCGCGGAGATCTCCGGCAGCGGGATGATGCTCAGGAACAGCTTCTGCCACTCCAGCCAGCGTTCCTGCACCTGGCGGAACATGTTGCCGCGGATCGCGCCGTCTTCGGCACCGTAGACCCGGTGGTCCTTTTCTTCCTGCATCGGGAAGTACGAACGGAGGACCTGCTTCAGCGGGTCCTTCTTCTTGGCCTTCTGGAAGGTGTAGTCGGTCCCGTAGTGCGAAACCGGGGTGTGGTACGCCGGTTCCCACGACAGTTCCTGGATCTTTTGGTGGGCTTTCGCCACACTCTGGCGGCTCATAGATCACTCCTTATCCGTGGCTCCTGCCTACGGCGGCCGAGCGACTCGGATCCCGGCCGGGTGTCGGGGCGCACGTCCTGCGTCCACCATTCAAGGGGCGGCCCGAGGTGACGCGGGTCTCAATCTGAGACAGAACCCGCTGCTCAGGGCTCTTCACGCTCGCTGAACATCCGGGCCCGCAGTGCGGCGAGCTCGTTTTGGACACCGTTCCGCACGCGCGCGTCTCCCTCGACGGTCGGCGTGATGCCGAGCGCGCGCAGCAGGGCCGCCGCCGGATCGCCGGGGTGGCCCTCACCGCCGAACACGGGGTGCAGGCCCTGTTCGGCCAGATGCGTGAAAACCAGGTTCACGATCGTCCACGGGTTGTAGGTCTCCCCGGAATCGGCGGCCACTGGCGCACCTCCTGGTGGATGGGCGGACACGAGGTCCCCGGCCCGTTCATCGCACCGCCGCCGGGCAGGCCGGAGCGTCTCAATTTGAGACACCGTGAAAGGCCTAACGCGCTTAGGCTGGACGGGCGGCACAACGGGTGTGCCCGCACCCACGTGGGCCGCGGGATTCAGGAGGTCACGTGGACGACAAGGTGCCCGGCATGCTGCTCGCCGACGACGAGCTCGCCCGGACGCGGGTGCGGTTCCTCACCGCCGAACAGGTCCCGGCCGGCACCGTCCGGCAGACGATCCTCGCCTCCTGGCGCCGGTCGCGGGAGTTCCAGGTCGAAGCCGACCGGATCGACCCGCTCTACCTCGGCGACCAGAACCTCGACATCCCCCTGATGCGCGGCGCCGAGCCCGTCCTGGGCAAGCTCACCGAGCAGTTCGACGGGCAGCCGATCAGCCTGATCCTCACCGACGCCAACGGCGTCGTGCTGACGCAGCGGACCGGCGACGCCGACCTGCGGCGGCACCTGGAACGCGTCGAGCTGGTGCCCGGGTTCAGCTACGGCGAGCAGTCCGTCGGCACCAACGGGATCGGCACCGCACTGGAGGACGGCCGCGCGACCACCGTGTTCGGCCACGAGCACTACGCCGAGCACCTCGAGAACCTCGCCTGCGCCGGCGTCCCGATCCACCACCCGCTCTCCGGCAAGAAGATCGGCGCCGTCGACCTGACCTGCTGGTACAAGGACGCGGGCGGCCTGCTCATCGCGCTGGCCCGCTCGACCGCCGAGCAGATCCGCCAGGCCCTGCTGCGCCACAGCGACCTGCGGGAGATGATCCTCTTCCAGGCCTACCTGCAGACGTGCCGCCGCTGGACGGGCATCGTGCTGGCGTTCAACGAGGACATCGTGATGATGAACGACCGGGCGCGGCAGCTGCTCGACCCGGCCGACCAGTCGCTGCTGCTGGGGTACGCCACCGAGGCCCTGTCCGACGGCGAGCGGACGTCGGCGATGCTCGCGTTGTCGAGCGGCTTGCGCGTGCGCGTGTACTGCCGCCGCGTCCCGGGCCAGCGCGAGACCGACACCGCGGGCGGCGTGCTGTCGGTGAAGCTGATCGAAGCCGAGGAGACGCTGGCCGCGTCGATCCCGATGCTGCCGATGTACCTGCCGGGCGTCGTCGGCTCGGCGCCTCTGTGGCTGCGCTGCGGCCACGAACTCGACGCCGGCCACGAGCGCGGCGAATGGGTCGCGCTGGAAGGCGAGCCCGGCACGGGCAAACTGACCCTGGCCAAGGGCCTGCACCAGCGCCACCACCCGGCGTCCCGCTTGCTCACGGTGGACGCGGCGGTCGCGACCGGCCCGGACTGGACGGCCGCGCTGCTGCGCGAGCACGCCCAGACGCCGGTCCGCACCCTGGTGATCCGCCACGCCGACCGGCTGTCGGTGCTCGCCGCGACGGCGTTGGCGGGAGCCCTGCGCGAACTGCGCGAGCGCGACGACGCCCCGTGGGTGGTGGCGACGCTCGCCCCGGGCGCCGAGACCAAGCCGGCGCTCGCGGAGCTGCTGAAGTTCTTCCCGCGCACGGTGCGCGTGCCCCCGTTGCGCCACCACGTCGAGGACCTGGCGGAGCTGGTCCCCCTGGTCCTGAGCAAACTCGGCTACGGCGGCCGCCTCACCTGCTCGGCGGCCGCGTTGCACCTGCTGATGCGGGCGGAGTGGCCGGGCAACACGGGCCAGCTGTACCAGGTGCTGCGCACGGTGGCCCAGCGCCGCCGCGCGGGCACCATCCGCCCGGGTGACCTCCCGGCCGAGTTCCACGCGGTGACGCGCAGGCCGTTGAACCGCTTCGAGTCCATCGAGCGCGACGCGATCGTGCGGTGCCTGGAGGACGCGGACGGCAACAAAGTCCGCGCGGCGAAACTGCTCGGGATCTCCCGGGCGACGATTTACCGGAAGATCCACGAGTACGGGATCGTCCCCCCGACCCGCTGAGCCAAGTCCGCCGTGCTGCCCGTTCCGGGCGCCGTGCTGGCCGGAGTGGCCGACACGGCCGGGCGGAGCGGGTCAGCGGGCCGCCAGCTCGGCCAGCTGATAAGCCATCTTCGAGCGGACCGGGGGCAGGCCGAAGGCCAGCTTGAGCACCGTGTTGCGCAGCAGGCGCGCCGGGCGGGGGCGGAGCGTGGCCATGCGGGTCATGCGGTCCGTGAAGGCGACCACGCCGGTGGCCACGGGGCGGCGGGTCGTCTCGTAGGTGTCCAGGAGCGCGTCCGGTTCGCCGGCGAGCACCCGGGCCAGCAAACCGCCCAGCGCCACGGCGTCCTGGATGCCCGTGTTCATGCCCTGGCCACCGGCCGGGCTGTGCACGTGGGCCGCGTCGCCGGCCAGCAGGATCCGGCCCGCGCGGTAGTGGTCGGCCACCCGGTGGTGCACCCGGAACCGCGAGCTCCACAGCACCTCGGTCACCCGCGACCGCGCACCCTCCGGCCCGCGCTTGTCCACAATGGACTGGATGTCCCCGACACCCGGCTTCTCGGCAGCGGAGGCGACGGTCGCGACCACCCGGTAGTGGTCGTCGGCCCCGGGCAGCGGGGCGACCACCGTCACCCCCTCCGGTGACAGGTGCAGGCTGACCTCCTCGCGGTCGAGGGGCCAGCTCATCCGGACGTCGGCGAGCACGAACGACTCGGGGTAGCTGGCACCGCTGAACCCGATCCCGGCCTGCTCCCGCACCACGCTGTGCATGCCGTCGGCGCCGATGACGTACCGTGCCCGGATCGTCTCGCCACCGGCGACCGTCACCGTGACGCCGGTGTCGTCGCCCGCGACCGCGGTGACCTCGTACGGCCGGTGGACGTCGCCGCCGGCCTCGCGCAGCCGCGCCAGCAGCACCGCTTCGGTCACGTCCTGCGGCACCATCAGCGTGTACGGGTAGGCGGTGGGCAGCCCGCCGAACGGCACCTTCGCGAGCACCGTGGCGCCGTCGCGGACCGTGAACGTCGGGACCACGACGCCCAGCTCCTTCAGCCGCTCGGTGACGCCCAGCTCGGCGAGCACCTCCAGTGTCCGGGCGTGGATCACGCAGGCCCGGGACGTGTTCGCGCCCTCGGCCTGGCGGTCCAGCAGCACGTAGTCGACGCCGGCCTCGGCCAGCGCGATCGCGGCGGCGAGGCCGGCGGGGCCGGCTCCGGCGATCAGCACGTCGGTGCGGGCGGGCAGGTTCATGGCGGGCTCCTCAGGTTTGCCAACAACTGTTGGCATCCACGTAAGCACCACCCGGCTGGCTTGTCAACAAGTGTTGGCCTACACTTGTTGACATGGTTGACGAGCCCTCTCCCCGCCGGTCGGACGCCACCCGCGCGGCCATCCTCGACGCCGCGCGCCGCCGATTCGCCGCCGACGGCTTCCGCCGGGCGACCATCCGCTCGATCGCCGCCGACGCGGACATCGACCCGTCGATGGTGATGCGCTACTACGGCAGCAAGGACGGCCTGTTCGCGGCGGCCGTGGACGTCGAACTGGACCTGCCGGACCTCGCCGAAGCCGATCCGGGCACCGTCGGCGAGCTGCTGACGCGGCAGTTCCTCGCGCTCTGGGAGCAGCCGCCGACCGACGAGATCCTGCTGACGCTGCTGCGGTCCGCGGTGGCCGACGACGCCGTGGTCGAGAAGATCCGGGAGGTGTTCGCCGGCCAGGTCACGCCGGCGGTGCTGCGCTTCGGCGACCCGGCCGACGCGCCCCGCCGGGCCGGATTGGTCGTCACACAGCTGTTCGGCCTGGCGCTGACCCGCTACGTCCTGCGCCTGCCGCCGGTGGTCGCGCTGACCCAGGAAGACCTCGTCACGGAGATCGCGCCGACGGTCCAGCGGTACCTGGCCGGCGGCTCAGCGCACCAGCGGACCCCGTCCGGAACACCGGGTCGTCCCGGCGCGCGGTGAGTGCCATCCTGGACGGCATGCCGACCCGCTGGACGTGCCCGCAGTGCGACCGCGAGTTCGCGCGCGCCGGTCAGGGGCACACGTGCGTGCCGGGGTGCACGGTCGACGACACGTTCGCCGCACGTTCCCCGGCACAGCGCGCGGTGTACGACGCGATCGCCGCCCACCTGCGCACCCTCGGCGGCTTCCACGAGGACGCGGTCAAGATCGGCGTGTTCCTCAAACGGGAGCGCAAGCTCGCCGAGGTGCGCCCGCGCTCCCGGGACGTCCTGCTCTACCTGTTCCTGCCGAGCCCGGTCGAGACGGCCCGGATCCGGCCGGCGTGGGGCACCGACGGGCCGCGGGTCGGGCACCGGGTGAGCCTGCGCGCACCGTCCGAAGTGGACGATGAGGTCCGCGGCTGGCTCACCGCCGCGTACCACTTCTCATGACGGGCTGATCCCCCGCACCGCCAACCCCAGCAGCCGCAAGGCTTCCCCGGTCGGGTCGCGCCCGTGCTCGGTCGCCAGCACGATGCCCGTCACCACCGCGACCAGGTCCGCCGACGTCACCCCGGCCGGCACCGCGCCCGCCTCGACCGCGCGGCGCAGCACCGGTTCGCCGGCGTCGGTGAGGCGGCCGCAGACGTGCTCGCCGTCCGGATCTTCGTCCGGTATCAGCGCCGCCGCCATGCCCCGCGCGGAGGCGGCGTACTCCGTCAACGCCGTGAGCCAGTCGAGCAGGGCGGCCCGCGGGTCGTCGGCATCGGCGAGGGCGAGGGCCCGGCCGTCCAGCGCGTCGACGCGTTCGCGGAACACGGCGTCCAGCAGCGCGCGCCGGGTCGGGAAGTGCCGGCGCACGGTGGCCGAGCCGACGCCGGCCGTGCGGGCGATCTGTTCCAGGGACGCCTCCGCGCCGTGCTCGGCGACCTCCCGCTCGGCGACGGCGAGGATCAGCGCGTAGTTGCGCTGGGCGTCGGACCGCCGCATGACCACCTCCGGAAGGTTAAGTGGCGGGGGCCGCCACTTCATGGCTATCGTAGCGGACACGAAGTGGCGGGCCCCGCCACTTAGCTGTCCGAAGGAGCTCCCATGTCCCCCGTCCTCGTCACCGGCGCCACCGGCAAGCAGGGCGGCGCCACGGCCCGCGCACTGCTCGCCGCGGGCACCGAAGTCCGCGCGCTCGTCCGCGACCCCGGCACCGCACAGGCCGGAGCGATCCGAGCGCTCGGCGCCGAGCTCGTCACCGGCGACCTCTACGACCCCGGTTCGCTCGTCCCGGCACTCGAGGGCGTGCGGGGCGTGTTCTCCGTGCAACTGCCCGACCTGACCGACCTCGACGGCGACTCCGAGCTGGTCCAGGCCCGCAACCTGATCGACGCCGCCCGGGACGCGGGCGTGGCGCAGTTCGTGCACGCGTCGGTCTCCGGGGCCGGGCAGCACCGCTCGGCGCCGGGCTGGGCCGAGGGCCGCTGGAAGTCGATGGAGCACTACCTGGAGACGAAGACCGCGATCCAGGACCGCGTTCGCGAAGCCGATTTCGCGCACTGGACGTTGCTCAAGCCCGGGTTCTTCATGGAGAACTTCCTGCCGCCGTCGTTCCTGCTCCCCCACGGCGTCGGCGGCGGGCTGGTGACGCCCATCAAGCCGGACACGGAACTCTCGCTCGTCGCCGTCGCCGACATCGGTGCCGCGGCCGCGGCGGCCTTCGCCGACCCGGCACGCTTCGACGGCGTCGAGCTGGAACTCGCCAGTGAGCGCCGGACGATGGCGGGCGTCGCCGAGGTGCTCTCCCGCGTCCACGGCGTGGAGATCACCGCGCCCGACCTGACCTCGGCGGAAGCCGTGGCGGCCGGCGCGCCCGCGTTCACCGTGCGGCACGAGTGGACGAACGAGATCGGCCACCCCGCGCGCCCGGAGTTCGCGCGGGCCCTCGGCATCCCGCTGACGTCCTTCGCGGACTGGGCGGATTCCCACCTGACAGCGGGCTGATCTTCCCGCTACGGTCGGCGGCATGGCCAAGCCTCCCCACCTCCCCGCGACCACACCCGGCGGCAAGTGCATCTTCTGCGCGATCGCCACCGGGCTCGCGCCGGCGACGTTCGTGCACGAGGACGACGAGTTCGTCGCCGTCGTCGACCTGCGCCCGGTGTCCACCGGACACCTGCTGGTGCTCCCCCGGGCCCACCACGAAGGCCTGGCCGACCTCCCCGCCGAGGCGGGCGCCCGGATGTTCACCATCGCCCAGACCCTCGCGGCGGCGTTGCGCCGCACCGGGATCCGGACCGACGGGATCAACCTGTTCCTGGCCGACGGCACCGCCGCGGGCCAGGAGATCCCCCACGTCCACCTGCACGTCATCCCCCGCCACCCGGACGACGGTTTCGTCCTCAGCGCGGACTGGCGGGTGCGGGAGCGGGCGGAGCTGGAGGAAGTCGGGACGCAGGTCCGCGCGGCCCTTTGAGCCGGGTGCCGCGCCGGGTCGTGCGGACCCGTCGCGGCCCTCAGCCTGCCGCACGGCCGGCCGTCGCGTAGTCCTTCAGCACCAAGGCGTTCGCCGCCTGGCGGATGGGGGCGGCGATCTGTTCCAGGATGCGGTTGCGGCCCGGCATGTAGGGCATCAGCTTGATCATCCGGGTGTTGATCCACGCGAAGGCGCGGGACTGCGGGATGATGCCGCGCAGCGCGGACTTCG
The DNA here is from genome assembly GCF_036104975.1 of Amycolatopsis sp. NBC_00355. Taxonomy (GTDB): domain Bacteria; phylum Actinomycetota; class Actinomycetes; order Mycobacteriales; family Pseudonocardiaceae; genus Amycolatopsis. The sequence goes on along the minus strand of NZ_CP107982.1, from coordinate 716,420 downwards.
CCAGGGCCTGGTTCTTCTCGATGTACGGCCGCATCTCGGCTTCGTACTTTTCGAATGCCACGGTGAAGTCGCCCGCGGCCGCGGCCAGTTCGCCCGCCAGGACGTATGCACCCGCCAAAGCCAGGCTCGTTCCCTGGCCCGAGGCCGGGGACGGGCAGTAGCCCGCGTCGCCGACGAGCGTCACGCGCCCGGCCGACACCCGGTCCATCAGGATCTGGCACACCGGGTCGAAGTAGAAGTCGCCGGCTGCGCGCATCGACTCCAGCAGCTCCGGGATCTGCCAGCCGAGGCCGGCGAACTGGTCGGCGACGAGGTTCTTCTGGCCGTCGACGTCGCGGCGGTCGTAGGGCAGGTCCGTGCCGGTGAACCAGAACGCGGCCTTCGCGTCCGCGGCGCGGGCCGTGCTGTAGACGTTGACCATCTTGCCCGGCGCCGCCGAGTGCAGCAGCTCCCAGCGGTCCAGGTCGAAGGTGTTGGGCACGGTCGAGATCGAGATGTAGGCGTCGAACCGCTTCAGGAACTGCTCTTCCGGGCCGAACGCCAGCGCGCGGACGCCGGAGTGCAGCCCGTCGGCGCCGACGACCAGGTCGAACCGACGGGGCGCGCCGTGGGCGAAGGTGACGTGGACGCCGTCCGCGCGCTCGTCGAGCCCGGTGATCCAGTCGCCGAAGACGTATTCGACGTCGTCGCGGGTGTGCTCGTAGAGGATCTTCGCCAGGTCGCCGCGCAGGATCTCGGTGTCGTCGCCGTCGCGGAAGCCGAACGTGTCGGCGTCCAGCTTCGCGATCTCCTTGCCACGCTTGTTCACGAACCCGGCGCCGCGCATGTCGGTGGCGACCGCGTGCACCTGTTCCAGCAGGCCCATCCGGCGGACGACGTCGACGGCGGTGCCGCGGATGTCGACCTTGTAGCCGCCTTCGCGCAGGCTCGGGGCGCGCTCGACGATCGTCGGGCGGAAGCCGTGGTGGTGCAGCCACCAGGCGAGGGCGGGGCCGGCGACGCTGGCGCCGGAGATCAGGATTTCTCGGTTGTCCGTCATGCTCAGCAGCGTGGGCGCGGCCGCTGACCGCTCACGAACCGAGCGCGAACCGCGGCTGACCGAAGTCCTGAAGAGCCTGGTCAGGCGGCATTTCCCGGCCTTGCTCGAAGGCCTTGACGTAGGCGTCGCCACCGATGCGGGCCCGGACGGCGCCGGTCACCGCGGTGACGTCGGCGTCGCCGGTGACCTCCGCGCCGCGCAGCCCGACGGCGACCCCGAGCAGGAACGCCGCCTGCTCGTCCTCGGCCCGCGCGGCGAGCACGCCGGCCAGGCCTTCGACCGCCTGCGCCGCGCCCGGCAGGTTCGCGTGCTCCAACGCCGTGGCCAGCGCTTCCTGGTGCAGTTCGGTCGCCTCGTCGAGGTGCCCTTCGGCCGCAGCCGTCCAGCCGAAGCCGGTGTGCAGCCGGATCCGCGTCTCGCCGCCGGTCACCGGGTCGACGGCCAGGCCGAGCGCGGAGGCATACCAGCGCCGGGCGGCGGCGAGGTCGCCCGCGTGCCGCGCGATCTCACCGAGGCCGCCACGGGCGCGGGCCAGGGTCAACGTCGTGCCCACCGCCCGGGCCGTCTCCGCGGCGGCCTCGTAGTCCGCCTGTGCAGCCGCGGTGTCCCCGGCCCGCAGCATCCCGTCGGCGCGGCGGCAGAGCAGGTCGGCGGCGTCCTCGCCCGCCCCCAGTTCGCCGGCCAGCCGGACGGACTCGTCCATCAGCTCGCGGAACCGCGTGTGGTCGCCGCGCCAATCGGCGAACTCCGCGAGCTTCTCCAGCGCGCTCGCCTGGCCCCAGCGGTCGCCGAGTTCGCGGAACCCTTGCAGGGACGCCGAAAAGTGCGCCTCGGCTTCGTCGATCCGGCCGCGGTACTGCGCGCCCAGGCCGTCGCCGATCCGCGCGAACGCGCGGGACCAGGTGTCCGGGCCGATCAGCGCGGCGAGCCGTTCGCCCTCTTTCGCCTTGGTGCGCGGGGAAAACGCCCACAGCAGGAAGAGGTACGGGTACCGCAGCGGGCCTTCGAGGGTGCGCAGGGTCGGCTCGATCCCGACCTCGGTGTCCGACGCGTGGATCAGGCAGACGACGTACTCCTCTTCGAGCCCGGGTGGCGGCTCGGGCCCGACGGCGGCGAGCACGGCGTCCGCGAACGGCCCGGCCTCACTGCGCAGCCCGCGCAGCCACCAGTACCACGTCAGCGCCGCGACCAGCCGCAACGCGACCTCCGGCGCCTCGGCGGCGCTCCAGCGCAGCGCCGCGTGCAGGTCGGCGTGCTCGGCGGTCAGCCGCGCCAGGACCGTGAGCTGGTCCGCGCCGCGCAGTTCCGGCTCGGCCGCGCGGGCGAGGTCCAGGAAGTACTTCGCGTGTGCCGCGGGGTCGGCGGTGCCTTGTCCGGCGCAGAACGCCCGGATCGTCTCCAGCATCCGGTACCGGCCGCTCGTGTGCTCGACGAGGGACTTCTCGACGAGCCCGCTGAGCAGGCCGTCGGCGTCGGGGATACCGCAGACGCGCTCGACGGCGTCGAGGCGCGCGCCGCCGGCGAACACCGCGAACCGGCCGGCGAGCCGCTGCTCGTCCGGGTCGAGCAGGTCCCAGCTCCACTCGACGACGCCGCGCAGCGTGCGGTGCCGCGGTTCGGCGGTGCGCTCGCCGCGCGACAGCAGCCGGAAGCGGTCGTCGAGCCGGGCGGCGACGTCTTCGGCGGCCATCGACCGCAGCCGCGCGGCGGCCAGTTCGATCGCCAGGGGCAGGCCGTCGAGCGCGGCGCAGATCCGGGACACCGTGGCCGGATCGAGGACCACGCCCGGGACGACGGCCGCCGCGCGGTCGGTGAAGAGCCGATCGGCGGCGTCGGCGGCCAGCGCTCCGACCGGCACCAGTGTCTCGCCGGTCAGCCCGAGGGCTTCCCGGCTGGTGGCCAGCACCCGCAGGCCGGGGCAGTCGCCGAGCAGCCGCCGGACCAGCCGCGCGGCTTCGGCGACGACGTGTTCGCAGTTGTCGAGGACCAGCAGCAGCGGCCGGTCGGCGAGCCCGGCCGCCAGGCGATCCACCGGGTCGGCCGCCGCGGCCGAGGACAGCACGCCTTGCTCGCGCAGGCCCAGCGCGGCGAGCACGGCTTGCGGGACTTCGGTCGTCGTCGCGAGTTCGACAAAGCACACTTCGCCGGGTTCGCCGGACGCCGCTTCGACGGCGAGCCGGGTCTTGCCCGCGCCACCCGGCCCGGTGAGCGTGACGAGCCGGGCGGCACGCAACGCCGTGCCCAGCCGGTCGCGCTCGGCGCGCTCGACGAACCCGCTGAGCGGCACCGGAACCCGGCGCGCCGGGGCGGGCGCCGCGGCCCGCAGAACCGCGACGTGCGCGTCCGCCAGGTCCGGCGACGGGTCCGCGCCCAGCTCGTCGGCCAGCCGCTCCCGGGTTTCGGCGAACACCGCCAGGGCCTCGGCGGAACGGCCGCCGCCGTGCAGGGCGCGCATCAGCTGGGTCGCGAGCCGTTCCCGCAGCGGGTGTTCGCGGGTGAGCTCCCGCAGCTCCGCGACGAGCCGTTCGTGGTGACCGAGGGCCAGCCCGGCTTCGATCCGGTCCTCGGTCGCGGTCACGCGCAGCTCGGCCAGCCGGGCCGCGCGCGGCGGGTCGGCGAGCCCGTCGAGTGCCGGACCCCGCCACAGCGTGAGCGCGTCACCGAACAGCGCCAGCTTCGCCGTCGGATCGGCCGTCTCCCGGGCCTGCGCGGTGAGCCGTTCGAAGCGGTGGACGTCGACGTCCTGCGGGTCGACGGCCAGCCGGTACCCGGCGGGGGTGAACTCGACCAGGCCGTCGGGCGCCCCGCCGTCCCGCAGCCGCCGTCGCAGCCGGGACACCTGGGACTGCAGGGCCTCCGCGGCACCCTCGGGCGGGTTTTCGCCGTGCAGCCCGTCGATGAGCCGCTCCGCGCTGACGACGCGCCCGGCGTCGAGGGCCAGCAACGCGAGCAGCCCGCGCAACTGCGGGCCGCCGAGGGCGACGGGCGTCCCGTCCGGACCGTGGGCTTCGACCGGCCCGAGGATGGCGAACTGCACGCCGCCGATTCTGTCGCAGCAACGCCCGTCGTGAGGGTGCTTTACCGCGGAGACCCGCCCGGTTCACCACGCCGGTCGCTCGAGGTGGCGCCGGTGAGCGGTCTGCCGCGGCTGGGGTCGTGAGTGTTCAGGGCGGTTCTAACCGCCCTGAACACTCACGACCCCAGCGGCACAGCGCGGCCGCTCAGCGGCGCAGCTTGCGGAAGAACGCGCGGATGTCGGCCACCAGCAGCTCCCCCGCCTCCATCGCCGCGAAGTGGCCGCCCTCGGCGAACTCCGACCAGTGCTCGATCTTCTCGTCGGGGTCCATGATCCGCCGGACCACGGGCGAGCTGTCGAACACGGCCCAGCCCGCCGGGACCTCGGACGGCGCCAGCCAGCCGTGCCCGGAATGGGCGGCCTCGTAGAGGAAGCGGGCCGCGGTCGCGCCGCTGCGTGTGAACCAGTACAGGCTGACCGTCGTGAGCAGCCGGTCGCGGCCGATCCCGCCGCCGGGGTTCGTCCACGCCTCGAATTTCTCGGCGATCCAGGCCAGCTGCCCGACCGGCGAGTCGGTGAGCCCGGCGGCGATCGTCTCCGGCTTGTGCGACTGGAGGTCCAGGTAACCCCGGCCGGCCTTCCACGCTTCCCGGGCCGCGTCCAGTTCGGTCTGTTCGGCCTCGGTCAGGTTCCCGGGCATCGGGAGCTGCTCCCCGGCGAGGGCGATGGTCCCGCGGTCGCTGTTCACATGGGTGCCGAGCACGCGCTCCGGGTACACCGCCGCGAGCCGGCCGGTGACGCCCGCGCCGATGTCGCCGCCTTGCGCGGCGAAGCGGTCGTAGCCGAGACGCGTCATCAGCACGGCGAAGGCGTCCGTCGTGCGCGCCAGCTCCCAGCCCGGACCGCTCAACGGCGTCGAGAAGCCGAAGCCCGGCAACGACGGGACGACGACGTGGAACGCGTCGGCCGCGTCCCCGCCGTGGGCGACCGGGTCGGCGAGCGGGCCGATCACGTCGAGGAACTCGGCGACCGAACTGGGATAGCCGTGGGTCAGCAGCAGCGGGACGGCGTCCGGTTCCGGCGAGCGGACGTGCAGGAAGTGGATCGGCTGGCCGTCGATCTCCGTCGTGAACTGCGGGAGGGCGTTGAGCGCGGCCTCCTGCGCGCGCCAGTCGTAGCCGGTCCGCCAGTGCTCGGCCAGCTCGCGGACCCGCGAAGGCGGGATGCCGCGGGACCAGTCCGGCTCGTCGCCGGGCACCGGCTCGGGGTAGCGGGCGGTGGCCAGGCGCCGGTGCAGCTCGTCCAGCTCGGCCTGCGGGATCTCGACGCGGAAGGGACGGATGTCGTTCGTCATGAGCAGGACGCTAGAGACGATTGCGGAAGGGTTCCTTCCGCGATTCGTGGCACCCTCGAAAGATGTTGCAGACCTCCGCGCGGCTCCTGCGGTTGTTGTCGCTGCTCGAAACGCGGCGCGACTGGACCGGCGCCGACCTGGCCGGCCGCCTCGGCGTCACCACGCGCACCGTCCGCGCCGACGTCGGCAAGCTGCGCGACCTCGGGTATCCGGTCGAGGCCTCCCCCGGCGTCCAGGGCGGGTACCGGCTCGGCGCGGGCGCCCAGCTGCCGCCGTTGCTGCTGGAAGACGACGAGGCCGTGGCCGTCGCGGTCGGCCTGCGCACCGCCGCCGGCGTCGCCGGGATCGAGGAGACGTCGGTGCGCGCGCTCGCGAAGCTGGAGCAGGTGCTGCCGTCCCGGCTGCGGCACCGGGTGCAGGCACTGCAGGCCGCGACGGTCGCGGTGCCCGGCACCGGCCCGGCCGTCGACGCCGATGTGCTGAGCGTGATCGCGTCGGCGATCCGGGCCGGCGAGCGACTGCGGTTCGGCTACACCGGCCACGAGGGCGCGGTCAGCCGCCGCGACGTCGAGCCGCACCGCCTGGTCAGCTGGGGCCGGCGCTGGTACCTGGTCGCGTGGGACACCGGCCGTGAAGACTGGCGCACCTTCCGCGTCGACCGGCTGGCACCGCGGACGCCGAACGGGCCGCGGTTCGCCCCGCGCGAGCCGCCGGAAGGTGACGTTGTGCGGTTCGTGCAGCGCAGCGCGGGCGCGGCGACCTGGCGCTTCCACGCGAAGGTCCGCCTGCACGCTTCGGCCGAATACGTGCGGGCCCGGCTGCCCATCGCGGTCGACGTCACAGCCGAAGGACCGGACCGGTGCGTCGCGGAGGTCGGGTCCGACCACGCGCCGATGCTCGCGCTGTACCTGGGCCTGCTCGAAGTGGACTTCGAGGTGCTCGACGCGCCGGAGCTCGCCCGGGAGCTGGCGAAGACGGGCGAGCGGTTCCTCCGGGCTAGCGCAGCGAGTTCGCCAGCTCCTCGATGAGGTTCATCTGCTCCTGCATGCCGGCTTCCATGCCGGACTCGAGGATCATGTCCCGCAACGCCTTGCTCGTCATCTGCGTCAGCAGGTGCACGACCGTGCGGTCGTCTTCGAGCGCGGTGAAGGTGACGGTGCTGACGGGCACGTCGGCGTCCGGCAGCGGATCCGCGCCCTCGAACATCTCGGTGAAGACGAGCTTCTCGTCCGGCACGATTTCGCGGTACTCACCGTGGAAGGCGACCTCGAAGCCCGCGTTCGCCTTGATCACGTACCGCCAGCGGCCGCCGGGCCGCAGGTCCATCTCGACCTCGGTGGTCGTCCCGCGGTGCCCGGCCCACCAGCGCTTCACCAGCTCGGGCGTGGTCCACGCGCGGTAGACCAGATGCTTCGGCGCGGTGAACTCACGCGTGATCAGGATCTGTTCGTCCGTGGGCAGGGTGACCTTCGCGCTGCTCGTCTCCACCATGTCACTTCTCCTGTTCCTTGAGTTCCTCGAGTACGTCGTCCAGCAGCTCGAAGCGTTCCGACCACGTCTGTTCGTAGCGTTTGACCCAGTCGTGGATGGGTTTCAGCGCGGCGCCGTTGAGCCGGTAGACGCGCTGCCGGCCCTCGTCGCGGACGTCCACCGCCCCCACCTCGCGCAGCACCCGCAGGTGTTTGGACACCTGCGGCTGCGCCAGCCCGAGCCGGGCGACGAGATCGCCGACCGACCGCTCGCCGGCCATGAGCTCGTCGAGGATCTGCCGCCGCCGGGGTTCGGCGACCGCGTTGAAGGTGTCCGCCGTCGTCGCTGCTCGTGCCACGCGGCAATCATATGCCCATATGGGTATGCGTCAAGTCCTGCATCCTGGGCACGCTGTTCGCGCGCCGCGACGTCTGCCACGATCAGGCCATGACGGGGGCCGGCGGTCCACAGAGGACGGACGCGCGCGGCGCCCGGCGCAGTGCCAGCGCGAGCGCGGTCCTGCGGGCGGTCCTCGACGACGGGCCGATCGCGCGCAGCACCATCGCGCGGCGGACAGGCCTGTCCGCAGCCGCCGTCACCGGGCACACCGCGGACCTCACCCGGCTGGGGTTGCTGCGGGAGTTCCCCGAAGCCGAGCCCCGTCGGAGCGTCGGCCGGCCGCACGTGCCGGTCGGCCTCGACACCGGGCGGCACGTCGTCGGCGCGCTGCACCTGGCCGTGCACCACGCGACCGTCGCTCTGCTCGACATCCGCGGGAACGTCCTGGCGCAGCACGAAGAACCACACGACGGGCTGCCTCCCGAAGACCTGCTCGCGCGGGCCGCGGAGATCCTCGACGACCTCCTGCTCGGCCACGCGCCGGACCGCGAACCGCTCGGCCTCGGCTTCGCCACCGGCGGCTGGGTGGACCGCGACTCCGGCACCGTCGTCGACCACCCGCTGCTCGGCTGGCGTGACGTCCCGGTGCGCGACCTCCTGACGGCGTCGACCGGGCTCACCGTGGCGGTCGACGGGCACGCGCGGTCGCTCGTGCACGCCGAACAGCTCTTCGGTCACCCGCGGGCGCGGGAAAGCGTCGTGCAGTTGTTCACCGGCAACGTCGTCGACGCGGCGTTCGCCACCGGCGCGGTGGTGCACCACGGCCCGCGTTCGGCGGCGGGCGCGGTGGCACACCTGCCGGTCGACGACAGCACCGAACCCTGCCGCTGCGGGCGCACCGGCTGCCTGGAGGCGACCGTTTCGGAAGCGACGCTCGCACGCAACGCCGGCGTGTCCTTTCCGGAATTGCTGGCCCTCGCCACGAACGGCGAAACCGCGGCGGTGCGGTTGTTCCAGGACCGCGCACGGCTGATCGGCCAGGCCGCGGCGTTGCTGCTCGACGTGCTGAACCCGGCCGTGCTCGTGCTGGTCGACCGGAGTGTAGCCCAGGTGCCCGGGTGTCTTCCCGCCATCCGGGACGAAGTCCGCGCCCGCTCCCGGACCTGCGCCGAACCGGCGGAAACCGTTGTGGCGACGAGCTTCCCGGGCACGGAACTGGCGACGGCCGGCGGCGCGGTGCTGCTCGACATCCTCTACGACGACCCGCTCGGCCCGCTCCTCACGCACCTTTCGCATGCCTCGTGAACCGCGGTAGTTAATTCAGAAACTCGCAAAGTTGACCGCGGTCGCGGCGGCTGCGAACAATTGCGGTATCCCCACCGGCGCCCCGCCGGCCACATCGGCCGGTGGTCACGTCGTGCCGACTCCCGAGCCGAAAGAACCCCACCGTGAAGAAAACTCTGCCCGCCCTCATCGCCGCCGCGGTGCTGCTGTCCGGGTGCGCGTCGGCGACGGCCACCGGTGCGCCCGGACAACCCGAGAAACTCGAACTCCGGTACCAGGGCAGCGCGAACTCCGTGACCCTGCCCGAGCTCGCCGAAGACCTGGGCTACCTCGGCCCGGTCAAGCTGAAGTGGGTCGGCAACACGATCAGCGGCCCGCAGGACATCCAGTCCGCGGCCACCGACCAGACCGACTTCGGCGGCGCCTTCACCGGCGCGGTCGTGAAGCTCGTCGAGGCCGGCGCCCCGGTCAAGGCGGTCGTCAACTACTACGGCTCCGACGAAAAGGCCTTCCTCGGCTTCTACACCAAAGAGGACAGTCCGATCCGGACCGCCCGCGACCTGATCGGCAAGAAGGTCGGCGTCAACACCGCGGGCGCCAACCTCGAAGCCGCCCTGGACCTCTGGCTCAAACGGGAAGGGCTGTCCGACGAGGAGATCAAGCAGGTGCAGCTCGTCGTCATCCCGCCGGTCAACGCCGAACAGGCGCTGCGCAACGGCCAGCTCGACGTCGCGGCGCTGCAGGGCATCCTGCAGGACCACGCCGTCGCGACCGGCGGGGTGCGATCGCTGTTCAGCGACGTCCAGGCGTTCGGCGCGTACAACGGCGGCCCGTACGTGCTGCGCACCGACTTCATCAAGAAATACCCCGAAACGACGAAGATCTTCGTCTCCGCCGTGGCGCGGGCGATCGAATGGGAACGCACCACACCCCGGGACCAGGTGATCGCCCGGTTCACCAAGATCATCCAGGCGCGTGGGCGCAACGAGAACACGAACACGCTGCAGTACTGGAAGAGCGTCGGCGTCACCCACGGCGGCCTGATCTCCGAGAAGGACTACACGCTCTGGTCGCCGTGGCTGAAGCAGCAGGGTCTCATCAAGAGGGACGCGCTGGACACCGGGAAGCTCTACACCAACGAGTTCAACCCCTACCGCGACGGCGCCCCGGCGGTGACCAAGTGATCGAGATCCGGTCCGTGACCAAGACTTTCGGCGCATTGACCGCACTCGACGACGTCTCCCTCGACATCGCCGACGGCACGTTCCTGTCCCTCGTCGGGCCGAGCGGCTCGGGCAAGTCGACGCTGCTCGACCTGCTCGGCGGCCTCACCACCCCGACGGCCGGCGAGATCCTCATCGACGGCGAGCCGGTGCGCGGCCCCGGTCTCGATCGCGGGGTCGTCTTCCAGCAGTACGCGCTGTTCCCGTGGCGCACCGCCCGCGCCAACGTCGAGTTCGGTCTCGAAGGCGGGTCCCTCGGCAAGCGGCAGCGGGCCGGGCGGGCGCGCGAATACCTCGCCCTGGTCGGGCTTTCCGGCTTCGAGGACCGTTACCCGCACGAGCTGTCCGGCGGGATGAAGCAGCGTGTCGCGATCGCACGCAGCCTCGCCTACGACCCCGCCGTGCTGCTGATGGACGAGCCGTTCGCCGCGCTCGACGCCCAGACCCGCGAGCAGCTGCAGGACGAGCTGCTGCGGATCTGGCGCCGCACCGGCAAGACGATCGTGTTCATCACCCACGGCATCGACGAGGCCGTCTACCTCGGCCAGCGGGTCGCGGTGCTGACGTCCCGGCCCGGGCGGCTCAAGGACGTGGTCGACGTCGACCTCGGGGACCGCGCCGGAGACATCCGGTCGTCCCCCGAGTTCGGGCGGCAGCGCCACCGGCTGTGGGAGCTGCTGCACGACGAGGTCCGCAAGGCCGCCGAGACCGAACGGAGTGCCGTCGGATGACGACCACCCTCGACGCCCCGGCTGTCCACACCGGACCCGCGGCCCCGCCGCCCCGGCCGCGGCGGTTCACGAAGAAGCTGACCCGCGCGGTGCACGGCTCGGCCGCCGTCGTGCTGTTCGTGGCGCTCTGGGAGCTGCTCCCCCGGTTCGTCCTCGACGAGAGCACCCGGACGTTCCTGCCGCCGCTGTCCGAAGACCTGCAGGCGCTGTGGGAGCTGACCCTCGACGGCCAGCTCGCCGACCACCTGGTGGCGAGCGTCGGCCGGTCCGCCGCCGGGTTCGCGATCGCCGTCGCCGTGGCCGTCCCGCTCGGGCTGCTGATCGGCTGGTACCGGCCGGTCGCGCGGTTCCTGCAGCCGCTGCTGGAACTGGCCCGCAACACCGCCGCCCTCGCCCTGCTGCCGGTGTTCACGCTGCTGCTGGGCATCGGCGAGCTGTCGAAGGTCACCCTCGTGGTCTACGCCTGCGTGTGGCCGGTGCTGCTCAACACGATCGCCGGGGTCAACACCGTGGACCCGTTGCTGGTCAAGGCCGCGCGCTCGCTCGGGCTGTCCAGCCCGCGGCTGTTCCGGAAGGTGATCCTGCCCTCGGCGGTGCCGACGGTGTTCACCGGCATCCGGATGGCGGCGTCCTACTCGATCCTGGTGCTGGTGGCCGCGGAGATGGTCGGCGCCAAGGCCGGGCTCGGCTACCTGATCAACACCAGCCAGGTGAACTTCCAGATTCCCCAGATGTACGCCGGGATCATCGCGGTCTCGGTGCTCGGAGTGCTCGTGAACTCCGGTTTCGTCGTCCTCGAACGGCGGTTCTCGACCTGGCGTCCCAAGGAGAAGCCATGACCAGGCAACTGCACCTGAACGCGTTCGTGATGCCGAACGGCCACCACGAAGCCGCCTGGCGGCACCCCACGACCGACCCGCGCCGGGCCCGGACGCTGCAGCACTACGTCGACATCGCCCGGACGGCCGAGCGGGGCAAACTCGACTCGCTGTTCCTCGCCGACGGCGTCGCGCTGTGGGGCAACGTGAAGCACAACTCGCACAGCCACTTCGAGCCGCTCACGCTGCTGTCGGCGCTCGCCGCGTCCACGGTCCACATCGGACTGATCGCGACGGCGTCGACCACCTACAACGAGCCGTACCACCTGGCCCGGAAGTTCGCCTCGCTCGACCACCTCTCCGGCGGCCGCGCGGGCTGGAACATCGTGACGTCGGCGGGCATCGACGAGGCGCGCAACTTCAACTTGGCCAAGCGGCCGTCGCACGCCTCCCGCTACGAGCGGGCGGACGAGTTCATCGACGTTGTCAAGAAGCTGTGGGACAGCTGGGACGACGACGCCGCCCTGGTCGACCGCGAGACCGGCCTCTACGCCGACACCGACCGGATCCGCCCGATCGCGCACGACGGCGAACACTTCCAGGTCCGCGGGCCGCTGAACATCGAACGGCCGCCGCAGGGCCACCCGCTGCTCGTGCAGGCCGGGTCGTCCGAGACCGGCAAGGAGTACGCGGCCCGCCACGCCGAGGCCGTGTTCACCGCGCAACAGACGTTGGAGGAAGGGAAGGCGTTCTACGACGACGTGAAGGGCCGGCTCGCGAAGTACGGCCGGACGCCGGACGAGATCAAGATCCTCCCGGGCATCTCGCCGATCCTGGGCCGCACCGAAGCCGAGGCGCGCCGGCGCGAAGCCGAGCTGAACGCGCTGATCACGCCAGAGTACGGGCTGCGGCAGCTGTCGAAGATGCTCGACCACGACGTCACCGGCTACCCGCTCGACGGCCCGCTGCCCGAGGTGGGCAGCTTCACCGAAGGCGGCCAGAGCCGGTTCGAGCTGGTCGTCGGCCTGGCCCGGCGCGAGGACCTGACCATCCGGCAGCTGCTGGAACGGCTGGCGGGCGGGCGCGGGCACCGCGTCTTCGCCGGCACGCCGGTCCAGGTCGCCGACGAGCTGGAGGCCTGGTTCACCGGCGGCGCCGCGGACGGCTTCAACGTCATGCCGCCGACCCTGCCCGGCGGGCTCGACGACTTCGTCGACCTCGTCGTCCCGGAACTGCAGCGGCGCGGGCTCTTCCGCACCGACTACACCGGATCCACCCTGCGCGAGCACTACGGCCTCGCGCGTCCCGTCAACCGCAACCGAGTGAAGGAGCCCGCATGACCACCATCGGCACCGACGTCCGCAAGCTCACCGGGAGGATCGGCGCCGAGATCATCGGCTTCGACCCCGCCGGCGACCTCGACGCCACCCAGATCGCGTTCCTGACCGACGCCCTGCACGAGCACAAGGCGCTCGTCTTCCGGAACGTCGAGCTCGACGACGAGGGCCAGCAGCGGTTCGCCGCCCGCTTCGGCGAGCTGACCAAGGCGCACCCGACCGTGCCCGCCGCCGACGGCGCCCCGACGATCCTGCCGGTCGACAGCGAGCAGGGCCGCGCCAACCACTGGCACACCGACGTCACCTTCGTGCTCAACCCGCCGAAGGCGAGCACCCTGCGCAGCCTCGTGGTGCCGCCCTACGGCGGGGAGACGCTGATCGCGAACGCCGGCGCGGCCTACCGCGACCTGCCGGAACCGCTGCGGGCGTTCGCGGACACGCTGCGCGCGGAGCACACCAACGACTACGACTACGTCCGGCCGCCGGAGACGCTCGACGAGAAGGAGCAGGCCCGGCGCGCCCAGTTCGTGTCGCGCAAGTACCGGACCCTGCACCCGGTGGTGCGCGTGCACCCGGCGACCGGCGAGCGCGGCCTGTTCATCGGCGGCTTCGCGCAGCGGATCGCGGGGCTGTCGGTGAGCGAGTCACGGGACCTGCTGCGGCTGCTGCAGTCCTACGTCACACGGCCGGAGAACATCGTGCGGGTGGCGTGGGAGCCGAACCAGCTGGTGCTGTTCGACAACCGGATCACCCAGCACTACGCGATCGACAACTACGACGGTCTCCCCCGCCGCCTCAACCGCGTCACCGTGGCGGGCGACATCCCGGCGGGCGTCGACGGCACGCCGAGCGAGTCCCTCGAAGGCGACGCTTCGCACTACACCTCGGTGGCGTAGGTCCGTGAAGGACTCCTTACCGGCCATAAGAGCCGGTAAGGAGTCCTTCACGGACTTCAGACCCCGTTCCGGGCCTGGGCGCGGAAGTAGTCCCAGGCCCGGCTGACCAGTGACGGGTGCGTCCGCAGGTCGATCGCCGTGCGGGCCAGTGCCGAAGCCGAGGCCAGCATCGCCGAGCGGCCGCGGGGGCTCGCCGCCGCTTCCGCGAACTCCCGGGTGTGGTCCGGGTGCTCCTCGGCCGCGATCGCCACGAACGGGTGGATCGCCGGGACGCGGAGGCTGACGTCGCCGATGTCCGACGAACCGAGGTACACCCCCGGCTGGGGCGGGCCGGCGTGGATGCCGCACGCGGCCAGGTGCTCGGTGAACCGCTCGGACAGCACCGGGTTGTCGCGGAAGTGCGCGTAACCGCGGCCGAGGCGTTCGACGTCCACCTTCGCCCCGGTCGCCAGAGCCGCGCCCTGCGCGCACGTCGAGACGTCTTCGGCCAGCTGGTCCAGCGCCGCCGTGGTGAGCGCGCGGAGCCCGAAGCGGCCTTCGGCGCGGTCGGGCACGACGGTGGTCGCCTCGCCGCCGTGGGTGACGATGCCCTGGACGTGCGCGCCCGCGGGCAGCCGCTGACGCAGGGCCGACAGCGCGCCGAACGTCTGGAGGAGCGAGGCGAGCGCGTCGATGCCGTGCTCGGGGTCGCCGGTCGGGTGCGCGGCGCGGCCGTGGAAGGTGATCTTCAGCTCGACCCGCGCGGTCAGCGGCGCCCACGACCAGGAGTGCACGCCGGGGTGGACCATCAGCACCGCGTCGACGTCGTCGAAGATCCCCGCTTCGGCGAGCGCCTGCTTGCCGCCGCCGGTTTCCTCGGCCGGCGCGCCGACCGCGAGCAGCGAGCCCCGGCTGTCGCCGAGCACGTCCTTGGTGGCCAGCGCGGCGCCGAGCCCGGCCGCGGCGACCAGGTTGTGGCCGGAGGCGTGCCCGAGGCCGGGCACCGCGTCGTACTCCAGCAGGAGGGCCACACAGGGACGTCCGGTGCCGGCGCGCGCGACGAACGCCGTGGGCAGGCCGGCGGTGCCGGTCTCGACCTCGAAGCCGTCCTCGGCCAGTTCGCCGGTCAGCAGCGCGGCCGCGGCATGCTCCTCGAAGGACGGTTCGGGCCGCGTGTGCAGCGCGGTCGCCACCCGCCACAACCGCTCGTCCAGGCGCTCGACCCGTTCGTCGGCTTGCTCGTGCAGCTCTTCGTGCCACTCCATGCCACGGTTAGTACCCCGAGCGCGCGCGATCACACAAGCGTAGTCATGCGGTCACCCGGTTTGCCGCATACCGCGTCCGGGTATCCCGCTGGTTCCCCCAACCCCAGGAGAATCCCGGTGACAGACCAGGTACTGACTTTCGGCGTCGAAGAGGAGTTCTTCGTCGTCGACCGCCGGGCAATGCTGTCGCACGCCGGCGACGACGTCGTCGACGCCGCGGAAGCGGCCGGTGGCAACCGGGGCGAGCTGCAGCACGAGCTCACCCGGACCCAGGCCGAGGCCGCCACCGACATCTGCCGCACCCATTCCGGTGCCCTGAGCCAGCTGCGCGGGCTGCGGGCCGATCTCGCCGGAGCGGCCGCCAAGCGCGGGCTCCGGCTGCTGCCCAGCGGCTGCGCGCCACTGTCCGAAGTGGAAGCACCGATCATCACGCCCACCCCGCGCTACGAGCAGATGGCCGACCACTTCGGCGCCACCGCGCGGACCGCGCTCACCTGCGGCTGCCACGTGCACGTCGCGATCCCGGACAAGGAAACCGGGATCGCGGTGCTGAACCGGGTCCGGCCGTGGCTGCCGGCGCTGCTCACCCTGACTGCCAACTCGCCGATCACCGACGGCTACGACACCGGCTACCACAGCTGGCGCTACCAGCAGTGGAGCCGCTGGCCCTCGGCCGGCCCGCCACCGAAGTTCGCCTCCCTCGACGAGTACGAGAGCGTCGTCGACGCGTGGCTGCGCGCGGGCTCGATCCTCGACCGCGGGATGGTCTACTGGGACGTCCGGCTCTCGGAAAACCAGCCGACGCTGGAGTTCCGCATCGCCGACGTCGCCGCGACGCCCGAAGAGGCGGTCCTGCTCGCCGTGCTGGCGCGCGGCCTGGTCGCCACGGTGCTGGACGACAGCGCTCCCCCGCCGGACCTGCCCAACGAGGTGTTGCGCGCCCAGCTCTGGCGGGCGTCGCGCGACGGCGCCACCGGCCGCTGCCCGCACCCGCGCACCGGCGACCTGATGCCCGCCTCGGCGGTGCTCGAGGACCTGATCACGCTGACCGGACCGGCACTCGACGCCGCCGGCGACCGCGAGTTCGCGGAGGAAGGGATCGCGCGCCTGATCGCCGGTGAGGGCGGCGCCGACCGGCAGCGGGAGGCCTTCGCGAAGCGGCAACGCGCGGAAGACGTCGTCGACCTGTTGTCGGCGACCACGTAAGGACGGCCTGGAAAACGGGATGCGGCCGCCTGCGCGCTGGTGTGTGATCACGGGCATGGCGATCGTGGTGGGGACCCCTTCAGTCAGTGGCCTGACCGAGGCCGTGGACGCGCTGCGGCAGTGGCAGAGCGACGAAACGCCGCTGCAGCTGCATCCGGGAGACCTGGGCTGGCAGCGGCGGTTCGGTGTGGCGGCGACGGTCGCGGCCGTGCGGACCTGGACCCGGGACGGCCGGATCGTCGCCGTCGGGATGCTGGACGCGCCGGAGCTCCTGCGGCTGACGATCGCGCCGGACGTCCGGCAGGACGAGGATCTGGCGCGCCGGCTGGCCGAAGACATCGCCGACCCGGAGCGCGGCGTCCTGCCCGCCGGGCAGGTGTTCCTCGAGGTCCCGGACGGCGTGCTGCTCCGGGACGTGCTGGCCGAGGGCGGCTGGCAGACCGACGAGCCGTGGACGCCGCTGCACCGCGACCTCACGGAGCCGGTGCCGGACCCGGGCCTGCGGATCGAGGTGGCCGGGCCGGAGCGGGCGCCCGAGTGGGCCGCGGTCCTGCGGGCGTCGTTCGAGCGCTCGACGTTCACCGAAGAGCGCTGGCAGGCGATGGCGGCCGGATCGGCGTACGCCGACGCCCGGTCCCTGCTCGGGTACGACGGCGAAGGCAACGCGGTGGCGGTCGTGACGGTGTGGTCGGCGGGTCCGGGACGGCCCGGGCTGCTCGAGCCGATGGGCGCGCACCGGGACCACCGGGGCCGCGGTCACGGCCGGGCGATCACGGTCGCCGCGGCGGCCGAGCTCCGGAAAATGGGCTCGTCGAGCGCGATCGTCTGCACCAGGAGCGCCAACGTCGGCGGCGTCGCCACCTACGAGTCGGCCGGCTTCGAGCGGCGCCCGGAGCGGCTTGACCTGCGCCGGGACAAGTAGGAACCAAACTCCGGAACCGGACGTCTCACCCCGGCGCGAGTGTTACATTGCCCGCGCGAAACGTCACGCGGGGAGGAAGTTCGGTGGGTTTCGAGGTCGATGTCGCGGACATCAGCAAGGCGGCGGCCAAGCTCGGCGAGGGGACGCCGCCGTCGCTTTCCGCGGCGGGAGCGCCGAACGTCGGGGCCACGGACCGGGCCGCCGGCTACGCGGGCGACTACGACGTCTGGCTGCTGACCCGGAAGGACGATCTCGACGCCGCGCAGCAGCAGGTCGACAGTCTCGTCGCAAGCATCAAGGCGGCCGCGAAGAGCTACGACAGCACCGATTCCGACGCGCGCGACGCCTTCCTGAAGGCCCTGGACAGCGGCTTCGCACGGATCGACCGATGACCTCGGTGTTCGACCGGATCCGCCGGCTCGCCGACCAGGTGGAGCGGGGCAGCACGACCGAGCTCGACGACCGTGCCCGCGCCTGCCGGGCCACCAAGGAGGCGGTCAAGGACACCAAGGCCCTCGTGGAGAGCGTCCGTGTCCAGCTGGGCGAGGCCTGGCACGGCGGCGCCGGCGAAGCGGCGTTGTCCTCGCTCGAAGACTTCAAGAAGAACCGCGACGACCAGGCCGAGGATCTCGAGGAGTCGGCGCGGTCGTTCGAGGTGGTCCGCGACGCGCTGGCGAAGGCGCAGCTGGAAGCGCGGAGCAAACGCGCGGACGCCGACGCGTTGCAGACGAAGCTCGACAACGTGTGGCGCGGCCTCGGGAGCGGCACGGGCACCGTCGTGCTCGCCTGGGCGGAGGACAAGGTCATCAAGGCGCGGGCCGTCGTCCTGCTGGCCGACATGCAGCGCGTCGTGACCACCTACGACGCGGTGCTGCTCGTCGAAGGCCTGAAGATCCGCAACCGGACGGGCCGGGTGTGGGAGCTCGCCGGCTCGGAGAAGCGGAACCCGGCCGAGATCGCCGCGATCATCCTGCGGGAGATCCCGGGCCTCGCCGCGCTGGTCGCGAAGAACCCGAAGCTCGACCTCGCCCTGCTCGAGGGCGACTGGGACACGATCATGCGGGACCCCGCGGTCGCGCGGAAGATCTACGACTACTTCGGCTTCGAGTACGTCGAGGACGGCGACTTCTACACGACCGGCGAGCACTCGGTGCAGAGTTACCTGGGCTGGCACGACATCTACGACAAGATGGAGAAGCTCATCGGCGCGGACCTCGACCGCACCAGCGCCCAAGGCGACAACATGGAGTTCACCGACCCGGCGACCGGGAAGCAGTACCGCCTGGAACTGTGGAAGGGCAGCTACGGCTTCGGCGGGGCGTTCGGCGGCGAGGTCGGCTTCTACACCAGCGACGCCGGCGACGACTCCGGGTACTTCTCCGCCGCCCAGGGCGACGACCAGATCAAGGTGACCCAGCAGATCTACGACAAGCAGAGCGGCGAGGTCTACTTCACCAACGACGGCCAAGGCGCCGACGGCACCGACAAGCGGCACTTCTGGAACCTGGGGATCCGCACCGAGCCCGGCGTGCACCCCGACCAGCTGGGCCAGCGCGCCACGATCGAGGTGCAGGACGTCGGCATGCGCGACCGGATGTACGACGAGATGACCCGCTACGCCACCGCGCACCCCGAAGAGCACCTCACCGTCACGAAGGGGTCCGACGACCCGCCCGTCCTGAGCTACGACTGGCGGAAGTGACCGCGGGGGCACTCACACCGCGGTCACCGGCTTGAACTCCCAGGGCCCGTCGTCATCCCTGGTGTCCCTGTCGTCGTCGCGCACCCGCACGTCGTGGTCGGCGAGACCGGCGAACACCTCGGCGACGTCGAGCAGGCCGGCGACCTCGTCGGCGACGTGCTGACCGTGCCGCTCCTCGATGTCTTCCAGCCCTTCGCGCACCGCCGCGGTCGCGGCGCTCCTGGCCTGGGCCAGGAGGGCGCGGGCCAGTTCTTCCGACGATCCGGCGGAACCCCGGGCACCGGCACGTCTCGACTCGCTCACGGCCACAGACTAGGGGGTGTCCTTGAAGTCACCGAAACCAGCGGACAGATCGGTCACTTACAGGACACCGCTCAAGCGGACCCGCCGGGACCGGGGCGGGTTTCCTCCATCATCAGCAACGCGCCCTGGCTCAGCCCACTGGCCCCGCTCAGGGGACTGCACATCAGCCGGACGACGACCGCGCGGCCGCGGCGGTTGATCGCGTCCAGCGTCAGCTCGGCGCGGGACTCGGCGTCGGCCAGCGCGTCGCGGACCACCGGGCGCAGCTCGGCCAGCGGCAGGCCGATGTCGAGGTTGAGCAGGTGGGTGCCTTCGGCCTCTTCCCGCCGCACACCCCAGAGTTCCTCGGCGCCGCGGTTCCAGGCCTTGATCCGCATCTCGGTGTCGATCACGACGATCCCGGCCTGGATCGAGGTCAGCACCGACTCGAGGAAGTCGTTCAGGTCGTCGAGCTCGACGCCGCGGTCACGCAGGGCGTCGTTGATCGTCTGCAGCTCGTCGTTGGTGGAGTGCAGCTCCTCGTTCATGGTTTCGAGCTCTTCGTTGGTGGACTGGAGCTCCTCGTTGGTCGTCTCCAGCTCCTCCACAGTGGACTGGAGCTCCTCGTTCGTGGTCTCCAGCTCCTCGTTGGTCGACTGGAGCTCCTCGTAGGCCGACTCGAGCTGCCGGTTCGAGTGCTCGAGCTCGGTGAGCAGCAGCCGCGCCCAGCTGACGTCGTGGAACACCACGGACACCCCGAGCAGGCTCTTCTCCTTGCCCAGCAACGGGTTGATGTGCACCTCGTACCACACGACGTCACCGGCGCGGCGCCACTCGACGTCCTTGATGCGCAGCGACCGGCGCTCCAGCCGGGCCTGCTCGACGTACGGGCGCAGGGCGACCGGGCGGTAGGAGACGTCGAGGTCCCACAGCTTGCGCCCGATGTCGCGTTCGGACAGTCCGAACGCCAGCTCCGCCTGCTGGTTGATCAGCGCCGTGATCTCGTCCCCGGTCACCACGATCTGGGCGACGGGGCTGGCCGAGAACGCGTGCTCGCGCAGCTGGTCCAGGCCCGAGACGTCGGCCGGGCGCCGCGGTGGGTAGCCGTAGGTGACGAACCGGCTGTAGCCCACCGGCGAGTTCGCCACCTTGCGGAACACCCGCCGCTTGAGGTCGAGCGGTTCGAAGATGCGGCCGTGGCTCAGCAGCATCTCGGCCTTGCCCAGGAACATCATCCCCCGCGGGGACAGCGCGAAGTGGAACCGCTCGAGGATCTTCGTCTGGGTGTCCGCGTTGAAGTACATCAGGGTGTTGCGGCAGACGAGCAGGTCGATCCGCGAGATCGGGGCGTCCTGCACGAGGTCGTTGCGGCCGAAGATCACCGAGCGGCGCAGGTCCTTGCGGAAGCTGTACCGGCTGCCGTACTGCTCGAAGTACTTCTCCAGCTTGCCGTCGGGGATCCCCTCGAGCTCGGCCGGGGTGTAGCTCGCCTGCCGCGCCTGGCCGAGCGCCTCCTCGTCGACGTCGGTGGCGTAGATCTTGACCCGCTGGCGGAAAGCGTCGACCCCGATCGCCTCGGCGAACGCGATCGCGAGGCTGTAGGCCTCCTGGCCGGCCGCGCACCCGGCGCTCCAGACCCGGATCGGCTCTTCCGGGGTGCGCTCGGCCAGCAGGGCGGGGATCACCTGCTCGCGGAGGTAGTCCCAGGCGTCGGGGTCCCGGAAGAACCCGGTGACGTTGATGAGGATCGTGTTGAACAGGGCGACGAACTCGTCCGCGTTGACCTGCAGCTGGTCGATGTACTCGGCGAAGGTCTCGGCACCGACCTGGCTCATCCGCCGCTGGACGCGCCGCATCAGGCTGGTGCGCTTGTAGCCGGTGAAGTCGAATCCGCGGGATTCCTTCAGATACGTGAGCACCGATTCGAAATCGTCGTCGGCTTCCGGCCGGGGATCCGTCACCTGGGACAGGCTACCCGGCCCGCCTTCCCGGCCGTCCGCGCGTGGTGAGCACCGCCCAGACCACCTTGCCGTCCGACCAGGACCGGCTGCAGCCCCACACCCGGGCGACCTGCGCGACCAGCTGCAGCCCGAGGCCGGCTTCGGTGGCGCTGAGCCGCTCGTGGAGCACGGCCGGGCGCGGGTCGTCGTCGCCGACCGAGACGGTGAAGATGCCGCGCCGCAGCTCCAGGCGCAGCCGTGGGGCGGAGACGGTGTGCCGGACGGTGTTCTCGACCAGCTCGGTGGCGATCAGCTGGGCGTCCTCCTCGTGCGCGGGCACGCCCCACTCCGCGCAGACGCGGGTGACGAACCGCCGGGCCAGTGCCGACGCCCCGGTCGTCGGCGCGAGCAGCTGCACCGCGCGACGCCGCGGCGGGCTGTCCCGTTTCCGTTCGGCGGTGCCGACGTCGTCGTGGACCGCGACGAACCGGTCGACCGCCCGGCCCGCGAGCACGGCCCGGTGTTCCGGCCGCGGGGAGACGAGCGCGAACGGGATCCCGGGCCAGTCGCTGATCCGCATGGCGACCACGGAGAAGACGCTCGCCAGGGTGTCGTCTTCGATGCGGAGGCCCCCGATGTCGGCGATCACGCTGTCGGGGGCGTCCGTGGCGATCTTCAACAGGCCGTCACGCAGGTCCGGGTAGGTGTCCAGGACCAGCGTCCCGGTCACCGTCACCACGGTCGAGCCGCCGCGGTGTTCGGGCACCAGCCACACGGCGGTGCCGGTGCCGGTCACGGCGTGGACCCGGGGTCCGGGTTCCGGGCGATGAGGAATCTCCGGAGGGTTTCGGCCGCCGTCGTGCACTCGTGGACGGTGGTGTCGTACCGGCCGGTCAGACCGGCGAGCCCGCGGTGGGTGGTGTCGCGCTGCATGCGCCGGGCCAGCGCGGCCTTCTCGTCGAGGGAGCGCAGGGCTGTCCACAACGCCCGCTCGAACTCGACGTCGTGGGCGCTGAGCAGCGCTTCGGCCGACCACGCGTGCCCGATGCGGCAGCGGTACTGCCCGTGCGACCTGCTCATCTCCAGCAACGTGCCCTGGCAGTCCGGGCAGCTGTAGCCCGAGGCCGGGGTCCCGTCGCCGGGGATTACCGCGTCCTGCCGGACGTCGTCCCGCGCGATCCGGTCCTCCAGCAGCAGCGCCGGTGACGGCTGGTCCTCAGGGCCCGGCTCCGCCGGGGCGCGCACCAGCTTGTCCAGCACCTTGCCGAGCACTTCGGCCGGGTAGACGTGCTCGGTCGGCGTGCGCACCAGGGCGTTCTCGGGCATCCCGGGGTAGAGCGCGTCGGCCGGGTCCTGGACCATCGCCAGGCCGCCCCGCTCCACGATCGCGCAGAGCCCGGCGGTGCCGTCGTCCAGCGCGCCGGAGAGCACCACCCCGATCGCCGCGGGGCCGGCGGCCACCGCCGCGGACCGGAAGGTGGCGTTGATGGCGGGCCGGTGCCCGTTCTCGGTCGGGCCGCGGCTGAGCATCAGGGTGCCGTCGGCGATGAGCAGGTGCCGATCGGGCGGGGCCACGTGGATGACGCCCCGGGTGAGCGGTTCCCCGTGCCGCGCGGCCACGGCGGGCAGCGCGCCGGCGCGGGCCAGGATCTGGGGCAGGGCGCTCGAGGCGCCGGGCGACAGGTGCATGACGGCCAGCACGGCCGCCGGGAAGTCCGCCGGCAGCGCCCGGACCAGGGTGCGCAGGGCCTCGACGCCGCCGGCGGAGGCGCCGACCACCACCACATCACGCTGGAAGGGCACGTCGACCACCTCGCTCACTCCGTTACGGTAGTCCCCTCGCCGGTCCCGGGTAACCGGGCGGAGGGGTTCGTGATCGGGCCTCGGCGCGGCGCACGCCCTTGATGTCCACTGTGGACGGTTCCGGCCGCTCTCACGGGCGGGACGCGGCTGCTCACGCCCCGCTCCGGCGGCGCGCAGTTCCCTGCCTACTCAGTTCCCCCGAGGCGGGACGTGATTAAACATCACCCGGGCGGGGAAGATCTTGAGGGACCGAGGTCCCGTAAGTGTCGGGGGGCACCGTGAGTGAACGACGATCCATCCGAACGTGTAGTGGCCCACGGACCCGAACTTCCGGGAACCTGGACTGGATGTCAGAAGGATCCGGACCCGACCGGCGGAGTACCGCCCCCACCGTGCGCTGGCGTGCGTCGATCGGCTTGACCGTCGGCGCCGACGGCCCGGTGTCGAGCATCGTCGAGTCCGACCACGGCACCGAAGGATCCGCCCGCGAGTGGATCGAACGGAAACTGCCCCGGACCCGCTTCCCCGCGTGGATCCCGGCGGCCCGCCGAGCGGACGGCGTCGAGTTGTTCGGCCGCGTGGCCCGCGGCCAGGTGGTGACCGGACGTCTGGTCCCGACCTGGGAATCGGACACGGCCACGGAAATCTGGCACGCGGACCGCACCGGCGACCAGGTCCAGTGGCGCCGCTGCACCGCCCCGGCGGCCGAGGACAACTGACCCAGGCCCGGCTGCGTCCGTTGCCATGTTGGCCGCTCCGGTCACCGAGTTGGCCACTCGGGTCACGGTGTTGGCCACTCCGGCGCCCGTGTTGGCCGCGCCGGTCACCGAGTTGGCCACTCCGGCATTGTGTTGGCCGCTCCGGTCACTGCATTGGCCGCACCGGTCTCTGCGTTGGCCGCCCCGGTCACCGTGTTGGCCACTCCGGCGCTCATGTTGGCTGCTCCGGTCACCGAGTTGGCCACTCCGGCATTGTGTTGGCCGTGCCGGTCACCGAGTTGGCCACTCCGGCACTCATGTTGGCCGCTCCGGTCACCGAGTTGGCCACTCCGGCACTCATGTTGGCCGCTCCGGTCACCGAGTTGGCCACTCCGGCACTCATGTTGGCCGCTCCGGTCACCGAGTTGGCCACTCCGGCACTCATGTTGGCCGCTCCGGTCACCGAGTTGGCCACTCCGGCACTCATGTTGGCCGCTCCGGTCACCGAGTTGGCCACTCCGGCGCCCATGTTGGCCGCTCCGGTGCCCGTGCTGGTCCTTCGCTCGCCGCGTTAGCCGCACGGGCTCCAGCCGTGACCATCCGGGCAGATGTCGGCCACTCGCTCCGGCTCCATCGTCGGCCTTGTCGACGCAGGGCCACCGCTCCGGCGACCTGTGCTGACCGCGTCGGTCGGCGGGGGCGTTCTCTCAGGCCCAAGTTGACTGTTCCACGCCAGTCGAACCTTCCGATCACTGCCGTTCGACCAATGGCGGGCGGCTCGGACGTACGCGAACGGCCAACACGGTGACCGGAGTGGCCAACACGGCTCTCGAGGTCGTGGGCTTCAGCCGTAGATCGCCCGGTGGGCCGCGCGGATCACCGCCGCGTAACCGCCGCCCAGTTTTCCGGCTCGGGCCAGCGCCGCGCGGGCCGCGTTGGCTCCGGGGCCGCCGTGGACCGCTCCGCCCGGGTGGGCCGAGGCGCCCGCCAGGAACAGGCGGTCGACGGGGGTGTCGGCTCGGCCCGTGCCCGGGACCGGGCGGAAGAACAGCTGCTGGTGGATCGCCGTCGTGCCCGCGTTGATCGCGCCGCCGACCAGGCCCGGGTTGTGCTCCGCCAGCTCTGCCGGGCCCTGCACGTACCGGTTCTCGACCAGGGCCGCGAACCCCGGCGCGTGAGCCTCGATCGTCTCC
Source organism: Amycolatopsis sp. NBC_00355 (assembly GCF_036104975.1). GTDB lineage: Bacteria > Actinomycetota > Actinomycetes > Mycobacteriales > Pseudonocardiaceae > Amycolatopsis. Next base: position 691,923 of record NZ_CP107982.1, on the reverse strand, counting down.
TCGATCCGCTTGACCCGCCGCTCCAGCGCCCCTCGCGCCGCCATCGCACCGCGCGGTACGTGCGTGTACGCCCACGCCGCTTCGGTGCCCGGCGGCGAGCGGTCCGGGTCGGTCGTCGTCATCTGGCCGAACAGCAGGAACGGACGTCGCGGCGTCCGGCCGCGGGCCAGTTCGCCGCCGAACGCCGAGAGGCCGTCCAGGTCCGTGCCGAGGTGGACCGTGCCCGCGCCGCGCGCGCCCTCGGCCGTCCACGGGACCCGGCCGGACAACGCCCAGTTCACCTTCACCGTCGCGCTGTCCCACTCGAACCGGCGCAGGTCGTCGACCAGCCGCGACGGCAGCCACTCCGCGCCCACCAGTTCGCCGTACAACAACGGCGCAGGCACGTCCGCGAGCACCGCGCGGCGTGCCCGGACCGGGTCACCCGCGGCGTCGCGGACCCCCAGCGCCCGGCCGCCGGCGACCAGGACCTCCCGCACCGGACGTCCACAATGGACTTTTCCGCCACGGGATTCCAAACGCCGCACCAAAGCCGCGGTCAGCTCCCCCGCGCCACCCGCGGGCGCCGGGAAACCGGTGTCCTGCCCGATCATCGCCAGCAGCCAGCCGAACACCGCGCTGCCCGCGTTGTCCACGGAAAGGTCGCTGTGCGCGGCGTTCCCGGCCAGCAGCAGCCGCGCCCCCTCCCCCGCGAACACCTCTTCGCCGAACCGGCGCGCCGGCAGCGTCAGCGTCCGCGCCAAGCGCAACGCGTCGGCCGTACCGGTGCGCCGCAACAGTTTCAGCGCCGGACGCACCGGCGGGAACGGCGCGAACAACGCGGCCAGCAACGGCTCCCGCAGCTCCTGCCACTGCGCGGCCAACGCTCGCCACGCGGCGCCGTCACCCGGCGCGAACTCGTCGACCGAGGCCGCGGTGCGGTCGAGGTCCCGCGAGAGCACGGCGCACCGGTCGTCCGGCAGCACGTGCGCGAGCACGTCCGGCGCGTGCCGCCACCGCAGGCCGTGGTCTTCGAGCCCGAGGCCCCGGATCGCCGGCGACACCGCGCCGAGCGGGTAGAACGAGCTGAACAGGTCCATGTGGAAGCCGGGCTCGGTGACCTCGGCGGTCTGGACCGCGCCGCCCGGCCGGTCCGTCGCCTCCAGGACCAGCACCGACCAGCCGGCGTCGGCCAGCATGTTGGCCGCGACCAGGCCGTTGTGACCGGCGCCGATCACCACCGCATCGGCGGCTTCCGTGCTCACTGGGCCTCCCGGCTCGTCACAACCACCACTGCAGGTCCTGCCAGAGTAGTGCGGCCGGCGCCCGGCGGTCACCCAGGTCTCACCTTGTGTCCGATGTGGACGGACGAGCGGGCGGACTTCAGGCCTGGCCTTCCCGCAGGCAGACGCTCTTCCCGGCGTAGGCGGCGAGACGCTCGTCGAAGCCGTCCGCGCTGCCGGGACTGCGGAAGTCCGGCGGGTCGGGGCGCCCCGGGTAGCTGTCACCGTAGAGCTCACGGACGAACGCCGCGACGGCGCACGGCTGGGGCAGCAGGTCCTCACCCAGGTAGGCCAGCACCACCATGTCCTCGCCGGTCGACGACTCGACCGCCGCCGCCCAGCCGTCCTGCTCGTCCCACAGCAGCGCCGTCTCGTGGTCCGGGAATCGGTCGAGACGCCGTTCCAGCGCCAGGTAGGCGGTGGCGGGCACCTCGACCTCGCAGAACCAGGCGGGCGCGTCGAGCTTGCTCGCGACCGCAAGCAGATACTGCCGCAGCCCGAGCGCCGGTGCGCCGAGTCCGTCCCGTTCCGCCATGACACCTGCCCATCCGTCGGTTCCCCCGCCCGGTGATACCCCGCCCCTCGCCGCCTCAACCCGGGATTCCCCAGGCGGAGCAGCACGTCACAGCGCGTCCTGTGTGGAACTGCCGAGGGTCACCGGGCGAGCAGGGCGAGCACCTCCTCGTCCCGGGTCTGGCGGAAATCGGCGTACCACTGGCCGACGGCGCGAAACTCCGGCGGTTCGAAGACGGAGACGACGTCGTCCGCTTCGGGCAGCAATGCGGCGGCTCCCGGAGCGCACACGGGTGCGGCGAAAACCATGGTCAGGGGGTTGCCGGCCCGCAGGTCACGCAGCGCGGCCCGGGCGGTGACGCCGGTGGCGAGCCCGTCGTCGACGAGGATGACGTCACGACCGGCGCAGACGACCGGCGCCCGGCCGCCGCGGTAGCGCTCCAGCCGGCGCCGCGCTTCGGCCCGTTCGCGGTTTTCCGTCCGGGCCAGCTCCCCGGCGGTGAGGTGCAGGATCCGGAGGCTCTCCTCGGAGTAGATGGCCGGGCCGTGCGGCGTGACCGCGCCGACGCCGAACTCCGGCCGCCCCGGCGCGCCGATCTTCCGCGCGACCGCGACGTCCAGTTCGGCGCCGAGCCATCGGGCGACGACGGCCGCCACCGGCATCCCGCCCCGGGCGAGGCCGAGCACGAGCGGATCGGTCCAGGTCCGGCCCGCGAGCGCACGCGCCAGCCGCCGCCCGCCGGCCTCGCGGTCGGCGAAAACCTGCGACGAGGACACGCGAGCTCCTCTCACCCGTCGAGAGCCTCTCGGGTGAGTGTCCTCCTCGGGCGGGCCCGGCGCGGAGTCCCGGCCGCCGCGGGCGACGCCGGGACGCGGAACCAGCGACCGGACGGACAGGTCCACGCCGACGCGGGCCGGGCCGGGCCGGGCCGGGCCGGGCCGAGTACGAGTCTCGACGCAGCGGCTGCGCAGGAGCACGCGTCGGCCGGATCGCGCGCACGGCGCCGCCGCGGTCGCGGTCGCGGTCGAGGTCGCGGCCGAGCATCAGCGGATCGCGTCGCCGCGAGCGAGACCGGACACCACATCGGGCCTGGTCATCCGGCGCGGGCGAAGCCGCTACCCGCGGGCCCGGGCGGGAGGAACCCGCCCGGGCACCGGCGTCAGAGGGTCTTCTCGAGCCGGTTCGCCAGCAGCTTGATGAAGCGGGCCGGGTCGCCCAGTTCGCCGCCTTCGGCGAGCAGCGCCATGCCGTAGAGCAGCTCGGCCGTCTCGGCCAGCCCCTCGTCTTCCGGCCGCGAAGCGTGCGCCTCGCGCAGGCCGGTGACCAGGGCGTGCTCCGGGTTGAGCTCCAGGATCCGCTTGATCGGCGGCAGCTCCTGGCCCATCGCGCGGTACATCTTCTCGAGCGTCGGGGTCAGGTCGTGGGTGTCGCCGACGATGCAGGCGGGCGACGTCGTCAGCCGCGACGAGAGCCGGACCTCCTTGACGTCCTCGCCCAGCGACGTCCCCATCCACGACAGCAGGCCCTCGAAGTCCTTCTGCTGCTGTTCGCGGGCGACCTCGGTGGCCTTCTTGTCCTCGTCCGAGTCCAGGTCGACCTGGCCCTTCGCGATGGACTGGAACTGCTTGCCGTCGAAGCCCGGCACCGCGTCGACCCACATCTCGTCGATCGGGTCGGTGAGCACCAGCACCTCGTAGCCCTTGGCCGCGAACGCCTCCATGTGCGGCGAGTTCTCGACGGCCGACCGGGACTCGCCGGTCATGTAGTAGATGTGCTCCTGGCCTTCCTTCATGCGCTCGACGTACTCGCGCAGCGAGGTCGGCTTCTCGGCGTCGTGCGTCGAGGGGAACGACGAGATCTCGAGGATCGCCTCGCGGTTCTCGAAGTCGTCGAGCAGGCCTTCCTTGACCGCGCGGCCGAACTCGCGCCAGAACGTCGCGTACTTCTCGGCGTCGGACGACATCATCGACTTGACCGTCGAGAGGACCTTCTTGACCAGCCGGCGGCGGATCAGCTGGATCTGGCGGTCCTGCTGCAGGATCTCCCGCGACACGTTGAGCGAGAGGTCCTGCGCGTCGACGACGCCCTTGACGAACCGCAGGTACTCGGGGACGAGCGACTCGCAGTCGTCCATGATGAACACGCGCTTGACGTAGAGCTGCACGCCGCGCTTGCGCTCGCGCAGGAATAGGTCCATCGGCGCGTGCGATGGCAGGAACAGCAGCGCCTGGTACTCGAACGTGCCCTCGGCCTGCAGCCGGATCGTTTCGAGCGGGTCCTGCCAGTCGTGGCTGACGTGCTTGTAGAACTCGCTGTACTCGGTCTCGGTCACCTCGCTCGACGAGCGCGCCCACAGGGCCTTCATCGAGTTCACCGTCTCGACCGCCGGCTCGGCGGGCTCTTCGCCCTCGGCGGCCGGCACCGCGTCGGCGGTCATCCGGATCGGCCAGGTGATGAAGTCCGAGTACTTCTTCACGATCTCCCGGATCTTCGCCGGGGACGTGTAGTCGTACAGGGCGTCTTCGGTGTCCTCCGGCTTGAGGTGCAGGGTGACCGCGGTGCCCTGCGGTGCGTCCTCGACCGGCTCGATCGTGTAGGTGCCTTCACCCGCGGACTCCCAGCGGACGCCCTCGGCGCTGCCCGCGTGGCGCGTCACGAGCGTGACCTTGTCGGCGACCATGAAGCTCGCGTAGAAGCCGACGCCGAACTGGCCGATCAGGTCCTGCGACGCGGCGGCGTCCTTCGCTTCCTTGAGCTTGGCGAGGAAGTCGGCGGTGCCGGACTTGGCGATCGTGCCGATGAGGGCGACGACGTCGTCGCGGGTCATGCCGATGCCGTTGTCCCGCACCGTCAGCGTGCGCCCGGCCGGGTCCGACTCGATCGTGATGTGCAGGTCGGACGTGTCGGCGACGAGGTCCTTGTCGCGGTACGACTCCAGCCTCAGCTTGTCGAGCGCGTCCGACGCGTTCGACACGAGCTCCCGCAGGAACGTGTCCTTGTTCGAATAGATCGAATGGATCATCAGCTGGAGCAGCTGACGCGCCTCGGACTGGAACTCGAGCGTCTCGATCGGGGTGGTCACGGGCTTCCTTCCGGGTGTCGGCGAACGCGCCGATCGTACCGAGGGGGTCCGACAGTCCCGGCCGTCACCCGGCCGCGCACTTTATGAACGCAATGTAGGCGGTCCGCGACAGCCGGTGTGATGCTGGCCACGCCCTGCTGCCGATCAAGGAGGATCGAGTGCCCGGACGCTTCCCCCGGCCCCGGTGGGCGGCCGCGTTCGCCGCGGCCTGCGCGCTGACCACCGGCTTCGCCGCACCCGCCGCGGCTGTGACACCGTCGCACGTCGTCGACCACCCCGTCCGCACCACCGGCTGCGGCCGCCCGGCGCCCGTCCCGGCCGGCGTGACGACGACGCAGCACCTCACCTCGGGTGGCCTCGACCGCACCTACACCGTGCACCTGCCGGCGCACTACAACCCGCGCAAGTCCTACCCGGTGCTCCTGTCGTTCCACGGGCACAAGCGCACGTCCGCGTACCAGGAGGAGCTGTCCGGCTTCTCGGCGCTGGACGCGATCTCGGTCTACCCCCAGGGCCTGGTCGGGACCGACGGCGAGACCGCCTGGACCGGCGCGCCCTATTCGGCGGCCGCGGACGACGTCCTGCTCACCAGTGACCTGATCACGAAGCTGCAGAAGACGCTGTGCGTGGACGCGAACCGCGTCTTCGCCGCCGGGAAGTCCAACGGCGGCGGGTTCGTCGGCGTGCTGGCCTGCCGCCTGGCGAGCCGGATCGCGGCGTTCGCCCCGGTGTCCGGCGCCTTCTACCCGCAGGGCGGCGCCTGCCACCCGAGCCGGCCGGTGCCGGTCCTCGACTTCCACGGCACCGCCGACACGACCATCCCCTACACCGGCAACCCGGAGAAGGGCCTGCCGACGATCCCCGACTGGCTGGCCGCGTGGTCCACAAGGGACGGTTGCCGGTTCGGGCCCGTGTCGTGGACGCCGGTCAAGGGCGTCGTCGCGGAGAAGTGGCTCGCCTGCGACCGGCGAGGCACCGTCGAGCACTACCGCGTCGAGGACGCGGGGCACGTCTGGCCGAGCACAAAACCGAACCTCGACTCGGCCACGCCGACCGTCATCGACGCGACCCCGGTGATCTGGCGGTTCCTCGAGAGTCACCCGTTGCGCTGAAACACGATTGACGCCTCTCGCGAAGCTCGGCGACCATGAACGGGTCGCTTCGCGGAAAGCCGCCCGGATCCCCGCGATCCGGGCGGCTTTTCGTGTTCCTTCCCCCAGAAAGAGGGTGCGCCATGGGCGTTCTGGTCCTCAACGCCGGCTACGAGCCGCTGCACACCGTGTCCGTCCCGCACGCCATCCGGATGCTCGTGCGCGACGTCGCCGTGGTCCACGAGGCCGAAGACGGTCTCGCGTACGGGCTGTTCCCGCGCCCGAAGATCGTGCGGCTACTGCGGTACGTCGTCATGAAGTGGCGATATACGCAGCCGCCACGCTGGTCCCGGCGTGGTGTGCTGGCACGTGACGGGCACCGCTGCGCCTACTGCGGGCAGCGCGCGACGACGATCGACCACGTGGTGCCGCTGAGCCGCGGCGGCGCGCGGACCGACTGGCTCAACACGGTCGCCGCGTGCGGCGGGACGGCGCGCAGCTGCAACGCCCGCAAGGCGGACAAGCTGCCCGCCGAGGCCGGGATGAGGCTACGGATCACCCCGCGCGTCCCGTCCTGGGACCAGCTGCACCCGCTCGGCGCGTGAGCGTGGGGGCGGCCTGCTCGTCGGCGAGACGACGAGCAGGCCGTTAAGCTCGAACCGATCGCTCCCCGGATCCGTGTCACCCGGGGAAGGCCTGGGCGAGCACCGGTACCGGAGGGTCGTCGTGACCGAGGCAGGACAGCTGATCGCCGAGCGCTACCGGCTGGTCGACCGGATCGGCCAGGGAGCGATGGGCGTCGTCTGGCGTGCCCGCGACGAGCGGCTCGACCGGGTCGTCGCGGTGAAGCAGCTGGGCTTCGACCCGTCCGGCGGCGGCCAGGGTGGCCCGCGGGCGCTGCGGGAAGCGCGGCTCACCGCACGGCTGCGGCACCCGCACGCGATCACCGTGCACGACGTCGTCGAGCACGACGGCGACCCGTACCTGGTGATGGAGTACCTGCCGTCGCAGAGCCTGGCCGAAGTCCTGCTGGAGCGGGAAACCCTGCCGGCCGACCAGGTCGCGCGCATCGGCGAACAGATCGCGTCGGCTCTGGCCGCCGCGCACGCCGAGGGAATCGTGCACCGGGACGTCACCCCCGGCAACGTCCTCACGACCCCCGACGGCGTCACGAAGATCGCCGACTTCGGCATCTCCCGCGCGACCGGCGAAGGGGCCGTGACCGGTGGCGGATTCATCGCCGGCACGCCCGCCTACCTGGCCCCGGAAGTCGCCGGAGGTGCCGAAGCCGGGTTCCCGGCGGACGTCTTCTCCCTCGGCGCGACGCTCTACCGCGCGCTGGAGGGCATGCCGCCGTTCGGGAACGAGGACAACACCATCGTCCTGTTGCGGCGGATCGCCCAGGACGACGTCATCCCGCCGAAGCACAGCGGCCCGCTGGCCGAGGTGCTCGGGCGGCTCCTGCAGCGGGATCCCGAGCAGCGGCCGGCCATGGCCGAGGTACAGGAGCTGTTCGAAGCGGTCACCGGCGGCCGTCCGCTGCCGCCGCCGCGGGTCCCGCCCCGGACCGGAACGCGCCTGCTGCAGGTCCGCAAGCCACGGCGGCGGCTCGTCCTCGTCTGCGCGGCGGGCGCGTTGCTGCTGGCCCTGGGGGTCCTCATCGGCACGGTCCTGGTGCCCGACGGGACGCCGGTGGCCGCGCCGGCGCCCGTGCCGTCCACCACCGCGCCCCCGTCGACGACCCCGGTCACCAGCTCGTCGGCCCCCGCCGACCTCGGATGCGCGGCCGACTACCGGGTGACGAACTCGTGGCCCGGCGGCTACCAGGTCGAGGTGACCGTCCGCAATGACCGGGCGGTCGGCCTGCTCGGCTGGCGCGTCAACTGGACCCTGCCCCGCGGCCACCACATCACGGGCCTGTGGAACGGGACCTTCACCGTCGACGGCTCGACCGTCACGGTCGACAACGCGGACTGGAACGCGAAGCTCGACGCGAACGGCTCGACGTCGTTCGGCCTGACCGCGCTGACGGGCCAGGGCAACGGCGCCGCGCGGCCGGAGCTGACCTGCAAGACGCTCTGAGCACCCGGAAGCACCTGTCCCGCGGGGCGCGCGCTCTGCGATAGTCGGACGGTGCATCTGAGGGCCAGGCGCAGGTCGATCCGCTTCGACGGGCACACCGTCACGCTCAGCATCGCGACGAAGAGCTGGTTCATCATCCCCGGCGACACCAAGAACCGGTTCCCGGTCGAGAAGATCAGCAAGATCCAGCACACCCCGCCGACGGCCTGGAAACCGGGCAAGATCGTCTTCGTGGTCCCGGATTCGGCGCCGGACGTCGTGGCGAACGTGCCGCTGTTCGCCGACAAGCTGGCCGGGAACACGTTCCTGTACCCGTACGGGATGCGCGCGAAGGTCGCGAAGTTCCTCGAAGCCGTGGAGAAGGCGCGGCCTCAGAAGTAGTGGTCGTCCCGGTCGCGAGCCGACCGTTCGAGTTCGTCGAGCACGACCCGGATGTCCGGGCGCCGCGCGGTGCCCGTCCGGGTCAGCGCGAACACCTTGCGGGTCAACGGTTCTTCGAGCGGGTGGAGGCTGACCCCGGGCGGCCCGGCGGGCAACGCCATGGCGGGCACCAACGCCACCCCCGCGCCGGACGCGGCGAGCGCGACGAGGACGGCGAAGTCGCTCGCCTCCGCCGCCACCGGCGGGACGAACCCCGCCGCGCCGCAGGCCCGGTGGATCATCTCGCGGCACGAAAGATCGGCGGCGGGCACGAGCCACGGGTGACCGGCGAACCGCTCCAGCCGCACGGGTTCGCCCGGCGCCAAGCCGGCCGACGCGGCCAGCGCCGGATCGAGGGCCAGCAGCACCGGGTCCGCCAGCAGCCGCCGGTCCTCGCAGCGCGGCGGGATGCTGCGCGGCAGCAGCGAATAGCTGTGCACCAGCGCGATGTCGACGTCCTGGCGGCGCAACGACTCCAGCGCGTCGTCCGGCTCCTCCTGGACCAGGCGCAGCGACACCGTCCCGGCCTCCCGGAGCGCGGCCCACGCCGCCGGCAGCAGCTGCCGCGCCGCCGAGGCGAACGCGGCCAGCCGCACCGTGCCGGTGCCGCCGTTCCCGGACACCGCCGCCATCGCCGACTCCGCGGCGGCGAGGTCGTCGAGGATCACCTCGGCGTGCGAGACCAGCAACCGCCCGGCCGGGGTGAAGGCCAGGGTACGGCCCTGTTTCTCGAGCAGCGGCGTACCCGCTTCGCGTTCGAGGGCGGCCAGGTGCTGCGAGACGGCCGGGCCGGTCAGGTGCAACGCGGTCGCGGTCGCGGCCACGGTCCGGTGCTGGGCGAGACCGTGCAGGATGCGCAGGCGGCGCAGCTCCAACATGAAGTCCGACTTTCTCTTCAGCGAAGAAACCGTAACTGGTACTTCTGCATCTTCCGGCCGACGATAGCCGTCGTGAAGCGCACTCTCAAGGCAACCCTCGCCCTGGCCGTCACCGTCGTCCTGTGGGCGTCGGCGTTCCCGGCGATCAAGGTGGGACTCGACGGCTACGGCGTCGCGGGGCTGTCGTTCGCCCGGCTCGCGGTGGCCTCGGCCGTGCTGCTGCTGGTCGCGCCGGTGCTGGGGGTGCGGCGGCCGCGCGCGGCCGACCTGCCGCGGATCGCGGGGTGCGGGCTGGCCGGGATGAGCGCGTACCAGGTGCTGCTCAACTGGGGTGAGGTGCGCGTTCCGGCGGGCACGGCGAGCCTGCTCGTCTCGGTGGCGCCGGTGTTCAGCGTGCTGCTCGCGGCGGCGTTCCTGGGCGAGCGGCTGACGACGGCGAAGGTGCTGGGCAGCGCCGTGGCGCTCGGCGGCAGCGTGCTCATCGCGCTCGGCGGCGGCCTGGGGTACCCGGGCGCCGCGTGGGTCGTGCTGGCCGCCGCCGCGGTCCAGGGTGTCTACCACTTCGGCAGCAAGCCCTTGCTGAAGCGCTACACCGGACTCGAGGTCGCCTGCTACGCGATGTGGGCCGGGACGCTGTTCCTGCTGCCGCTCGCGCCCGCGGCCCTCCGCGGCGTCGGAACGGCACCGCTGAGCGCGACGCTGTCCGTGGTCTTCCTGGGTGTGCTGCCCTCGGCGGCCGGGTTCGTCGCCTGGGGGTACGCGGTGGCCCGCCACCCGATCGCCGTCGCGACCGGCGCGCTCTACCTCGTCCCGGCTGTCGCCCTGGCGGTGGCGTTCGTCTGGCTGGGCGAAACGCCGACCTGGGTGGACGTCGCCGGCGGCGCGCTCAGCGTCGCCGGCGTCGTCCTCATCTCCCTCGGGCGGGTGGGCGGGGCCGTCAGAGCAAGCCCGCTTCGACGAGTAGCTCCTTGATGCGCAGCAGTTCCTCGTCGTCCAGGGGCAGCTGCGGCGGGGCCATGACGGCGTTGTCGATGAAGCCGCGCATCTTCATCGCGGCCTTGAACGCACCGAGGCCGGCCGAGCCGCGGCCCATCCGGCTCGGCGGCGCCACGGAGGTGATCAAGAACAGCTTCAGCAGGCGCTCCTGCTCGCGGCGCGCCGCGGCGAGGTTGCCGGCCTTGAAGTGGTCGTGGACGAGGACGTAGCCGACCGGGTCGACGTTGCCGAGGCCCGGGACGGCGCCGTCCGCGCCCATCGCCAGCGCCGCGTCGACGAGGAGTTCGGAGCCGGTGAACACGGCGAAGGCGTCGAGGCCGCGTTCGCGTTTGCCCAGCAGCACCGCGCGGAACGCCGCTTCGTCCCCGCTGGAGTCCTTCAGGCCGGCGAGGACGCCGTCGGCGGCGAGGTCGAGCACCATGGCGCCGTCGAGCTTCGTGTGGACCGCCACCGGGATGTCGTAGGCGACGATCGGCAGTGACGTGCGTTCGTGCAGCAGCCGGAAGTGCCGGTCGATCTCGGCGACGTGCGTGCGGGTGTAGTACGGCGCGGTGACGACGACGGCGTCGGCCCCGGCCGCTTCGGCGGCGCGAATGTGCTCGGCGACCCGCAACGTCGTCATGTCGATACAGCCGGCCAGCACCGGGACGCGCCCGGCGACCTGCTCGACCGTCGTCTCGACGACGACCCGGCGCTGGGCGTCGGGGAGGAAGGCGACCTCGCTGGACGAGCCGAGGACGAAGACGCCGTGGACCCCGGCGTCGAGCTGGACCTCGACGTGCCGCCGCAGCGAGTCGGTGTCCACGCTGAAGTCGTCGTGGAACGGCGTGCACAGCGGGGGGACGATTCCGGCGAACTTCGGCATCAGGCGATCACTCCGGCAGGGGTCTCGGGATGGATACAGCGGTAGGTGTGGCCGCCGTCGGCCACGGCGAGCGGCGGCAGGTCGGCCGCGCACTCGCCGGTCGCCTTAGGGCAGCGGGTGCGGAACGGGCAGCCGCTCGGCGGGCGGGTCGCCGACGGCACCGGGCCGGTGAGCACGATCGGCTCGACCTGGTGCAGCAGGCTGGGCGTCGCCGAGAAGAGGGCCCGCGTGTAGGGGTGCCGGGCGGCACCTGGCAGTTCTGACGCGGGCGCTTCCTCGACGACGCGGCCGAGGTACATCGTGACGATCCGGTCGCTCATCTTCTTGACCGTCTGGATGTCGTGGGAGACGAACACCATCGCCAGCCCGAGCTGTTCGCGCAGGTCGAGCAGCAGGTTGAGGATCTGCGCACGCACCGAGACGTCGAGCGCGGACGTCGGCTCGTCGGCGACCAGCAGCGCCGGTCCCAGCGCCAGCGCGCGGGCGATGGCGACGCGCTGGCGCTGGCCGCCCGACAGCTGGCCCGGCACCGCGTCGGCGACGCTGTCGGGCAGCCCGACCAGCGTCATCAGCTCGCGGACCCGGGCATCACGCTCGTCCGGGGTGCCGACGCGGTGGACGTCGAGCGGGTCGCGGATGATCCGGGCGACGGCCAGCCGGCGGTTGAGCGCGGTCGACGGGTCCTGGAAGACCATGCCGGCCTCGCGGCCGAAGCCGCGGTCCAGGGGCTTGCCGCGGAACCGCACGGTGCCCGCGGTGGGGCGCTGCAGGCCGACGATCACCTTGGCCAGCGTCGACTTGCCGCAGCCGGACTCGCCGACAACGCCGACGGTCTCGCCCGGGTTCACGACGAGGTGGGCGTCGGTCAGCGCGTAGACGTTGTCGTGGCCGAACAGGTTCGCGCCCCGGATCTTGTGGACGACGTGGACGCCGTCGAGTTCCAGCAGGTTCACGCCGTCGCCTCCTTCTCGCGGGCGACGTCGACCGCCGGGAAGTGGCAGGCGACGAGGTGGTCGACCGGCTCGCCGAAGCGGACCGGCGGCTCGTCGTGGCACTTGTCGCGGGCCGCCGGGCAGCGGCCGGCGAACCGGCAGCCCGCCGGGAACTCGGCCGGCGCCGGGACGACGCCCTTGATCTGGGTGAGGCGGGCTTCGTTCTCCTCCAGCGACAGCACCGCGCTGAGCAGGCCGCGGGTGTAGTGGTGCCGCGGCGAGCCGATGACCTGCGCGGTGGCGCCCAGCTCGGCGACCTGGCCGCCGTACATGACGACGACGCGGTCGGCGATCTCGGAGACCAGCGCGAGGTCGTGCGAGACGAGGACGAGCGCGAAGCCGAGTTCGTCCTGCAGCCGCAGCAGCAACGCCATGATCTGGGCCTGCACGGTGACGTCGAGCGCGGTGGTCGGCTCGTCGGCGACGATCAGTTTCGGGTCGCGGGAGAGCGCCATTGCGATCAGCACGCGCTGCCGCTGCCCGCCGGACAGCTCGTGCGGGTAGGCGCGCAGTGTCCGTTCGGGGTCGAGGTTGACCAGGTCCAGGAGCTCGGCCGGGGTGCGGGTGCCGCCGCGGCGGGTGAACTGCTTGAGCTGGGCGCGGATGGTCATCGCCGGGTTGAGCGAGCTGAGCGCGTCCTGGTAGATCATCGCGATGTCGTGGCCGAGGTGCCGGCGCCGCTCGCCGGGGCGCAGCGCGAGCAGGTCGCGCTGGGCGAACCGGATCTGCCCGGTCACGGTCGCCGTCGGCGGCAGGAGGCCGAGGATCGACAGCGACGTCAGCGACTTGCCGCAGCCGGACTCGCCGATCAGGCCGAGCACCTCGCCCGCGCGGACGCTGAACGAGACACCGTCGACGACGTTCACGCCGTCGTGGCGGCCGGGGAACGCGATCGCCAGCCGGTCCACCTCGAGGACCGTCTCCCGGTGATCCAGCGAGCGAGCGGTGCGGGCGAGGCGCTCCCCCGCTTCACGCAGCCCCGCGATCGGCAGCACGGGCGCCGTGTCGGCGTCTTCGCGGGCGGCGACGGCCTTCGCCACCGCTCCGGCCCGGGCCGCGCGGGCCGAGGGCGCGGCGAGCGCGTCCGAGAAGCGTTCGGACAGGACGTTCAGCGCCAGCACCGTGATCAGGATCAGCAGGCCGGGGAACAGCGTCGCCCACCAGCCGCCGGTCAGCACCAGGTCCTTGCCGTCGGCCAGCACCGAGCCCCACGACGGGTCCGGGGGCTGGATGCCGGCGCCGATGAACGACAGCGACGCCTCGAAGACGATCGCGTCGGCCACCGTCACCGTGCAGAACACCAGGACCGGCGCCGCGCAGTTGATCGCGACGTGCCGGGTCAGCACGTGGAACCGGCGCGCCCCGATGACGCTTTCCGCCGCGACGTAGTCCTCGCCGTACTGCGCGAGCACGTTCGCCCGCACGACCCGCGCCACCGGCGGCGTGTTGAGGAACCCGATGGCCAGGATCAGCACCAGGATCCCGTGGCCGAACACGGCCACCAGGACCGCGGCCAAGGCGATGCCGGGGAACGCCATGACGATGTCGAGCACGCGCATCACCACGGCGTCCACCCGGGCGCCCGACGTCGCGGCGAACGCCCCGATCGCCGCGCCGGACACGAGTGCGAGCGCCACCGCCCCCAGGCCGATGGCGAGCGACCAGCGTGTCCCCGCGACCAGCCGGGAGAAGATGTCCCGGCCCGACTGGTCGGTCCCGAACCAGTGCGCGGCGCTCGGGCCGCCGGTGTCGGTGCTCAGCGCGTCCGGGTTGTGCGTCGCGAGGAGCGTGCCGACGACCGCGACGAGCAGCAGGACGCCGAGCACCGCGAGCGCGGGCCAGGACCGGCGCGTCACGAGTGGCTCCGCAGCCGCGGGTTCGCCATCAGGTACAGGACGTCGACAATCAGGTTGACCAGCACGAACCCGATCGCGATGGTGATCACGAAGCCCTGGACCTTGGCGGTGTCGCCGTCCTTGACGGCCTGGATCATGTTCTGCCCCATTCCCGGCAGCGCGAACATCGTCTCGATGACGACCGCGCCGCCCAGCAGGTAGCCGACCCGCAGGCCGAGCACGGTCAGCGGGGTGACCAGCGCGTTGCGCAGCACGTTGCGGCCGACCACGACGACCGGTGGCAGCCCACCGCCGCGCGCGGTGCGGACGTAGTCCTTGTCCAGCTCCTCGACCATCGACGTCCGGATCACCCGGGTGAGCTGCGCCGCAACCGGCAGCGCGAGGGACACCGCAGGCAGCGTCAGCGAGTTCAGCCAGCCGCCGAGCGAGTCCGCCGGGCTGACGTACCCGCTGGTCGGGAACAGCCCGCGGTCGACGGCCAGCCACTGCACCAGCAGCAGCGCCACCCAGAACGCGGGCGCGGCGACCCCGGCCAGGGTGACCACCCGGATCACCTTGTCCGGCCAGCGGTCGCGGAACAGCGCCGACGTCACGCCGAGCACGAGCGACACGACCAGCGCGATGACCAGGCCGAGCAGGGTGAGCTGCACGGTCAGCGGCAGCGCGGTCGCGATGGTCTGGCCGACCGGCTGCTTGGTGATCACGCTGGTGCCGAAGTCGCCTTGCAGCAGGTGCCAGACGAAGTGGACGTACTGCAGCGGCAGCGGGTCGAGCAGGCCATTGTCCAGCCGGAACCGCTGCAGCTGCTCGGCGGTGGCGTTCGCGCCGTCGAACGCGGCGAGCGCCGGGTCGGTCGGCGCGAACCGCATCACGACGAAGACGAACAGGATCACGCCCAGCAGCAGCGGGATCAGGGCGAGGACGCGGCTCAGCAGCATCCGCACGACGACGACCACGGGAGCTCTCCTCGCTCAGGCCGGCTTGGCCTGGTTCAGGTAGATGCCCGGGTAGCCCTGGGCGTGCACGCCGCTGATCGCCTTCGGGTCCCACGCGGTGCCGAGCTGGGTGAACACCACCGGGTAGATGACGGCCTGCTCGGAGATCGCGTCCAGCAGCTGCTTGTTCAAGCTCGTCCGCTTCGCCGCGTCCGTCTCCGCCGCGGCCTGGTCCTGCAGCGCCAGCAGGGACTGGGCGTCCGGGCCGCTCCAGCGCGCGTACTTCGCCGTCAGGATGGACTTCGCGTCGTAGTAGTACCGGATCATCAGGTCGGGGTCGTTGCCGAACTGCAGCGGGTTGTTGGTCGAGGCGACGACCTGGAAGTCGGTGCCCGCGTCCAGCTTGGAGAACAGCGCCTTGGTGTCCTGGGAGTCCAAAGTGGTCTGGACGCCGATCGCGTCCCAGCCCTCCTTGATCACCTTGACGCAGTCGGCGACCAGTGACGTGTTCGTCGTGGACAGCGTGATCTTCAGCCCGCTCGCGCCCGCCTGCTGCAGCAGGGATTTGGCCTTGTCGGGGTTGTAGGCGAAGTCCTGCGACGCGGGTTGCGAGGACGGGAGCTTCGGGTTGATGAACGACGTCCCGGGCGAGCCGGCGCCCTTCAGCCCGATCTCGACCATCTTCTTCTTGTCGATCGCGTAGTGCAGCGCCTGGCGCACGAGCTTGTCGTCGAACGGCGCGTGCGCGGTGTTGAACAGCAGGAAGAGGTTGTTGCCGCCGTCGGCGAACTCGACGGTCCGGCCGGCCTTGCGCAGCTGGTCGGCGTTGGCGGGCGGGATGTTCTCGGCGATCTGCGCGTCCGGCGTCGCCCCGGAGATCGCGGCGACGCGCGGCGCGGAGTCCACGATGGACTTCCACAGCATCTTGTCGTAGGCGCCCGGGCGCGGGCCGTTGTAGTCGGCGAACTTCTCGAAGCTGGTGTGCGACAGCGGCGCCTGCTCGACGATCTTGTAGGGCCCGGAGCCGACGACCTTGCCCGCCGCGGCGTCGGCCCACTTGCCGTCGTAGACGTGCTGGGGGACGATCTTGCAGCACTGGATGCGCTGCAGCGCGTAGGGGAACGGGAACTTGAGGACGAACTCGACCGCGCGGTCGCCGGTCTTGCGGACTTCCTTCAGCCAGGTGGCGAAGAAGCTGTGGATCAGCACGTTCTCCTGGTCGTCGAGCGCCCGCGCGTAGGTGAAGACGACGTCGTCGGCGGTGACCGGCTGTCCGTCGTGCCACTTCGCGCCGTCGCGGAGCTCGAACTTCAGGCTCGTGCCGCTCGCGTCGGCGGGCAGGGCCTTAGCCAGGCCGGGGAACGGCGCGCGGGTGATCGGGTCACCCTCCACCAGGGACTCGTAGCAGTGCAGGATCGCGGCCATCGAGAAGGCCGACGCCGTCTGCAGCGGATCCCACGTCTGATTGTTCCCGTAGCCGATCACGGCCGTCAGCGAGCCGGTCGAGCTGCCGGTCTTGTTGGTGGACGCCG
Source organism: Amycolatopsis sp. NBC_00355 (assembly GCF_036104975.1). Taxonomy (GTDB): domain Bacteria; phylum Actinomycetota; class Actinomycetes; order Mycobacteriales; family Pseudonocardiaceae; genus Amycolatopsis. The sequence continues at coordinate 675,418 of NZ_CP107982.1, read as the reverse complement.
GGCCGCCGCACGCGGCGAGCACGGTGGGGAACGCCAGGGCCGCGCCGGCGAAGGTGGTGTAGCGCAGCACCTGGCGGCGGCTGAGCGACGGGCTCTGGGACATCGCTGTCTCCTGCGGGCCTCGAACGGTAGGACATGGGACGTCCTATGACCGGCGTGAGCCTAGGACTGGTGCGCGTGCTGGTCAAGCGTGGCGAACGTATGACGTAGGATGTCCTCTCACGACGCATCCGGGGAGGACAAGCAGTGGCCCGTCCGCAGCGCAGCGAAGAGATCACCAAGCGCATCATCGACCTGATCGTCGAACGGGAGCTCCCGCCGGGCGCGCCGATGCCGACCGAGCTGAGCCTGATGGAGGACATCGGCGTCAGCCGCAACTCCATCCGCGAGGCGATCAAGGCCCTGCAGGCCCTGGGCATCGTCGAGATCCGCCACGGCTACGGCACGTTCGTCGGGTCGGCGGGCTCGGAGTCGCTGCAGACCTGGCTGCTGTTCCGCACGCGCGCCCGCGGCGCGACCGACGTCGGCCGCCTGCGCGACCTGCTCGAGGTTCGCGAGATGCTGGAGACGGAGCTGACCCGCCGCGTCGCCGTCGAGCACCGGCCGGAGCTGATCGAGGACCTGCAGGAGTGCGTGGCCCGGATGCGCCGCAAGGGCCCGGACGCGGCGGAGGCCGATCGCGAGTTCCACGACCTGATCTGCGCGGAAGCCGGCTTCGACCTGGCCCGCGAGCTGACCGGGCTGTTCTGGGACGTCTACCAGATCGCGGAGCGGGAACTGGGCGGCCCGGCCGGCGCCCCGACGGCCACCGCGAAGCGGCACCAGGTGATCGTGGACGCCCTCCTGCTGCGCGACCCGGACGCCGCGGCGGAAGCGGTGCACCGCCACTTCGACGAGGTTCGCAAGCGCGCGAAAGCCGGACCGTACGGCGGTTTCGGCGTCGCGAGGCCGGTGCCGGTGGTCCACTCTTCCTGACTCTGGGTGGTTGATCCGTTCGAGGTAACTTCGGAAAAGATCGCGAACGGCCTCAACGGGTACGGCAACTGGTTCGTAAGTAGTGGGTGATCAACCACCTTACGGAGGTGCCAGTGCGAAGAACTCTCACGGTGTTCGCGGTCCTGCTCGCCGGTCAAGCGGGGTTGACCGGGCTCGCCCCACCCCCGGCGGGCGCGACGACCCCGGCGTCCACCGCCACGCTCATCACCGGTGACCGGGTCACCGTCCGGACCGCTCCGGACGGCCGGGACACCTTCGAGGTCCGGCCCGCCGCCGCGAAGGGGATGGCGCGGGCGCTCGTCCACCTGCGCCTCGGCGGCCGGGACTACGAGGTCCCCGGCACCGCACTCCCCTACCTCGGGCGCGGGCTCGACCTGAGCCTGTTCGACGTCAAGGCGCTGCTGGCCGGCGGGCAGGTCGCCGCCGCCGAACGCGTGCCCGACTTCGGCGCGGCGCTGGCGAAGCAGTTCAAGGAGGACAACGCCCGCGGCCACTTCGGCGGTCAGGGCATCTTCGCCGGCGGAGCGAGCTTCGCGCTCAGTGGCGCTAAGCAGCCGAAAGCGCAACCACGGTCGGTGATGCGCACCGTCTCGGTGGACGCCACGGACATCGGCGGGAAGCCCGCCGACACCGGGATCGCGTTCCTCTACAACACCGACGACGGCACCATCCTCGACCCGAACGAAAACTACAACTACTTCGCCGGGGGAACGGCGAAGTTCAGCGCGCCGGACGGGAACTACAGCGCGCTCGGCGTCTTCTGGACCGCCGACGCCGACGGTGCCATGACCGAACTGCGCCTCAGCGCGCAACCCGAGTTCGCGGTGAAGGCCGACACGACCGTCCGCGTCGACGCGAAACGTGCCAGCAGCAAGCTGACCTGGGTGACCCCGCGACCCGCGCTGCTCGACGACACCGGGTTCCTGTTCCGCCGGGCCGCGAAGACCGGGCCGGCGCTGCTCGTCGACTTCGACGCCGGTCCCGGCGTGCCGATTTCCGTGTCGCCGACGGCGAAACCGGTCACCACCGGCGCGCTGCAGACGTACCCGTACAGCCGGCTCGTGTCCCCGCCCGGACCCGGCACGCCGTACGAATACGTGCTGCAGAAGGCCGGCATCGGCACGATTCCGCAGCAGCGGTACGTGATCACGGCGAAGGACGTCGCCGCGGTCGACGCCACCTACTACAGCGAGTACGCCTCCGCCGGCCTGCGGCAGCGCAGCGGCATGTTCGCCTTCGAGGACACCAGCGGGCGGCCGTCGCACCCGATCGACCTGCCGCGGCGGCAAACCGAGTACGTCTCGGCCGCGCCGGACCTCGTCTGGTTCGGCGGGGTCTCGAAGTACGTCCTGCCCGGGCCGGTCCCCGGCTGGGCGGGCGGCCAGTACGAAGCGTTCCACGGCTACCGCGGCGGCACGTCCGTCACCGAGGGCTGGAACCGGTTCCCGCTGCACCCGGCCGGCGCCGTCGCCCTCGAGCCGCTGGACAACGCGACCGTCTACACCCAGCCGGGCGCGACCCGGGCCGGCGACCTGCTGCGGTTGGCCCTCACGCCGTTCAGCGACAACGAACCCGGCCACACCGGGTTCGGCTTCTACGGCGAGTCCCGCGACACGATCACCGGGCACTACACGCTGACCCAGGACGGCACGACGGTCGCCGAGGGCGACCCGGTCGGCGGCTTCGCGCTCAACCTGGAGCAGGAGGTGGGCGCCGGGCCGTCGACCCTGGGGCTGACGCTCGACGCGGGCCGCACGGGCCCGATGTACCACCAGAGCACGGCCACCCGCACCGAGTGGACGTGGAAGTCGCAGCACGTCGAAGGCGTGACGCTGCCGCAGGCGCTGTACTGCGCGCGGGGCGAAACCGGGCCGGACCGGTCCTGCGCCGTCGAACCGTTGCTGACACTGGGGTACGCGGTCGGCGGGCTCCGGCCGGACGGCTCCACCGCGTCCGGGCCGCAGGGGCTCGACCTCACGGCCGGGCACCTGCAGCAGAGCACCGCGAGCGCGATCACGGGGGTGACCGTGCAGTACTCGACCGACGGCACCACCTGGCAGGACGCGGCCGTCACGGCCCGCGGCGACGGCGTCTACCACGCGGACTTCGCCGCGACCACGGACACCTTCCGCGGCACGGACGTCTCGCTGCGGGTCACCGCGTCCGACGCCGCCGGGGCGACGATCGCGGAGACGATCACCGCCGCCTACCACGTCTACGCCATCTGAGGGGAGTGTCCACTGTGTACTTTCGAAAGATCGGCGTGCTGAGCGCCGTCTGCGCGGCGGCGATCGCGCTGGCTCCGGCCGCGGCCGCCGCACCCGGGCCGCGCGCGGCCTGTCCCGACGCGGGGCCGGACGTCCTGCGCTGTCTCACCACGTTCACGCCGGGGGCCACGCGCGCCCTGGCCGACGGCCCGGTCGGCTGGGGTGCCGACGACCTGGTGTCGGCCTACCGGCTGCCCGGCGCTGCCGGGCCCGCCACGGTCGTCGGCATCTCGATCGCCTACGACGCGCCCGACCTGGAGGCCGACCTGGCCACCTACCGGGCGCAGTACGGCCTGCCGCCGTGCACCTCGGCGGACGGCTGTTTCCGCAAGGTCAACCAGCAGGGCGCCGCGACGCCGTTGCCGGCGGCCGACTTCGGCTGGGCCCTGGAGTCCACTTTGGACGTCTCCATGGTGTCGGCGGCGTGCCCGTCGTGCCGGATCGTCGTCGTGGAGGGCAACACCCCCGGGTTCGCCGACCTCGCCGAGACCGAGGACACCGCCGTCCGGCTGGGCGCGAAGGTGGTGTCGAACAGCTACGGCGCGCGGGAAGGCGGTGCCCCGCTGGCGTTCGCCAGCCACTACCGGCACCCGGGCGTGACCGTGGTGGCGTCCTCGGGCGACTTCGGGTTCACGTCGGCCAGCTACCCGGCGAACCTGGCCACGACGGTGGCGGTCGGCGGGACGTCGCTGGCGAGGAACCCCGACTCCCCGCGCGGCTGGGAGGAGCAGGCGTGGTCCTACGGCGGCAGCGGCTGCTCGGCCTACATCGCGAAACCGAAGTGGCAGAAGGACACCCACTGCGGCAAGCGGACGATCGCGGACGTCTCGGCGGTGGCGGACAGCGTGGCCATCCACAACACCGACGCGGGCGGCTGGCTCCCGGTGAACGGCACGAGCGCGTCGGCGCCGTTCATCGCGGGCCTGTACGGCCGCTCCGGCCGCGCGGGCGTCGCACAGCCGGCTGACCTGTACGCGCGGGCGTCACAGTTCGTCGACATCACGGCCGGGAACAACGACCCGGTGGGCGGCGGCGCGAAGTGCGGCAGCGATTACCTGTGCGTGGCCGCCCCGGGTTACGACGCCCCCACGGGCGTCGGCGTCCCGGACGGCCTCGGCGGCTTCTGATGAAGGTCGTGAGGGGCACCCTCAGGGCTTGTGCCGCCCTGAGGGTGCCCCTCACGGCGGTCCGTCAGCGGTAGAGCCGTCAGCGGCAGAGGCCGCGTTCGATCGCCAGCAGCCCGGCTTCCGTCCGGTGCGCGCAGCCGAGTTTCCGCACCACCTGCGCGACGAGGGTCCGCACCACCGGCCCCGGCAGCTCGAGCCGCGTCGCGATCTCGACGTTCGTCAGGGCCGAGCCGATGCCGATCAGCACCTCCCGCTCGCGCTCCGACAGCAGGTCGACCCGGGCCAGCCGCTCGTCGCGGGGGCCGGACAAGCGGGTCGCCGCGGAGACCAGGCGGCGGGAGGCGTCCGGGGAGAGCACCACGTGCCCGTCGGCCGCCAGCCGGACCACCTTGATCAGCTCGTTGCGGCGGGCGGAGCGCAGCAGGAACCCCGCCGCGCCGTCCCGCAACGCGCGCAGGATCCCGGACTCGGAATCGAACGTGGCCAGCACGACCACCGCCGGACGCCGGGAAACCGGCCCCAGCGGCGCCAGTCGCGGGTCCAGCAGCACCACGTCGGGCAGCCGCCGCCGGAGGGTGGCCCGGGCCGCCGCCGCGTCGCCGACCGAGCCGACCACCTCGATGCCGTCCGCCTCATCGAGGATCCCGCTCAGGCGGTCCCGCACGCCGGGGTCGCGTTCGGCCAGCAGGACCCGGACCGGTGGCGGTGGGAGCACCGCTCAGTCCCCGGGCTTGTCTTTGGCCCGCAGCCGGATCAGCGGCAGGTCGGTCCGCGACGCGCCGACCAGGTCACGCCCGCCCGGCCCGCGCAGCCGCAGCTCGCGGAACCGCACCGACGACAGCTGCGCCGCTTCGATCGGGTAGACGTCGCCGTAGCGCTTGATCTTGTCGACCAGCTCCTTGCCGAGCAGCTCGACGAGCCCGGAGTGCCGGCTCGCGCCGCCGCCGAACGGCACGTCGAGCTGCCGCCGCACCTCGGGGAACCGCTGGTCGAGCTCGACGGCCAGCTGGTGGATCGTGACGAAGGCGGGGCCGAAGTCCTCGGCCTCCGGGCCCGGTGGGATCTCCTTCAGCACCTTGACGAGCTTGTCGTCCATTCCGAGCTTGTCCCACAGGGCCATGCTGTCCTGTCTTTCCGGTGATAACGGCGTCGAAGCCGCTTCGGTCTACCAGAGGACCGGCACGCGGTCCACTCCCCCGGTGACCCGATTCGTCCGGACCTCCAGTTCGTCCACACCGACGGCCAGCCGCAGCCCCGGGAAGCGGCGGAACAGCGAGCCGAACACCACCCGCAGCTCGGTGCGGGCGAGGCTGGCGCCGATGCAGAACCAGCCGCCGTAGGCGAAGGCGACGTGCCCGTTCGGCTTGCGGTCCGGGTCGAACGTCGCGGCGTCGGCGAACACGGACTCGTCGCGGTTGGCGGCCCCGATCGACAGCACCATCGCGTCGCCGCGGGCGATCGGCACGCCGTCGAGGTCGACGTCGTCGTGCGCGTACCGCAGCAGGCCGAGGCCACCCGGCGCCGACATCCGGAGGATCTCTTCGACGACGCCGTGCACACGGCCCTCGGGGTCGGCGGCCAGCGCGTCGCGCTCGGCGAGGTCGGTGAGCAGGAACAACACGCCGAGGTCGATCCGGTTGGACGTCGTCTCGTGCCCGGCGAACAGCAGGCCGGCGGCGAGCCGGGCGAGGTCGTCGTCGCTGAACGACGGGTCGCCGGCCTGGGCGCGGACCATGTCGGAGACGACGTCCTGGGTGGGGTGGCGCCGCTTCGCCGCGGCGAGGCGCCCCATGTACCCGGCGAACTCGTCGAGCGCGGCGTCGGCGCCGGTGCCGATGTCCGTACGGCCCATCCGCTCCGAGAGCACGCGGAACGTGTCGCGGTCCTCGTACGGGACGCCGAGCAGCTCGCAGATCACCAGCACGGGCAACGGGAACGACAGCAGTTCGTGCAGGTCGACCGGTTCCCCGGGGTGCTCGGCGCGGGCGCGGTCCATCGCGTCGAAGCAGCCGTCGGCCAGCTCCTGGACGTGGCCGGCCAGCCGCCGCATCCGGTTGGCGGAGAACGACGGGACCAGCATCTTCCGCATCCGCGCGTGCTCGGCGTGCTCGGTGTCGTGATCACCCTGCGGCCGGCTGAGGATCGCCGCGTCCGACAGCGACGACGCTTCTTCCGGCGCCGGGTGCGAGCGGCCGAACCGCGGGTCGGAGAGCACGGTCCGCACCTGGTCGAAGCCGGTGACGAGCCACGCCGGGTCACCCACGGGCGTGGTCACGCGCACCACCGGCCCCTCGCGCCGCAGCACCTCGTAGAGCGGGGCGATCTCCAGGACGTTCGGCCGCGCGAACGGCAGGCGCGGGGTGTCCGTGGTCGCGGTCATCGAGGATCCTCCCGGGTGCGCGGCCGACGTCATCGACAGTCGGGCCGGCGACGGCCGCTCCCCCGGTCCCAAGATCCACGGTACCCAGCAGGGCGGGCGCCGCGCAGATTCGTTGCCCGTCCGGGCTAACCGACCCGCACGAACGCGACTTTCCCGGCGGGCACCCGGCTACTGCACCTGGAGCGTGTCGCTGATCGCGGCATCGCCACCGTCGGGATAGCCGACGGATGCGTGAGCCGCACGCGTGCGGGGCAGGACGCACGTGGTGCTCGGTGTCTGCCGGACCGAACGAGCCGGAACGGCGAAGTTCGTGATGTAGGCGCACGGGTAGTAGGTGCCCGACTTGTGGAAGTTGATGTTTTAGCCGCGCCTCCGCTCTCACCTGATCGGCCGCAGCGACCAGGGCAGCTTCCAGGCCCGGGTCAGGGTGTCGCGCAGGATCTGCGCCATCTCGTCGAACTGTTTGTCCAAAGTGGACCAGACCGCCGACTCGTTCGTCGGCACGTGACCTAGAGGTCCTCGCGCTCCAGCAGATCCAGGTTGGCCGGCGCCACCGCACAGGACACCAGGTGCCCGCCGTAGGTCGACCTCGTCCGACACCAGCAGGACGTCGTGCTCGTCGCAGATTTCGCGCACCCGCCCGAAGTAGCGCGCGGCGGCTTCGGCCGGCAACCATCGTCAACGACTGATTATCCCGACCGTTTCGCGATCTTGGCTTCGGATCCAGTCGTCACGGTCAGCGAGTGCCCCACTGGTACGTCTGTTTCCGCAGCTTGAGGTAGACCATCGCCTCCGCGTGCCGGACGCCCGGCAGCGCGCGGATGCGCGTCGAGATCAGCTCGAGCAAGGCCTCGTCGTCGGCGCAGACGGCCTCGCAGAGCAGGTCGTAACGCCCGGCGCAGAGGATCACGTACGCGATCTCGTCCATGTCGGCCAGCGCGTCGCCGACCGGCTCGAGCGGGCCGTCCACGGTGATCGCGATCATCGCCTGCCGGAACAGCCCGACCTGCACCGGATCCGAGACGGCGACGATCTGGATGACACCGGAGTCCGACAGCCGCTGCACCCGCTGGCGCACCGCGGCCTCGGACAGGCCGACGGCCTTGCCGATCGTCGCGTACGCGCGCCGGCCGTCCTCCTGCAGTTGCGCGATGATCTGCCGCGAGATGTCGTCGAGCACCGGCGGCGCGGGCCGGCTGGGGGTGTCCTGGCTGCTCACGCCCGGGATCATCCCTGACGCGGGCGACACGAGGCAAACCTGGCGAAGCGATCACGGATGATCACTAAATGCGAAGGCTTAGGCCGCACGAACGACTAATTCAGTCGAATTCTCGGCGTCTCACGTGCTGTTCCCTCCGTCGTACCTGACCCGGCCGGAGGGAACGGCGACGCCCCGCACCCCAGCCTCGCCCGACCCGAGCAGGACCGTCACCCCCGCCGGACCCACGGTCGCGAACCGGCTCACTGACCGGCTGACGTTCATGCTGCAGGTGATCGTCATCCTCGTCGTGCCGCCGATCATCGCCATCGGAGTCGCGGACTACCTCGCCGCGGCCGTCGCCATCACCCGTCGGTAGCGGGCGCGATCGGGAGGCCGGCGGCGACCGTTCCTGGTCATCGAACTGGTCGCGATCTTCGTCGTATCACCGCCGGCCTTCACGCACACTTCACAGAGCCCTGCGTTGAACGGGTTGTCGGCAGGAGCAGGTCAGGCCTTCGGGCCGCCGCCGCGCAGGAAGCGCAGCCCGACGACGATCACGGCGAGCAGGCCGACGACGGCGACCACGATCCAGACCCAGCCGGGGAAGCTACCGGTGTCCACGCCGACGACGGGGGCCTGCGAGGTGGGCGCGGCTTCGGTGATCGCCGCGCGCGTCGGCGCCGCCTGGGAGGCCGCGGCCGTGAGGGTGAAGTGGACGGTGCCGGTGACGTTGTCGCCGTCCTTCGCGACGACCTTCCAGGTCAGCGTGTAGGCCTGGGCGGGCCCGGCGGGCGTCACCGGCGCGGTCACGACGTTCCCGGCCGCCACCGGGGTGCTGACCGGCCAGGCGGTGCCGTCGCGGCCGGTGATCTTCACGGCGTCCGGCGGCAGCGTGACCGGCTCCTCGAAAGTGAGCTGGACCTGCGTCGGCGCCTCGGCCAGTGACGCGCCTTCCGCGGGCGAGCTCGACGTCAGCTCGGTGTGGGCCGACGCCGGCGGCGAGCACAGCAGGAGTACGGCGGCGGCGGCGAACACGGCGGTCAGGGCGCGGCGGATCATTCGGACATCCTGCCCTATCCGGTTCGTGCACTGTTCGTGTCCACCTGTGCAGCAGTGGGGGTGTCGCTGGTCTCCGGGCGGCCCATTGGTCAAGATGGACGCCTGGGTGGCGTAGGGAAGGACCTCCATGGCGACAGTGCGCGACGAGGCCGACGCGCAGCGGCAGCTGCGCGCGTTGCACGAGCGGGAGAAGAACGAGCAGCACGGACCCCGGGAAAAGGCGTCGAGCGTCGCGAAGCCGCAGGGTGGCGGTTCGGCCGCGCTCGTCGCCGACGGCGGTGACGTGCTCGCGCTGGACTACGCCGAGATCGCCGCCGCGCAGAAGGCCCTCGACGAGCGGTACCAGGAGGTCGCCCGCTACCTCGGCAACGCGCAGGACCTGGGCACCCCGCTCGCCGACGGCAGGGGGCCGGTCTCGCACTGGATGCGCGCGTCGTTCGGGCTGCGCGGGGGCGCCGGGGCCGGCGGCGTGCAGACGGCGTTGCAGTCCTACCTGACCGAGCTGGCCTCGCTGCGGCAGGCGCTGGACACCGTCGCCGCGTCGCACCGCCGCAACGACGAAGAAGCCGCGGCCACGCTGGCGGCGAGCGCGGGAGCACAGGATGCCTGACTACCACTCCACGAACCACGAGCCGACGAAGCGCGAGAAGGCGAAGGCGCGGCGCGTCCGTCGCGAGAAGATCGCGAACCGGCAGGAGGACGCCTTCGGGCGGATCAACTGGGACAGCTACGACCACCGCGAGATGTGGGACATGGTCCAGTCGGCCGACCCGCCGAAGCTCGGTGAGCAGGCACACCGGTGGGCCGAGCTCGCCAAGGGCGTCGACACCGCCACCGGCGACGTCCACGCGACGGTGCAGAAGCTGCTGCTGTCGTGGCGGGGGCCGTCGGCCGCGCAGGCCGCGGACTCGATCCAGAAGCTGACCGGCTGGGCCACGACGGCGGGCGAGAACGCCCGCAGCATCGGCGACGGCCTCGACGCGTACACCTCGGCGATCGGCGAGGCCCGGCGGAAGATGCCGGAACCGGTGCACTACTGGGCCGAGCGGTGGTTCCAGGAGGGTTACGCGGTCAAGCGGCTCGACGGCCCCGAGGGCGCGTACATGCTGGACGACCTGCTCGACGACAAGCTCCCCACGAAAAAGCAGGCCGACGACGCGAAGGCCGAGGCCGTCCGCGTGATGGAGCAGTACGAAGGGGCGAGCCACGAGGTCCGGCACGGCCTGCCACCCGCGTTCGACGCCGCGCCACAGGTGAGCGCGAACGGTGAGGACCCGGTGGTGCCGCACGTGCCGCCGACGCTTCCGCCCCCTCCCACGCCGTCTCCTTCGCCTACGCCGTCACCCTCGCCTTCGCCCGGTCCGGACGGCGGGTCCGGCGGCCTGCCGGACGACTCGACGACGACCGCGGGCGTGCTGCCCGGCACGCTCACCGGGTCCGTGCCCAGCGGGGTCGGCGGGCCGGCCGGCCTCGACGGCGTGATCGGCGCCGGCTCGGGTTCCGGATCGGCCCCCGGCTTCGCGGGCGTGCCGGGCCTGACGGGCAGCGGCGCCGGCGCGGCGGGGCTCGGCGAGGGCGGGCGCGCGGGCACGGGCCGGTTCGGCGCCGGGACGGCCGGCTTCGGCCCCGGCGCGACCGGCGGCCGCGGTTCGGCGGGCGGTTACGGCATGTACCCGCCCGGCCAGGGCGGCGCGCGGGGCGAGGAGGACTCGGAGCACCGCGACAAGTACGCCCACGGCTACGACCTGCTCGACGACCTGCCGCCGGCCTATCCCCCGGTGTTCGGCGAATGACCGGGTTCCACGCCGACCCGGCCGCCCTCGACGGCCTGGCCGTCCGGCTGGAGGACACGGCCGACGAGTTCGCGGCCGTTTCGGCCGACGTCGAGGCGACGACGGACGGCGACCTCGGCCCGCCGGCCATCGCGGCCGCGCTCACCGCGCTGACCGGCGAGTGGTCCGGAAGGATACGAGCCGTGCGGACGGACTACGCGGCAGCGGCGGACAGCGTCCGCGCGGCCGCGAAGGCGTTCCGCGGTGCGGACGCGAGCGCGCAAGAGGCCCTCGGCCGGATCACCGACCCTGCGGGCCGTGCCGATGGCTGAGTTCCGGGGTCTCGGCTTCGACCCCGTCCCGGGCAGCGCGGACGCCGTCGCCGAAGCCGCCCGCCGGTGTGTCGCGGCCGCGGCGAAGCTCGGCGAAGCGCCCGCACCCGGCGAGATCCCCGAGTGGGCCGGACGGTCCGCGCAGGCCCTCGCCGACCGCGCCGGCCGCACCCGCACCGGCCTCGCCGCGCTACCCGCGGCTCTGCGTGCGGCCGCCGCCGTCCTCGACGACTGGGCCGGTGTTCTCCTGGCGCACCAACGCCAAGCCGAAGTTCTCGACCAACGGGCCGTCGCCGCCCGGCGCGCGGTCGTCGACGCCCAGGACGACGTCGAGCGCGCCGAGACGACCGTCCAGTTCTCCGCCGGTGCGGAAGGCGAACTGACCGCGGCTCGCTCTCGGCTCGCGACCGCGTACCGAGAGCTCGACCGCGTGCTGGAGCAGGCTCGGGACCTCGAACGCGGCCACCGCGCGGAAGCGGCCCGCGTCGCCGAGCGGCTGCGGTCCCTCGGCGACGGCGCCCCGCTGCCCGCCGCACCGGATTTCCGAAGCCTGGCCACCCACCTGGACTCGTTTTCCCAAGCCGGACGCGACCTGGGCGTTACCGTCGCGCGGACGCCCGTCGCGCCGGTCACCCCGCCTTCCGGCGCCGTCGGCGCGTTCACCGCGGCACTGGGTGGCCGGTGAAACTGCCCGCCGTGCCGGGGATCAGCCCGGTGAGCCTGGCCTCGGTCGAGCGCACGACCGCCGAGCTGCACGCGCTGATGGCGCGGCTGCGCGGTCCCGACGCCGCCCGCGACCTGGGCCTGGAGGCCGCGGCCGTGCAGTCCGCCGAGATCGCCCACGAACAGCGGGCGGGCCTGCTGGCCCTGGTCGAGCACCGCGACGCCGACCCCGCGTTGCTCATCGCCGGTGTCGTCGCGGTCGACGGTCCGCTCGACGAGACCGCCGCCGCGGACCTCGGCCACTTCGTCGCCGACAAGACGCCGGGCATCCGCGAGGTCAGCAGCGCCCGCACCGGGCGCGGCTACCCGGTGGTGATCGTCGAGCGGATCGGCCTGTCGGGTGCGCAGCTGCAGGCCGTCGTGCTCGACCCGGACCGCCCGCGCGCGGCCGTGTTCACCCTGCACTCCCCCGGCGGCCGCGGCTGGCTGGAGGTCGCGGGCCTGGCCGGGACGCTCGTCGCGGGCGTGGACCTGACACCGGCCGAACCCCGCGCGGCGGCGAGGCGCTGATGCCTCAGCCCCGCAGTGCCTGCTCCCGGAACTCGCGCGGTGTCCGCCCGGTCGCCCGGCGGAACGTCCGCGAGAAGTGCGGGGCGCTGATGAACCCGCAGTCGCGCGCGACCTCCGCGATCCCGCGGCCCGCCTTCGCCGGGTCCGCCAGCAGCACCTTGGCCCGCTCGATCCGCAGGCCCTTCAGCCGTTCCGAGACACCTTGGCCGTCGTCGAACAGCTGGTACAGCCGCCGTCGCGAGATGTACAGCGCTTCGGCGATCTTGTCCGCGCTCAGCGACTGTTCGCCCAGGTGCGCGCGCATGTACTCCAACGCTTCGCGCCTTCGCGCCGCGAGGGCGTCGACGCGGTCCAGCTCGACGCGAAGCGCGCTTCGCAGCACCAGTTCGGCGAGGCCGAGCAGGTGGTGGGCCAGACCGTGCGGATCCAGCCGCGGACCCGCCGCGAGGACGTGCGCGACGGCGCCGGCGAACAGCGACCGCAGTGGCGCGGCGACCTCGACCGGCCGGAACATCAGCGGCCGCAGCTCGGCGAACGAGATGGACAGCTTCGCCGCCGCGACGGTCAGCATCACGACGCCGGACGGCTGCAGGTGCAGCGTCGCGTCGGCGAACGTCAGCTTCGCGCCGGACTCGGCGACGGCGCGCGGGACCGGACAGCGCAACAGCAGCTGGACGCTTTCGGGCGCGGCCGAGCCACCTAGGATGGCCGCCTTGGCGGCCGCCGCGCCGGATGCGCGGACGACGAGGTACCCGGTCGCGGGTACGTCGGCTGAGTGCGGCTGGGCCATCGGCACCATCGTGCCCGACGGCGGCCGCATCCCACGGGAAGGGGGACCATGGCGCGGCGCACCGCGACGGCGGCGGGAGTGATCCTGTCGCATCTGGAATTCGATCTCCTCTGGGAGGACCTGGGCCCGGGCGGGCCGCCGCCGTACCCGTTCGACGTGCCGGCGCACGGCGCCACCCACGCCGAGCGCGACGACCTGGGCGTGCGCGTCTTCGCCGGGCTCACCGAGGCCGGTCTCACCGACGGCGACGACGTCGACCCGGGGCTGGCGGACCTGTTCGTGCTGCTCGGGGCGCCCGCGCTGAGCGTGGACGCGCTGGTGCTCGGGGAGGCGCCGTGGCGGCTGCTGGCCGCCGTGCAGGGCCGGGCCGGGGTGCTGGCCGTGCTGGACGAGCGGGACCTGGTGCTGGAGCCGCTGCGCGCCGCCGACCTGGTGCCCGCGGTGACCCGCATGCTCGGTTCGCAACCCGCGGGCCCGGGTGACCAGCTCCGGCTCCCGCGCGCGGCGTACGCGGCGGCGATGGACGCGTACGCGCGGTCCGGGTACGACGCGTTCGAGCGGGCCCTGGGCGCGGCCGGGATCACCGGCCGGCCGGTCCGTCCACTCGCGACGCTCGTGACGGCCGAGCGGTACGCCGCCGGTCAGCTGGCCGCGACCGGGCCGGCCGGCCGCACCCCGGTGCTGGCCTGGTTCGACACGGCGGCAGGCCGCTACGCCGTGACACCGGAGGACGTCGGCGGCGAGCCGTGGGTGATGGTGACCCCTGCCGACGACGCCTGGATCGCCGCCCGCGTCACCCGCCTCACCGACGACGCCCGCTAACGTCCTGCCGCGGCTCGTCGTGAGTGTTTAGGGCGGTTAGAACCGCCCTAAACACTCACGACGGTCAGGTGGCCCAGGTCGCCGGGATGAACGCGTCGTCCTCCCGGTCCAGCCGCGCCATCCGGACGGGACGCGTTTCCGGCCCCCACACGCGATCGGCGGGCTCGTCCTCGGGCAGCAGCTCCCCGAGCACCTCGCGTCCCTGCCGCAGCGCGTCGGCCGCGGCGTCGGCCGCCAGCCGCTTCACCATTCCCGCCAGCTCCCCCGGCGAGCGGTTCAGCGCCCACCGGTCGAACCGCAGGTCCACCAGGCAGCCGTGCAGATCCACCACCACCGAGACGCCGTCGGCGGCCGCCGTGGCGCGGATCAACGCCAGCCGGGCCCCGTAGCCCGGGTCGGGAGCCGCGAAGGCGTCGTCGGCCAGTTCCACGGCCGTACGCTCGGCGCTCACTGGGCCCGCCAGCTTTCGGGCGTCGTGTCTTCCGCCGTCTCCCCGGGCGCGCTCAGCCCGAGCGCGTCCAGGTCACCCTCGGGAAAGGTGTGCAGGAGTGACGCCGTGGCGCGGGCCGACGCGGCCGCGGTGAGCAGCAGGATCCGGCGGGCCAGTTCGTCCGGCTCGAGCCGGAGCGCCGACGCCTCCAGCGTCAGCTCCTGCAGCGCGCCGCCGGGCGCGACCTCCACGGCGACCGTCCGGTCGGCGGCTTTTCCGGTGATCACGGGTGGACCCCTCCGTAGAACGTCGACGACGAGAGTGTGTGCGTGTTGCGGCGGACGGCGTCCCCGGAGTTGCCCTCGATCATCGTGACCTTGTCGCCGTCGACCTTCTCGACGATGCCGATGTGCGTGCTCGTCGACGTGTTCTGCGGGCCGGTGCCGAAGATCAGGACGTCACCCGGGCGCGCGTCGTGCAGCGAATTCTTGCCGTACGCGTGCCCGTTTTCCTGGCCCCAGTGGTAGACGTCGCCGCTGAAGGGCAGGACCGGGATCTTCACCCCGGCCTTGCGCCACATCGCCGTCGCGAACGACGAGCACCACGCGGCGGTCGGCCCGTACGGGTTCTTGTTGCTGCCCGGCGGGTTCTCGCGGACGCCGAGCTGCATGCGTGCCGCGTGGACGACGTCCTTGCCCTTCGCGGACGCCTTGCTCGTGCCGCCACCATGGGGCTTTGTGTGCGTGGCCTCGGTCTTCGCCACGGCCTTGTCCATGACGCCGTCGTGCGTGAGGTCCTTCCGCAACGCCTGCAGTTTCTTCGCCGCCGCCTTGAGTTCGGCGTCCACGCGCCGCAGCGTCGACGCCGACTGCCGCGTGTAGTGCGGCGCGAGGTCGGCGGCGTGCCCGACGGCCCGCATCAGCGCGGCCTGCGTCCCGGCGGCGGTGCCGGCGTCGAGGAGCTGCTTCGCCTTGGTGGTGTACTCGTCGACCAACCGCTGCACAGCCGTGTGCCCGCTGTCCACTGTGGACGCCACGTGCGCGACGATCTTCTCGGCCGCCGCCCCGGCGGCGCCGGTCACCTTCAGCTCCTTCGTCAGCTTCGCGCTGGTGTGCTTGAAGCCGTCGGAACCGTGGCCGTCCCAGTGCCCCAGGACGGTGGTGCTTTCCTTGTGGTAGGCGGTGTGCTGGTCGTCCAGTGACGACGCCACCCGGTTGAGCGCGTACTCGGCGCGGACGGCGTCCTCCGCCTTCCCCGCGAGCTTGTTGCGGTGCGCGATGAGGTCCTTCGCGAACGAATGCGCGAGCGCGGTCGTGTCCATGTCAGCTCCGTCGGGCGTGCTCGTCGAGGGCGGCGGCGGTGGCCGTCTCGTGGTCGCGGTAGGTCTTGGCGGCCTTCTGCGCGGCGGTGGCCAGCCCCGTGGCGTGCGAGCCGACGCCCTTGACCTGCTTCTGCAGCGCCAGCCCGAAGGCGGCGAGCGCGTCGGCGAACCCGGACTCCTTGCCGATCTTGCCGAAGCTGTCCCCGGCGATGTCCCGGACGTCGCCCAGGTGCCCGGCCGCCCCGCCGAGGGCGTCGGAGACGCCGTGGGTGCGCTTGACGTAGGCGTGCAGCACCGCGTCGTCGACCCGGAGCGCGCCGCTCGGCGTGCCCCCGGACTGCGCGTGGGACGGCTTGCCGTGGTGCTTCGTGACGTCCTGGGCGGCCTTGCGCGCCGCGGTCAGCTGGTCCTTGTAGGCGCCGTTCGTGTACGTCGACCAGGGCGTGAAGTCCTTGCCGTCGCTGGAGATGTCCTTCGCCACCCGGGCGTTGGTGTCCGGGTCGAACAGCGCGTCGTTCGACTTCAGGTGGTACTGGTGGCGCCGGTCCGGGCCGAGCGCGCCCAGCATGTTGATCTGCCACAGGCCGTAGGAGTTGTCCGGCGGGGTCGCGTTGTGCGCGGTGGTGCGCCCGCCGGACTCGGCCAGCGCGACGGCGACCGCGGTGGTCAGGCCCTGGCCGCGGAACCCGGCGTCGTAGGCGTGCCGGGCGATCTGCTCGGCGCTCAGCTTCGTCATGGTTCGACCTTGACCGCCCGGGTACCCGCCGCGGTAGCCGCGCTGCACGCAGGGACACGCCCGTTGCACGCCCGGCTCAACCTTCCGGGCCGCTCAGCCGTACTGGACTGCGGACGCACGAACGAGGAGACGACGGATGCGCAGCACGCGGGCCGTGGCCCTGCTGGGGTTCCTGCTGGTCACGGCGGCCTCTGCCGCGCCGAGGGAGACGACCCCCAGCCTGATCGCGGAGCCCTCGACGCTCCCGCCGACCACCTCGGCGACCCCCACCCCGGCCAGCACCACACCGCCGCCCGCGCCGCCGTGCGACGTCACGACCGGCGCGTGCGTGAGCCTGTCGCAGCACCTGGCGTGGCTGCTGCGTGACGGCCGGGTGGTGCGCGGCCCGGTCCCGGCCGGGTTCGGCCCGCCGGACCAGGCGACGCCGGCCGGGTCCTTCCACGTCGTCTGGAAGGACCGGGACCACCACAGCAGCGTCTACGGCACGAACATGCCCAACTCGGTGTTCTTCGCCGCCGGCGGCATCGCGTTCCACGCCGGGCCGCTCGACGCGCCGTCGCACGGCTGCGTGCACCTGTCCGACGCCGATTCGGCGGCGTTCTTCGACGGCCTCGGCGTCGGCGACGCGGTGCAGGTCCAGGCCTGATCGCCGGGTACGGTGATCCGTGCCCGACACCTCCCACGCCTCCCACGCCGCCGTCGTCTCGAAGCTGCGCGCCGCCGGCTGCGTGTTCGCCGAGGACGAGGCGGACCTGCTGCTCGCCGCCGCGACGACGGCCGCCGAACTCGAGTCGCTGGTCCAGCGCCGGGTCGCCGGCCTCCCGCTGGAGCACCTGCTCGGCTGGGCCGGGTTCCACGGCCTGCGGATCACCGTGGCGCCCGGGGTGTTCGTGCCGCGCCACCGCACTGAGTTCCTGGTCGACGTCGCCGTCTCGCTGGCCCCGCCGTCCCCGGTCGTGCTCGACCTGTGCTGCGGGTCCGGCGCGCTCGGGACCGCGTTCGCCTCCCTGGTCTCCCCCGGTGAGCTGCACGCGGCCGACGTCGAACCGGCGGCCGTCGCGTGCGCTCGCGTCAACGTGCCCGGCGAGGTGCACCTCGGCGACCTCTACGACGCCTTGCCGGACTCCCTGCGTGGCCGCGTCGACGTGCTCCTGGCGAACGTGCCGTACGTGCCTTCGGACGCCGTCTCGACCATGCCGCCGGAGGCACGGCTGCACGAGCCGCTGACCGCGCTCGACGGCGGCGCGGACGGGCTCGACCTCGCCCGCCGCGTCGCCGCGGGCGCTCCGGACTGGCTCGCCCCGGGTGGCGTCCTGCTGATCGAATCGAGTGAGCGGCAGGCGCCGGTCCTCACGGAAGTCTTCGCCGGGGCGGGTTTGCGGGCGCTGGTGCACCGCTCCGAGGACCTCGGGGCCACGGTCGTGACCGGTCACTCGATCGCGTGACAGACTCGGATCTCACGTTTCGGCGTGGGATGCGTCTACAGGGTGTGATCGTGAAACCGTTCGAGCAAGTCGTCGCCGAGCACGGGCCGATGGTCCTCCGGGTCTGCCGGGCCGTGCTCGGACCGGCGGACGCCGAAGACGCCTGGTCGGAAACCTTCCTCTCGGCGCTGAAGGCGTACCCCGACCTGCCTCCGGACGCGAACGTGCAAGCGTGGCTCGTCACGATCGCGCACCGCAAGGCCGTCGACGTCACCCGTGCCCAAGCCCGCAGTCCCGTGCCGGTCGGCGAGGTGCCGGACCGGCCCGGCCGCGCCGCGGAATGGGACGGCGACCTGTGGGACGCGCTCGCGCGGCTGCCGGACAAGCAGCGAGCCGCCGTCGCCTACCACTACCTGGCCGGGCTGCCCTACCGCGAAATCGCGGAGATCACCGGCGGCACCACGGACGCCGCCCGCCGGGCGGCCGCCGACGGCGTCAAGGCCCTGCGGGCGACCTATCCCGCGAGCTTGGAAGGAGCGCACTCATGATCGACATCTTCATGGCACCTCCCGGCGCCTACGAGGTCGTGCCGCACCGCATGCACGAGCGGCTGACCGCCGCCGCCGAGCGCGAGGGCCTGCTGGACCTCGCCTACCGCACCCTCGACTCCCCGGTCGGCCCGCTGCTGCTGGCCGCGACCGAACAGGGTCTGGTCAAGGTGGCCTTCGATCGCCAGGGCCACGACGCCGTGCTGGCCGAGCTGGCCGAACTGGTGAGCCCGCGCATCCTGCGCGCCCCCGCCCGCCTCGAGGCCGCCACCCGCCAGCTCGACGAGTACTTCACCGGCGGCCGGCGGCAGTTCGACGTCGCGCTGGACTTCCGGCTGGCCCGCGGGTTCCGGCTCTCGGTGCTGGAACACCTGCCCGAGATCGGCTACGGCCACACCGAGAGCTACGCCCAGGTCGCGACGGCCGCGGGCAGCCCGAAGGCGGTCCGCGCGGTGGGCACGGCGTGCGCGAAGAATCCGCTGCCGCTGGTGGTCCCCTGCCACCGGGTCGTCCGCTCCGACGGCTCGTACGGCCAGTACGCCGGCGGCGAGGAGGCCAAACGGATCCTGCTCACGATGGAAGCGGCTTGAGCAAGGCGGCGCCGTGCGGTCGTAGAGCTTGGAGAGCGGGGCGGACACCACGGCGAGCGCCCGGCAGGTGCACCTGCCGGGCCAGGACGCTCGCGAACACCAGGCCGGTGGTGAGGATGCCGGGCAGGGCGTCCCGGCGGACGACCCGCCACACCCGGCCGTCGAAACCCGGGCGGCGCGCCAGGACCAGCGCCGTGGCCAGCACGATCAGGTTGCTCTCGATGGTGAAGTAGCCGAACAGCCGCCAGAACCCGCGCTTCGAGGCCGATCGACGCGCCGGTCGGCCCGGAGTTGGCGTCGGCGCCACCGGCGAACAGCAACGGAGGCTGGATCACCAGGGACACCCCCGATCACGGCGGCGATGAGGCCGGGCCACCAGCGCGAAACGGCCGTCGCCGCGCTTGCCGACACGGCCGACGTCCGACCCGGAAGCCCTCCGGCCGCGAAGCTCACCCGATCTCACGTTTCGCCGGGCCCACGCGTCTACCGGGTATGAGCACTTTCGAGAAGCGCGTCGCCTCGGCCGATTGGGCCGCGGTGGCCACCGAGGTCGACGACTACGGCTGCGCGTTGCTGCCGCGGCTGCTCACCCCCGCGGACTGCGCGAAGCTCGTCGCGCTCTGGGACGAGCCGGGGCACTTCCGGGCGACGGTGAACCTGCGGCGGCACCGCTTCGGGGACCACGGCGACTACCACTACTTCGCCGCACCGTTCCCGGAACCGGTGCACGCGTTGCGTGAGGCGCTGTACCCGCGGCTCCTGCCGATCGCCCGGGACTGGGCCGCCCGGCTCGGCCGGGACGCCGAGTGGCCGGACACGCTCGAAGAGTGGCTGGCGATCTGTCACGACGCGGGCCAGGCCCGGCCGACGCCGATCCTGCTGCGCTATCAGGAGGGCGGCTGGAACGCGCTGCACCGGGATCTGTACGGGGGCAAGGTGTTCCCGCTGCAGGTCGTGATCAACCTGAACGATCCGGGCACCGACCACACCGGCGGTGAGTTCCTGCTGGTCGAGCAGCGGCCGCGAGCGCAGTCGCGCGGCACGGCGACGCTCATCCCGCAGGGCCACGGCCTGGTGTTCACCACCCGCGACCGCCCGGTCCGCTCGGCGCGCGGCTGGTCGGCGTCACCGGTGCGGCACGGTGTTTCGGCGGTCCGCTCCGGGCAGCGGCACACGCTCGGGCTCGTGTTCCACGACGCGGCATGACCGACGCGGAACTCGACGCGGTGGTGCGTCTGGTGGGCCGGGCCCGGCACATCGTGCTCGGCACCGCGGCCGACGCGGGGTCCAGGGCCGACGGAGCACGGATCGCCGCGGCGTGGGGCGGGCTGGTCCTGGCGACGGTGGTGTGGCCGGAAACAGCGGCGTCGTGGCTGCGCCAGGCCCGGCGGTTCGCGACACCCGAGCCGGACGTCTGGGTCGTCAGCGCGACCCCGGCCGGCTGGGCCGGAATGGCCCGGCGGCTGGCGGCGTCGACGTCGTGGAGTCCACATCGGACGGTCGGCACGGCCGCCCTCGAAGACTGCCCGCCGCCCGGCCTGCGTGGCGCGCGGGCCGACGGCAGCAGGTGGGAGAACTGATGAAACACGCGATCATCGACTCGCCGATCGGCGAGCTGACCCTGGTCGGCGACGACGACGGC
This sequence comes from Amycolatopsis sp. NBC_00355, assembly GCF_036104975.1. Classification (GTDB taxonomy): domain Bacteria; phylum Actinomycetota; class Actinomycetes; order Mycobacteriales; family Pseudonocardiaceae; genus Amycolatopsis. Next base: position 654,748 of record NZ_CP107982.1, on the reverse strand, counting down.
AGCGTCGTCACCGGCCTGTACTTCCCGCACCACTGGACCCACCCGGACCGCACGACGTTCGGCGAGCGCGACGACACGGCGTTCCCGGACGCCGTCCGGCAGCTGAAGGAGTACTTCGCCGGGCAGCGCACGAAGTTCGACGTCCCGGCCCGCGCCGAGGGCGACGAGTTCCAACGCGAGGTCTGGGCCGCGCTCGACCGGATCCCGTACGGCGAGACGGCCACGTACGGCGATCTGGCGAAGGCCGTCGGCGGCCTGCCGCACGAAGTCGGCGCGGCGGTCGGGCGCAACCCGCTGAGCATCCTGGTGGCGTGCCACCGCGTCGTCGGCAAGAACGGCAAGCTCACCGGCTACGCGGGCGGCCTGAAGCGCAAGCAGTTCCTGCTGGAGCTGGAGCGCCCGCCGGCCGAAGACCGCGGCCAACTGTGGTGATCGGGTGATCAGACGCGGCTGAGCACCATCGACACGCCGAGGCCGGTCATCGTCACTGCGATGAGGACGTCGAGGACCCGCCACGCCGCCGGCCGGGCGAACACCCCGGCCAGGCGGCGGGCGCCGAATCCCAGGGCGCTGAACCACACCGCGCTCGCGACGCAGGCGCCGAGGCCGAAGAGCCAGCGGCCGTCGCCGTGGGCGACCGCGATCGAGCCGAGCAGCAGCACCGTGTCGAGGTACACGTGCGGGTTGAGCCAGGTGAAGCCGAGGCAGGCGAGGACAGCTTTGCGCAGCGGGGTGCGTTCGTCGCCGACATTCAGGACCGCCGGCCGGAACGCGCGCCGCACGGCGATGGCGCCGTAGCCGAGCAGGAACAGGCCGCCGCCGACGGCGATCACGCCGATCGCGGTCGGCCACCGGCCGAGGACGGCGCCGATCCCGCTGACCCCGAGCCCGATCAGCGCCAGGTCGGACACCGCGCAGATGACGACCAGCGGCGCGACAACGCCCCCGCGCAGGCCCTGCTGCAGCAGGAAGGCGTTCTGGGAGCCGATCGCGACGATGAGGGACAGGCCGGTACCGAACCCGGCCAGGAGGAGAGCGAGCACGTCACCGACGTTAAGCGCCGGCGGCCGCATTACTCCAGCTAAAGATTCTTACGTAACATTAGCGATCGTGATGTCGGATCTACCGCTGGACCAGGTCAGGACGCTGCTCGCCGTCGTCGACGAGCAGAGTTTCGACGCCGCCGCGGCGGTGCTGCACGTGACGCCGTCCGCGGTGAGCCAGCGGGTGAAGGCCCTGGAGCAGCGCACCGGCCGCGTCCTGCTGCTGCGCACGAAACCGGTGCGGCTCACCGAGTCGGGCCAGGTCGTGGTCCGGTTCGCGCGGTCGCTGGCCCAGCTGGAACAGGACGCGCTCGGCGAACTGGGTCTCGGCGAAGACGGCACGCGGACATTGACGATCGCGGTGAACGCCGACTCCCTGGCCACGTGGTTCCTGCCCGCCCTCGCCGACGTGCCGGAACACCTCGGAATCTGCTTCGACGTCCAACGCGAGGACCAGGACCACACGGCGGCGCTGCTGCGCGAAGGCCTGGTGATGGCCGCGGTCACGGCGGCGCCGCAGCCGGTGCAGGGCTGCACGTCCCGCCGGCTGGGCCGGATGCGTTACCGCGCGATGGCGTCGCCCGAGTTCATCGAGCGGCGCCTGACCGGCGGCCCGCTCCCCCACCTCCTGCCGACGGCGCCGGTGATCATGTTCGACCGCAAGGACGACCTCCAAGACCGGTTCCTCCGGGGGCTGACCCGCCGCCGGAACTTCACGCTGGTGCGCCACCACATCCCGGCATCACAGTCCTTTGTGGACGCGGTGGCGGCCGGTCTCGGCTGGGGCATGGTCCCGGAGATCCAGGCGGCCCCACGCGGCGACGCGCTGGTGGACCTGGTCCCGGACCGCCCGCTCGACGTCCCGCTGCACTGGCAGCAGTGGAAGCTCGATTCCCCCGCGCTGGCCGCCGTGGCGGACGCCGTCGCGAAGGGCGCGAAGGCCGCGTTGCGCTGAATTCCGGTTGACCGGCCTGGCAAAGTGGGTCGTCGTGGGACGCGAAGACACGACCGAAATCCTCCGTTTGGCCGGCCTGGCGACACCGATGGCGCTGCGCGTCGCCGTGACCCTGGGCCTGCCGGACCGGCTCGCCGACCGCAGCGACACCGCCGACCGGCTCGCGGCGGAACTCGACGTTTCCCCGGTCGCGCTCGACCTCCTGCTGGGTCACCTCACGACGCTCGGCGTCGTCGAACGGACCCCGGACGGCTACCGGACCACGGAGTACGGCGCGAACCTCCGCGCCGGCGCCGGGAACAACCTGGCCACCCTCCTGCACCTGGACACCGCGGGCGGCCGCGGCGAGCTGGCGTTCGTCGAGCTGGCCCACAGCATCACGACCGGCCGCGAGGCCTACTCGCGCCGCTACGGCCGGGACTTCTGGGCCGACCTCGCCGAGCACCCGCACCTCCGCGAGTCCTTCGACCGGCAGATGACCCAGCGGTTCCGCGAGCAACTCCCGCACCTGGTCGCGGGATTCGACTGGTCCCGCTTCACCACGCTGGCCGACATCGGCGGCGGCCAGGGCACCCTGCTCGCCGCGATCCTGGCCGCGCACCCGGGCCTGCGCGGCCACCTGGTCGACCTCCCACCCACAGCAGCCGACGCCGAGCGCACCTTCGCCGCGCACGACCTCACCGAGCGAGCGGACGTCACCGGAGGCAGTTTCTTCGACCCGCTCCCCCCGGGCGCGGACGCCTACCTCCTGGTCGACATCCTCCACGACTGGAACGACGAGCAGGCCGGCCGCATCCTGGCCCGCTGCGCCGAGGCCGCTCACCCGCAAAGCCGCATCCTGGTGGTGGAAGCGGTCGGCGACCTACGCGCCGACACGGCAATGGACCTGGTCATGCTGGTGTCCTACGGCGGCCGCGAGCGCCGGATCGACGAGTTCCGCACCCTGGCGGCCGCCCACGGCCTGATCCTGGAAGAGGTGACAACACCACCCGGCGAGCGCTGCATCCTCGAGTTCCGGCTCGCCCAGCCGAGCTAGCCCACTCCAGTCCGCCGCGTCAGCCGCCCCGCCCGCCGTGTTGGCCACCCCGGTCGCCGCGTTAGCCGCTCCGGTCGCCATGTTGGCCACTCCAGTCGCCGCGTTGACCACTCCAGTCGCCATGTTGGCCACTCCAGTCGCCGCGTTGACCACTCCAGTCGCCATGTTGGCCACTCCAGTCGCCGCGTTGACCACTCCAGTCGCCATGTTGGCCACTCCAGTCGCCGCGTTGACCACTCCAGTCGCCATGTTGGCCACCCGGTCGCCGCGTTGACCACTCCGGTCGCCATGTTGGCCACCCGGTCGCCGCGTTGACCACTCCGGTCGCCATGTTGGCCACCCGGTCGCCGCGTTGACCACTCCGGTCGCCATGTTGGCCACCCGGTCGCCGCGCTAACCGCTCCAGTCGCCATGTTGGCCACTCCAGTCGCCGCGTTGACCACTCCGGTCGCCATGTTGGCCACCCGGTCGCCGCGTTAGCCACCCCGCCACCGCGTTAGCCACCCCGGCCGCCGCCTTGGCTACCCCGGTCGCCGGCTCCAACTCGACCGGGCCGATGCCGTGGCTCAGCGCGTTCGTCAGGGCTCCCTGCACGATCCGGTCCACGTCAGCCACTCCAGTTCGCGATGTCGGCCGCTCGGGACGCCGTGTCGGCCGCTCCAGCCGTCGTGTTGGGGCACACCAGCCGCTGCGCTGGCCGGCACGGGGGCTGGAGAAGTCCCTACGGCAACCGGACGGCCGGGCACCGGCCGGGCCCGATCGCACAAACCGCCATCGGGCATGCTCAGGCCGGGTAGTCGCCACACGAACCGCGCCGCCGCGGCTTGGCCGGTCGACCCGTGCACTCGCCGGCCGCCGCCCACGAAAAAGACTCAGCCCGGGTAGTCGGCCACTCCGTGTTCCACCAGGTCGAATGCCTGATCGATCACCGCCACCTGGTCGCGTTGGACCTCGGCCTCCGCGTCGCCCGCTACCAGCCGGCTCACCGCGTTCGCGAAGATCGTACTGATCGCCGTCGTCAGCAATGCCGCCACCGTGCGGGCTCGCAGGGCTTCGCCGGTCTCCTCCACCAGGACCTCCGCCAGCGCTTCGGCGATCTCGCGTTCCTGCTCGTGGAACCGCGTCATCAGCGCCGGGCTCGAGCGCAGGACCCACCAGAAGCCCGACGCTCCCTTGATCGCGCCCGACAGCGGGTGGCCGGCGGCGAGCAGCTCGTGCTGGTGACGTCGCAACGCGGCGACAGCCGAAACACCGGGAGGGCGGGAGCGGACCGCCGAGACCAGGTCGGCCAGGCGGTCGGCGTGGCGGTCGAGGAACAGGTCCTCTTTGCGGGGGAAGTAGTTGAAGACCGTCATCTTCGAGACGCCGGCGGCCTCGGCGATCTCCGCGACCGTCACCTCTTCGAAGCCGCGCTGGATGAACAGGCCGCTCGCGATGTCCGCGATGAGCTGCCGGGTCGCCCGCTTCTTGCGCTCGCGCAGTCCGTGATCCGCCATGAACCGAGAGTATAGACCGAGCACAAAGTTTGACTCGGTAAAAGTTTGTCGGCATCATCGAAACCATGAACAGGGATGTGGTGATCTCCGGGGGCGGACCGGTGGGCCTGATGCTCGCCTGCGAACTGCGCATGGCGGGCGTCGACGTGCTCGTCGCCGAACGGCTGCCCGAACCGGACCAGACGATCAAGGCGGGGTCGATCAACCTGCCGACGGCCGAGGCGCTCTACCGCCGCGGCATGCTGCCGGCGCTGCAAGCGCTGATGCAGGAGGACTTCGCGCGGATGCAGGAGTTCCTGAAGGGCCGCGGCGCCCCGGCGGGGAAACCGGTGCCGCCGGTGGGGCACTTCGCCGGGATCATGGTGAGCTCGGCGGGCGTGCACTTCGACGATCCGGCGTTCCGTGACGTCGGCCCGGCGGCCGGGGTGGTCGTGGTCCGGCAGCAGGCGATCGAGGCCCTGCTCGCCGAACGCGCCGCCGAGCTGGGTGTCGAGGTGCGCCGCGGTGTCGAGGTGACCGGGTTCGAAGCGGACGACGACGGTGTGACCGTCCACCTGGGCGACGACGAGATCCGCACGGGCTGGCTGATCGGCTGCGACGGCGGCCGCAGCCTGGTGCGCAAGCGGGCCGGGTTCGACTTCCCCGGCACCGACCCCGCCGTCACCGGGCGGCAGGCGCTGGTCGAACTGACCGGCGCCGACAACCTGCGCACCGGCTGGAACCACACCGACCACGGCATCTACGTCCACGGGCCGGTGCCGGGCCGGATCCTGACCGTCGAGTTCGACGGCCCGCCCGAGGACCGCGACGCGCCGATCACCGCGCGGGAGCTGGAAGACAGCCTGCGGCGCGTGTCCGGAGTGGACGTTCGCGTCACGAAGGTGCACACCGCGACGCGCTTCACCGACAACGCGCGGCAGGCGAGCACCTACCGCCGCGGCCGGGTCCTGCTGGCGGGCGACGCGGCCCACGTGCACTCGCCGTTCGGCGGGCAGGGCCTCAACCTCGGCATCGGTGACGCGGTCAACCTCGGCTGGAAGCTGGCCGCGACGATCCGCGGCCGGGCGCCCGAAGGCCTGCTCGACAGCTACACCACCGAACGGCACCCGATCGGCGAGTGGGTGCTCGAGTGGACGCGGGCGCAGATCGCGCTGATGCGCACCGACGCGCGGGCGAAGGCGCTGCGCCACGTCGTCACCGACCTGCTCCACACCGGCGACGGCGCGACGTACCTGGCCAAGAAGCTCTCGGGCGTGCTGCACCGCTACCCGATCGAGGGCGAGCACGACCTCACCGGCCGCGCCGCCCCCGACTTCGCGTTCGCCGACGGCACCCGGCTCGGCGAGCACCTCCAGGACGGCAAGGGTCTGCTGCTGGACCTCGCGGAGTCCGCGGACCTGCGCGAGACGGCGAGCGGCTGGGCCGATCGGGTCGGCGTGCTGACCGCGAAGAGCGAGCCCGCCCTGACCGGCGTGCTGATCCGGCCGGACGGGCACATCGCCTGGGCCACCGAGGACGGCGGCACCGCGGGCCTGGAAGCCGCGCTGCGCCGGTGGTTCGGCGAACCCGCCTGACCCCGCAGGGGCGCGCCGGGAAGCCGGCGCGCCCCGCCGGATCAGTACGTGACGGCGAAGGCGTGGCTCATCGCGTCGTTGTGCGTCGCCGTCGAGCCGACGGCGTCGGGCAGGCCGCTCGCGGCCATCTGCACCGCCCCGGTCGAGCCGGACAGCCAGTCCGTCTTGACGTAGAAGTTGAACTTCGGGACGCAGCCGTTGCCGGTCGCCGCCGTGAAGTGGGTGTTGAGCGGCACCACCAGGTGGTGGACGTCGCGGCGCACGACCGCCGTCCCGGTCGCGGACGCGTCCGACTTGCAGACCGTGCCGTCGGCCTTCCACTGGTTGACGAACAACGTCACCTTGGCGGTCATCTGGTTCACCGGGCAGTCGTAGCCGGCCGGTTCGGGGTAGCAGGCCATCAGTTCCATGTCGCCGAACACGCTGAGCCCGGTCACCGGCGCGGTCTCGAAGACGTCGATGGCCGGCTCGCGGACCGTCTTGTCGGTGGAGTTGAGCGCGATGACTCGGCCGGTGGGCGTGTCGCCGTCGTCGGCCTGGATCGGGGCGCCGGCCGTGGTGTTGCCGACGCTGGTGTCGGCGAACTTCAGCTCGCCGCTGACCAGCCGCATGGTCGAGTTGCCCAGCCCGAGGTTGGCGCTGCGCAGGTACGTCGTGCAGGTGACGGTGCCGGCCGCGCCCGGGTGCACCAGGAACCGGGTCGTGACGCCGATGTCCCGCAGCGATGCCGGGGCGTCGGCGCTCGTGATCAGCACGTTCTGCCCGAGCACCTCGTTCTTGGTCCAGCCGCCGGGGCCGGCGCAGCGCACCTCGTTGTCGGCGAGGGTGGTGTTCGACGCGTTGTTCACCCGCAAGGTCGAATAGACGTACGCCGTCTGGGTGGCGGTCATCGACAGCTGGACCGACCCCAGCGCGACGACGTACTGCGTCTCGTGCGGCGAGGTCACCGTGCGCGGGGTGAACGTCACCGCCGTCGCCGCCTGGGCCTGCGGCGCGACGCCGACGAGGCCGGCGAGCCCGGCCGCGCAGGCCGCGACCGCGGCGAGAATCCTGCGTTTCATCAAAATCCCCTCGTGTGAGCGGCGACGACCCGGAATGATCATCACCCCGGATCGATCCTGCCGCGCCCGGGTGCGCAGCGATAGCGGTCAGATCCGGACAGTGACCAGAAGAGGACACGGGGGGCGCGTTGACGACCGAGCTGTACCCGCCGATCGAGCCGTACGACCACGGCCTGCTCGACGTCGGCGACGGGCACCGCGTGTACTGGGAGACCTGCGGCAACCCGGACGGCAAGCCGGCGGTCATGCTGCACGGCGGCCCCGGCCAGGGCTGCGCACCGGGGATGCGGCGGGTGTTCGACCCGGCCCGCTACCGCGCGGTGCTGCTCGACCAGCGCGGCTGCGGCCGCAGCCTCCCCCACGCCGCCGATCCCGCGACGTCGCTGGAACACAACACCACCGACCACCTCGTCGCCGACCTGGAACGGCTGCGCGAGCACCTCGGCATCGAGCGCTGGCTGCTGACGGGCGGCTCGTGGGGCACGACACTCGCGCTGGTCTACGCGCAGCGGTACCCGCACCGGGTGTCGGAGATCGTGCTCAGCGCGATCAGCACGACACGGCGGTCGGAGATCGACTGGCTCTACCGCGGGGTCGGCCGGTTCTTCCCGGAGGCGTGGCAACGGTTCAGCGGCGGATCCGCCGACGTCGTGGCCGACTACGTCCGGCTGCTGGACGACCCCGCCCGACGGGAACGCGCGACTCTCGCCTGGCGGGAGTGGGAGGACACCGTGCTGTCCCTGGAGCCGGGCGCGACGCCTCGCGTCCACAGTGGACCGCCGGACGCCGCGACGCGCGCGTTCGTGCGGCTGACGGCCCACTACTACGCGAACGCGGGCTGGCTCGAGGAAGGCGCGGTGATCCGCGATGCCGGGCTGTTGGCGGACATCCCGGGTGTGCTGGTCCACGGCCGCCTCGACCTGAGCTGCCCGGTCACGACGGCGTGGGAGCTGGCGCAGGCGTGGCCGGGAGCGGAACTGCTGATCGACGACGGGTCGGGGCACCGAGGCAGCCCGGTGAAGCGCGCCTGGACGCTCGGCGCCCTGGACCGGTTCGCCGGGTGACCGACATCGCGGTGAACGGCCACGCGGTGGGTGACAGCCCGGCCGGGCCCCAGCGAACGGGTGCCCAGCCGGGGCCGAGGAGAGCAGTCATGTCTCCTCGGGACTTCGCCCGCTGAAACCTCTCACCCGGGTCCCTCGGCGGCCAGCTGCACGGCGACGTCGATGATCATGTCCTCCTGCCCGCCCACCAACGCGAGTTCCCCACACCTCCGCAGGATCGCCTGCGCCGGCACGCCGTACCGCTCCGCCGCGCGCTCGGCGTGCAGCAGGAAGCTCGAGTACACCCCGGCCCAGCCCTGGACGATCGCGTTGCGGTCCATCTTCGGCCAGCGCTGCAGGTACGGGCGGACGATCTCCTCGGCGGCGTCCAGCAGCCCGCCGACGTCCAGGCCGGTGTCGACCTCCAGGCGGTCGAACACCGCCGCGAGCACCTCGGTCGGCGAGTTGCCCGCGCCGGCACCGAGGGCGCACAACGACCCGTCGATGTAGCGGACCCCGGCTTCGTAGGCCAGCACGGAGTTCGCCACGCCGAGGGAGATGTTCTGGTGGCCGTGGTAGCCGACCCAGGCCTCGTCGCCGACCTCGGCGACCAGCGCCTCGAACCGGGCGCGGGCTTCGTGCATCAGCAGCGCGCCGGCCGAGTCGGTGACGTACGCCGCCTGGCAGCCCGCGTCCACCATGATCCGGGCCTGCTTCGCCAGGTCCTCCGGCGGCGTGCGGTGCGCCATCATCAGGAACCCGGCCGTCTCCATGCCCAGTTCCCGCGCCAGGCCGAAGTGCTGCGGCGAGACGTCCGCCTCCGTGCAGTGCGTCGCGACGCGGACCATCTCCGCGCCCGCGTCGGACGCGCGCCGCAAGTCTTCGGCGGTGCCGATGCCGGGCACCAGCAGCACCGCGATCTTCGCCTGCTTCGCCTCTTCGCGCGCCGCGGCGATCAGTTTCAGTTCGTCGACGGCGGAAAACCCGTACGTGAACGACGATCCGCCGAGGCCGTCGCCGTGGGTCACCTCGATCACCTCGACGCCGGCGCGGTCCAGCGCGCGCACCGTGTCGCGGACCTGCTGCTCGGTGAAGCGGTGCGCCATGGCGTGACTGCCGTCGCGCAGCGTGGTGTCGACGATCCGGACGTCGTGCTTCAACTCGGGACGGCTCATGCCAGGACCTCCTGCTTCGCGCGGGCCATCAGCTCGCCGACCCGGGCGGCCGCGGCGGTCATGATGTCGAGGTTCCCGGCGTACTCCGGCAGGTAGTCGCCGTTGCCGCGGACCTCCAGGAAGATCCCGACGCGCGCGTGGCCGTCCCACTCCTCGCGCGCGTCGTCGAACTGCGGGTCGGCGCGCAGCGAGTACCCGGGGACGTACTCGCGGACCTCGTCGGCCATCGCGTGGATCGACGCGGTGATCGCGTCGCGGTCCGCGTCGATCCCGATCGCGCAGAACACCGTGTCCCGCATGATCATCGGCGGCTCGACCGGGTTGAGGATGATGATCGCCTTGCCACGCCCGGCGCCGCCGATCTCGGCCACCGCGCCCGACGTCGTGCGGGTGAATTCGTCGATGTTGGCCCGTGTCCCGGGGCCCGCGCCGCGCGAGGCGACCGACGCCACGATCTCCGCGTACGGCACCGGCGTCACCCGGGAAACCGCGTGCACCATGGGAATCGTGGCCTGGCCGCCGCAGGTGATCATCGAGACGTTCGGGGCGTCGAGGTGCGCCCCGAGGTTGACCGGCGGGCACACCATCGGGCCGAGGTGCGCCGGGGTCAAGTCGATCGCCTGGATGCCGGCGGCCTCGTAGCGCGGCGCGTTGGCGGCGTGCGCCTTCGCCGACGTCGCCTCGAACACCAGCTGGGGCAACAGGTCCTGGCGCAGCAGCCAGTCGACGCCCTCGGCGGACGCCGCGATCCCTTGCGCGCGAGCGCGTTCGAGCCCGTCGGACTCGACCACGCCGACGACGTAACCGACTTCGATAACCTCGCTGCGTCGCAGCTTCGCCAGCAGATCGGTGCCGATGTTGCCGGGGCCGACGATCGCCGCCATCACGGGAGCCATGCTCCGACCGTCGCACCGGGCCGGGCCCGTGGGACAGCCCGGTGTTCCGGCGAGCGGAACGCCGTCAGCTCCAGATCGTCACGTAGACCGGCGGCCGGAAGCGGGACGGCGGCACGCCACTGCCCGGCGCCCGCATCACGTGCATCGCCCCCGGCGTGCCCAGGAAGTGCCGCAGCGAGTTGGCCACGCCCGTGCGGCGATCCGTCGGCAACGTCGTCACGAACCAGCACGCCGGCACCGGGGTCGCGCGGGTCGGGACCACCGTCAGCTCCTTGCGCCGCAACTGCGGCGCGACCAAGTGTTCCAGCGCGACCGACACTCCCCCGCCGCTGGCCGCGGCCGACCAGGCCGCCGTCTGGTTGGGGAACACCTGGATCGCGTCGTCCGCGACGCCGAGAGCACGCAGCAGCCGGCCGGTGTCGCTGCCCGGGTCGGCGCCCGCCGGGTCGAGCAGCCACGGCCAGTGCGCCGGGCTGCCCTGGTGCCGTCCGTGCGGGAACCCGACCGCCACCAGGGAGTCGCGGAAGATCGGCACGCTGTCGAGACCCTGCCCGCCTTCGACGCTCGGCGATGGCCGACTACTCGCGAGCCCTGCTGCAGTTCGCTTACTCGGCGGGCCGCGCGACCACGCACGTCGAAGTGTTCTGCTTCGGCACGCGGCTGTCGCGGATCACCGACGAGCTGCGCACCCGCGACGTCGACGAGGCCCTCGACCGCGCCGCGAAAGCCGTCTTCGACTGGGACGGCGGCACGCGGATCGGCGCGTCGCTGGCCGAGTTCGTCCGCACCTGGGGCCGTCGCGGCCGGTGCCGCGGCGGCATCGTCGTCGTCTGCTCCGACGGTCTCGACCGCGGCGACCCGGACGTCCTGGCGCGCGGTGGAGCGGCTGTGCCACCGTCTCGTGTGGACGAACCCGCACCGCGGGACCGGCGCGCTCGGCATGAGCGTGGTGCGGCCGCACGTCGACGTCCTGGTGTCCGGCCAGGACCTGCGCGGGCTCGAGGAGCTCGCGGCGCTGCTGCCCTCGCTGGAACGTTCGTGATCCGCCTCGGCACGGCGGCGGGTTACCCGTTCGAGGGCCCCCGGCTGCTCGGCGACTGGACCCGCCCGCGGCCCCGGCCGTCTACACGATCCTGTGCCGCCCCCGACGCCGAAGCCCGCCCGGACCGCTACGCCGTGATCTACGTCTGGCAGGCCGACGACGTCGCCGCCGCGGGCCTCCCGTTCCGGCACCCGCGGGCGCCGTGCTGGATCGCCCGCGCGGGTTCGCGGTGGAAAGTGCACATCTGCACGTACGATCCGCCGGGCGGGCTGCGGTCGCACCGCGAGCAGATCGTCCGCGAGCTGACGGCGGTGTACCGGCCGCGCTGCAACCGCGAACGGTACGAACACGCCTGGGAGGACGAATGGATCGGGCACAGCCAGTGACACCGGCGTTCGAGGTCGTCGCGGGAGCGGGTTCGCTGCGCAGCGTCAGCGGGGTGACGTTCCCGCACCGGTGGACGACCGCGGGCGTGAGCGTCGAGACCGACTTCACCGGCGGTCACCTGCTGAACCTCGCGGCGGCGGGGTGCGTCCTCAACGACCTGTACCGCGAGGCGGAACCCCTGGGCATCGAGCTGACCGGTGTCCGCGTGACGGCCGGCGGCGGATTCGACCCGCGCACCTGGACGTCCACCGGGATCAGCTACCGGGTCGAGCTGGACTCCCCCGCGCCGGCTGCGGACCTGGACCGGCTGCTGGCGGCGGTCGACGCCGTCGCCGAGATCCCACGCGCGCTGCGGGCCGGGGCGACGGTGCGCCGCGTGCCCTGAACCGTCACCGCCGCGACCAGGGCACCGCGCCGTAGCCCAGCCCCCACCCGATGAGCAGCACGAACCCGCCGGCCGGGCCGGCGAACGGCAGCAGCCCGGCGGCCGCGGCGACGAGGAACGTCACCACGAGTCCACTTCGGACTCCCGGGCGGCGGAGCAGGTTCTTGAGGACGGCCGCCCGGGTGGCGGCCAGGCTCGGCAGGGCGAGCAGGAGGAACGCCGTCCGCCAGCCGGCGAACTGCCCAACGAACGTGCCGAGCGGGCGGCGGTTTCGCGACAACTCGGGTGACGTCGGATTCCCACCGGTTTGATCACCGGGGGTTCGGGGCAACTCACCGCGAAGACCCGACCGAGGAGGTTCGATGGCCACACGCTGGCACGTCATCCCGCGGACCACGCCGCTCTGCTGGCTCAGCATGGCGGCCGGCGTCCTGCTGCTGGTGTCGAGCATCGTCACGCTGTCGATGTCCGCCGCGCGGATGCCGGCCCTGGAGATCATCGTGGCGGTGCTGGCGGTGGTCCTGATCGTCTGCGCCGCGCTGGGGCTGGCGAAACCGCAGCTCAGGGGCCGTTGAGCCCCACTACCGACCGAGGAGTCGTCGTGACCGATCAACCCGCGGGCGAAGCACAGCTCGCCGAGGTCCGGGAAAGCATCAAGGAAGCCAAGGAGGCCGCCGAGCAGGCGGAACACACCGGCATCGCCGACGCGACCCCGGACAAGGTGGAAGCCGTCGAGGACGGCGGCGAAGGGGACGCCGAAGAGGCGGCGGACACCGACTGAGCCTCCTCAGGGGCGCACACGACGCTGGGTGTCGACGTCCCAGGTGCCGCCGCCGTCGAGGCAGTCGGTGAACTCCCGCTGGCCGTCCACCCAGGCTTTGTGCCCCGCGCAGACTTCGTACTTCGCCTCGTCGCCGTCCCGGCACTGATAGCCGTACTGCGGCGCCCTGCGGGTCGGTGTGGCCTTCCGGACCGGCGCTTTGGCCGTCGCCTTCGGCGGTGAGGTCGTGACCGGCACCGAGGTCGGCGGCAGCGTGATCGTTGTCGCGGCCGGCGTCTGCTGCACCGTCACGACGGTCGTGGAGGTGGGCGGCGCCACGGGTGCCCGGACGGTCGCCGGAGCTGCGTTGCAGCCGGCCGCCAGAACGGCGGCCGTGAGCAGCGTTGCCGGGAACCGTGCCTTCACAGTTGCGAGGTCGCCCGGTTCGCCCCGGAAGTTACCGGATCACGGAAACCGTGCCCGGATCGCGATGCTCCCTAACCCGGTCTGCGGCGGGTGGTCGTGCGGCGGTGTGTGGTCGTCTTCTTCGTGGTCACCGTCGTCGTGTGGGCCCGCGTGGTCGGGTCGTCCGGCGCCGTCGTCGGTGACACCGGCGGGGTGGTCGTCGTCATCGGGGACTCCGAAGTGGACCGGACCACGGTCGTCGACGGTGGCACCACCTGACCGTTGCCCGACCGGCCGCTGCCGCACGCGGCCAGGATCACTCCCGCCGTCAGGACCAAGCCGCACCACCACACCCGCATCGCCTGGACGCTACCAGCGGGTCCCGCACGAAAAGGGCAAAACGGCTCAACGTGGCGCGAAGCCGACCGCGTCGTGCAGGCGGGAACGGCGGGTGCCCGAGGCCGGGCGGGCCACCGGGTAGTGCGGGCGCAGCTTGGAGATCCGGTCGGCGTTCGCGAACGCCCGGTTCCCGACAGCGCCCAGCGGACGTCCTCTTCGGACGGATCGGGATCGCGGTCCAGCAACGCCTTCGCGGCGAGCATCATGCCGGGGGTGCAGACCTCACCGGCGTGCCGTCGACGAGCGCCGTGCAGGTGCCGCAGCTGGTCGTGTCGCAGCCCATGTGCGTGCCGGTGAGCCGCAACCCCTGCCGCAGCAGGTGTGCAGCAGCAGCCGCGGCTCGCACTCAATCACCCTGCGGCGGCCGTTTACGGTCACCGTGATCCGGCGTTCGGGGACGCCCGCGGCCGGTTCGTGCGGACTTCGTGGACGAGGCTCATCGGGTGGTCCCTTCCCGTGCGCGCACCACGAAGGTGTGCACCATGTGCCGCTTGTACCCCGCGCTGCCGCGGTGGTCGGACTTCGGCCCGGGCGTCCGCCGCGGCGAGCGCCGCCGCTTCTCGATCGTCTCCGGGGTCAGCGGACCGCCCACGAGGGCCGCGGCCGCGTCGGCGCACTCGATGGTCGCGCCGCCGACAACGGGCCGAGCACGAAGTCCCGCGCCGGGATGCTGCGCCGTCCGGCCGGGCCGGCCGCGACGATCGAGCCGTCCAGGGCGAGCACCACCGACGCCCAATCGCCCTGCGGGTCGGCGTAGCACAGCGACCCGACGAGCGTGCCGCGGTTGCGGACGATCGGGTCGGCGATGAGCGGTGCCGCTGCGGCCATCGTCGGCCGCCTCTCACGCAGCAGGCCGAGCGCCTCGCCGAGGTCGCGCGGGGCTTCGTAGGAGAACCGGGTGGGGCACACCGGCGTCAGTCCTCGTCCGGGACGGCGACCGGCAGGGCGTCCTCCTCGGCCGCTGGTGCGGCGGCCACGGCCCGGCCACCGGCTGCCCGGCCACCTTGAGGAAACCGATCAGCTGGGGCCACGCCCGCACGGTCGGGCCCGGGCCTTCCTTCGGCGCGTTCTCGACGAGCTCGAACAGCCGCGGATTGCCGCGGCTGTGCCCGTCGGACTCGATCCGCATGACGCGTACCCGCTTCCGCCGTCGATCAGGTGATCGGATGGTCCGCCTGGACGACACGCAGGGCAACGAGCGAATAACCCTTCGCTTAACCCTCGAGTCAGGCCGTGGCGTAGCACACGTGGGTGATCTTCGCGGCGGCGTGGGTGATCAGCGCGGATACCGGGTAACCGCCGCTTGGTGGCCGGTTCGCGGCCCGAAACTCGAGGGGATGTGGTCCCGGTGTCCGAAGTGTCCCGGCTTCCGGCGGTCGTCAGCGAGAACTGGGATTGGCAGATGCACGGGGCGTGCCGGGGGATGGACGCCGGCGTGTTCTTCCACAGCGACAACGAACGCGGGATGGCGCGCAAGCGCCGGGAAGACCTCGCCAAGCAGATCTGCGCGAGCTGCCCGGTGCGGCTGCAGTGCCTCGACCACGCCGTCGCGGTGCGGGAGACGCACGGCATCTGGGGCGGGCTGGGCGAGGGCGAGCTGCGGCAGCTGATCGCCACCCGGATCTAGCCCAGCTGCTGGAGTCCGACCACCGAGAGCAGCCGCAGGGCGTCGTGGGCAGGGGTGCCGGCGTCGGCGGTGAACAGCACGACGTGCTGGTCGCGTTCCGGCACGACGAGGATGTCGCAGGTCAGGGTGATCGGCCCGACCTGCGGGTGGTCGACGGTCTTGACCAGGTGCCGCTGGTCGGAGACCTCGGGGCTCGGCCACAGGGCGGCGAACTCGGGGCTGCCGCGCAGCAGATCGCGGATGAGTCCCCGGGTCGCGGGGTCGTCGGGATAGCGGGCGGCGGCCGCGCGCAGGTGGCCGGCAGCGAAGACCCCGAAGTCGCCGCCGCCGCTGATGCCGTAGTGCCGGCGGGCCGCGTCCGGGTGCAGGAAGTAGCGGCGGATCATGTTCCGCTCGCGGCGGGGCTGGGCCGAAAAGTCCTCCAGGAGCGCCGCCGCGAGGGGGTTCCAGGCCAGGACGTCGTACTTCGCGTCGAGCACGATCGCGGCCGTGTCCGGCAGCCGCTCGATCAGGTCCATGATCCGGTCCGGGACGTCGGCCGACGGCCCCGGCGGCTCCGCGAGCTGCCCGCCGAGGGTGTAGAGGTGGTCCCGTTCGGCGTCGTTGAGCCGCAACGCCCGGCCGAGCGCGGCGAGCACGTGCCGCGACGGGTGCGGGCCGCGGGCCTGCTCCAGCCGCGTGTAGTACTGGGTGGAGATGTGCGCCAGCTGCGCCACTTCCTCGCGGCGCAGGCCCGGCGTGCGACGCGGCCCGGCCGCGGGCAGGCCGACCGTCGCCGGGGTCAGCCGCTCGCGGTGCAGCCGCAGGAACCGGCCGAGTGCGTGCTTGTCCATGCTCCGAGCATCTCCCGGACGCGCCGGTCCTGCCAGGTACAGCCAGGGCCTGCCAGGGTGCGCGCCGGCGTCGCACGGTGGAGTCATGACCCAGAACGGAATGTTGTCCGGCAAGATCGCCCTCGTCACCGGAGCCAGCCGCGGCATCGGCGCGGCGGCCGCCCGCCTGTTCACCGCGGAGGGCGCGACCGTCGTCCTCGCCGCCCGCACCGAGAAGGACCTGAAGACCCTCGCCGAGGACCTGCCCGGCGCGTCCTACGTCGTCGCCGACCTGGGTGACGTCGCGAGCATCGAACGCGCGGTGGACACCGTCGTCGAGCGGCACGGCCGGCTCGACATCGCCTTCAACAACGGCGCCGTCGGAGTCCCGCCGCACCCGATCGCCGGCTTCCCCGAAGACGACTTCGACCTCGTCATGAAGGTCAACCTCAAGGGCGTGTTCTACGCCGTGTCGGCCGAGGTCGAGGCCATGCAGCGCACCGGCGGCGGGGCGATCGTCAACACCAGCAGCGTCGGCAGCCTGATCGGCAACCCGGCCCTGCCCGCCTACGGCGCCGCCAAGCGCGCGGTCAACAGCATCACCGAGTCGGCCGCCGTCACCTACGGGCCGGCCGGGATCCGGGTCAACGCGATCGCCCCGGGCCTGACGCTCACCGAGATGGTCGACGAGTGGAACCGCCACGACCCCGGCATCGTGGACCGGATCGTCGCGGGCACTCCCCTGGGCCGCGCGGCGGCACCGGAGGAGATCGCGGAGTCGGCCGCCTGGCTGCTGAGCGACCGCGCGTCCTTCGTGACGGGCGTCGTGCTGCCGGTCACGGGCGGCACCGCGGTCTGATCGCCGTGTCAGGACGGCGTCAGGGCCGTGTCAGGCGAGCCTCCGATAGTCACACCATGACAAAGAACAGCACGACCTGGTCCGGCATGGTGGAGATCGACGACACGGCCCTGGCCGTCACCGACACCGGCGGGCCCGGCATCCCCGTGGTCTACCTCAACGGCCAGTTCGCCACCCAGGGCTACTGGCGCCGGGTCCTCGCCGAACTCGGCGACGGCTTCCGGCACATCACCTACGACGAGCGGGCCCGCGGCAAGTCGAAGCGCTCGGGCGACTACTCCTTCGAGGTCGCCGTCCGGGACGTCGACGCCGTGCTCGCCGCCCGGGGTGTGGACCGGGCGCTGCTGGTCGGCTGGTCCTACGGCGCGCTGGTCGGCGCACACTGGGCCGCCCGGAACCCGGCGCGCACGATCGGCGCGGTCCTGGTCGACGGCGCCTTCCCGTACGACTGGCTCGACGACGCCATGGAGCAGCGGATCCGCAAGCTGTTCAAGCGGATGAGCTGGTTCCTGCCGGTGCTGCGGCCCACCGGCCTGGCCCCGCGGATGAGCGCCGAACAGCAGGCCGAGAGCAACATCGAGATCGGCGTGCTCTCCCGCGAACGCGAGCTGGGCCCGGTGCTCGACGCGATCACCGTCCCGACGCGGTTCGTGGTCGCCTCGGGGACGTCGCTGGGCAGCCGCGGCGACGAGCAGGAGCGGATCCGCGCCGGCCTCGACGCCGCGGTCGCCCGCAACCCGCACATCGAGGTGAGCGCAAAGGTCACCAGCAACCACGGCGCGATCCTGCGCAAGGACTTCGGCGCGGTCGCCGCGGCCGTCCGCGAGGTCGCGGGCACGCGGACCGGCGAGGAGGGCCTTACGGCACCAGGTAACGCGTCAGCAGGCTCGACCCGTCGGTGAGCACGGTGTCGAGGTCCAGCTTCAGCGGATCGAAGGCACCGCCGACGGCGGCGCGGTCGGCCGTCCCGGCCACCAGGAACGGCGCGACCGTCAGCCGGAACTCGTCGACCAGGCCCGCCTCGGCCAGCGACGCGAACAGCCGGGGCCCGCCTTCGCAGTCGATCCGTCGGAAGCCGCGCTCGGTCAGGGCGGCGACGGCGACGTCGAGCGCGACCGTCTCCTCCCCCGCGACGATCACCTCGGCACCCGCCGCCGTCCAGGCGTCCCGCTGGTTCTCCGGCGTCCGCTCGCTGGTGATGACGATGGTCGGCACGGCGGCGCGGGTGATCACCGGCGCGTCGGGCGGCAGGCCGCGGCCGGTGGTGACGACGGCGATCGGCGGGACCGGCTCGAGGCCGTGCCGCCGGCGGCGGTCCGCGGTCTCCTCGTCCGGGTGCACGCCGTCGAACTCCTCGATCACCGCGGTGCCGGCGCCAAGCAGGACGAGGTCGGCGAGGTCGCTGCCCAGCTTGAACACGACCCGGTCGGGCTCGGTCGAGAGCGGGAGCGAGCGGCCGGCGACGGTGATCGCGCCGTCGGTGCTCGACACGAAGTTGACGATCAGCCACTTCGCGACGTCGGGGAAGCGGTAGAGGGCTTCGAGGTCGTCCCGCCCGATTTCGCGGACGCTCTCGGGGGGCCAGATCTGCTGGAGTTTCACAGCCACCGCACCGCGTTCTTCGGCGGGCGGGTGCCGACGATGCTCGCGATCATCTCGACCACGTGCCGCGTCTCGCGGACCTGGTGCGCCCGGAACATCGCGGCGCCGTGCGCGGCCGCGAGCGCGGTGGCGGCCAGCGTCCCGGTGACCCGGTCGTCCATGCCGACGTCGAGCGTCTCGCCGACGACGCCCTTGTTGGACAGCGCCATCAGCACCGGCCACCCGGTGGCCACCAGCTTGTCGACGTTGCGCAGCACGGCCAGCGACTGGTGGGTGTTCTTCGAGAAGTCGATGCAGGGGTCGATCATGATGCCTTCGCGCGGGACGCCGCGCTCGACCGCCCGCTCGGCGAGCTCGGTCGTGTCGGCGATCACCGACGCGACGACGTCGTCGTACACCGGCTTCACCGGGTCGGTGCGCGGGTCGAGGCCGTCGGTGTGGGCGCAGATGTAGCCCGCGCCGTGCTCCGCGGCGACGTCCAGGATCTCGGCGTCGTAGGCGGCCCAGTTGTCGTTGATCAGGTCCGCGCCGGCCCGGCACACGGCGTCGGCGACCTCGGCGCGGTAGGTGTCGACGCTGATCACGACGTCCGGGAAGTGCTCGCGGGCCCACGCCACGGTCGGCACGACCCGGGCGATCTCCTCCTTGACGGTGACCTCGGGGCCCGGGCTGGCCGGCACGCCGCCGATGTCGATCACGGCGGCGCCGTCGTCGAGCACCCGGCCGATCGCCGCCTGCGCCCGCTCCTCCTCGAACGTCACCCCGTTGTCGTAGAACGAGTCCGGGGTCCGGTTGACGATCGCCATCACCAGTGCGTTGTCACTGGTGAGGCGCCGTCCCCGGAAGACGAGGTCGTGGATCGGCATGCGGTTTCTCTCCCGTGCAGGACGAACGTGGCCGCCACCGAGCATAGGCGATCATCGTTCTCCCGAGGTGCTCTCTCACGCTCAGCCGACGCTGGTGGAGAACTTCAGGGACCGGGCCGCCTCCGCGCGGAACGTCGAGCCGTGGTCGTTGCTGTAGGCCTCGCCGCCACCCGGGTAGGGGCTGGAGTCGTTGTACTCCAGGCCGTAGCAGCCGGTGGTGGTCGCCGAGCGGACCAGCAGCCCGTAGCGTTTCCCGGCGGTGACGGCGATGTCCGGCGCCACCGTGACCTCGCGCGGGGACCACCCGATCGACGTCGCCGGCACGACGACCGAGTTCAGCGCGGCACCGGTCGGCTGGAACGCGTCCGTCGCCTGGTAGACGCTGATTTCGAGGCCCGCGTTGGGATTTCCGGCCTGGAAGGTCGTATATGAGACGGCGGTCAGCGTGCCGCTGCGGCTCGGGACGAACGTCTGAAACCGGGCGACGCCGGAACCGACGTCGCAGTAGGTCCGGAAGCCGGTGACGCCGTCGGCCTGGTCCACGCCGGGCGGCGGGTCCTGGTGCCCGGCCGAGCCGGTGGCGAGGTCCAGGGTGAAGGAGTTCCGGCAGGTCATCGGGGCGATCGCGCCGGTGGCGGTGAACTCGAGGGGCGCCCAGTAGTAGTTCGCGAGGGCTTCGTTGCGCTGCCCGTTGTTCCAGAGGTCGCTGGCGTAGACGTAGGCGGTGCCCGACGTCGTCGGGATCGCCGAGACGAACGCCGGCTGCCCGCCGCAGGAGTCCGGGCTGATCTTCACCGGCGCCGACCACGGCCCCAGCGGGTTCGACGCCGTCCGGTACGACGTGCCGGTGCCCGCGCAGTAGCCGCAGTTCGGGTCGGAGTAGGTCAGGTAGTAGACGCTGCCGCGCTTGAAGAGGGCGGGTGCTTCGGTCTGGCTCTGGCCGAGGCGGGCGTAGCCGCCGGTGCCGGTCAGGTAGTCCGCGGCGAGGCGCTCCACGACGATGTCACCGCCTGCCCGCCAGTCGGTGTAGGCGAGGTACGCGGCGCCGTCGGTGTCGACGAAGACGTCGTGGTCGCCGTTGTTGACCCCGCCGGCCGGGGCGTTGTTGTTGACCGCGAGGGTCGGCACCGGGGCTTCGGTGAACGGCCCGGCCGGGTTCGCGGCGGTGAGGACCCGGAAGCCGACGCTGTTGTCGTAGACGTTGACCCAGAGCACGTACTTGCGGGTGGCCGCGTCGTAGCCGACGTGCGGCCGGAAGCAGCCGTAGGTGGCGCCGTTGCAGCGGGTCTGCCAGACGCCGGTGGCGTCGAACAGCCGGCCCCGGTCGGTCCAGTGCACCAGGTCCGGCGAGGTGTAGACCTTGAAGCCGCAGAACGGCGAACTCGTTGCCTGCCAGGCGAAACCGCAGTCGTAGCTGGTGCCGTAGAGGTAGTACGTGCCGCCGAAGAAGGCGATCTCGCCGTCGTGCGCGTCGACCGCGTCGCCCCGGGTGTCGAACCGGACGACCTGGTGGCCCTGCGCGTCGAAGTTGGTGACGGTCGTGGTGAACGCGCGCGCCTCGGCGGGCGCGGACAGCGTCACCGCCATTACGGCGGCCAGCACGAGGGTGATCACGGACCGGAGCGCGCGCAATCCCGGGGAGCCTGTCATCGTGCCGGCCTCCTTGCGGACATGAAACGTTTCAAGTCGCTCGCCCGACCACGTTAGCCCATAGATTGCCCCCATGACCGCGTTCACCGACTTCAATTTCAAGCTGATCGTCGTCGAGCAGCTGATGTACACCGACAAGACGCTGACGCCCGCGTTCCGCATCGCCGACGTCCTGGGCGTGACGGACACCTGGGAGCACACCTACCGGCGCGGGCTCGCCCACCAGGTGGTCCCGGAGGCGCGCGGGTACTTCGAGTCGCTCGAAATCGACGCCGGGCTCCTGGCCACCGTGGAGAAGCTGGTCATGGACGGCGGGCTGCAGGTGTACCAGGAGTGCTCGCCGATCTGGGACGGTGAAGACGAGCTGTACGACGTCAGCTCGCTCGACGATCTCGCCCTGCTGCCGAACCTGCGGCGTGTCGTGGGCTCGGAGTTCCTCGGCCCGCGGTTGCGGGAGGTCCTTCGCTCGCGCGGTGTCGCCGCGGACTGACCGAGCGGTCCGCGTCGCCGTAGTAACCCGCGGGCAGCCGCCGGAACCGGCGGCGGAAGCGCAGCCAGCCGATCAGCTGCGTACCGGCGGCGAGCACGAGGTAGGACAACGCGAAACAGCCCTGCGCGCCGAGGTGGGACAGGTCCATCCCGGCGGGCCACACGGCGAGGAAGTACAGGGCCGACGGGGCGAACCGGTGGGCGTCCTGGGCGCGCAGCACGCCGTCGACCGCGCGCGACGCGGTGTCCTCCGCGATGACCGGCGCGCGCAGCACCCGGCCGAGGACCAGCGCCGTCGCCCCGGCCCCGGCCGCCAGCCCGAGCGTGCGGGACCCGGCGTCCAGGGGCGCGGCCGGTTCGGCGAGGAACTGCGTGGCGCACAGGACGGCGCCCCCGCCGAACGTGATCACCGTCGCGGCCAGGTACCACCAGCCGACCTGCCGCGCCGCCGCACTCCACGGCGGCGGGGCGCCGGTGCCGGCCAGGCCCTCGGCGAGCTCTTCGCGCGTCTGCACCTGCCGCCACCGCATCACGAACAACGCGGCCAGCACCACGCCGACCAGCAACGGCCGGAGCAGCTCCAGCTCCCGCGGCGCGCTCAAACCGGGCCAGAAGACCAAGCAGACGACCAGCACGGCGAACACGGTCGGCCGCCTGAGCCATTCACGGGTGCCGACGCGCAGCGCGATCAGCCGGGTGGGCAACCCGACTTCGACCCCGTGCCGCGCCAGCCACGTCCGCGCGGCGGTCACCTCGGCGAACGACGGCTCGCCCGGCAGCCTCGGATCCACCGGCAACGCCGGTTCACGCACGACCAACCGAAAGCCTCCCAGCCCTCACCACCGGCGGGAGTCTACGTCAGGCCTCGGGCCGGGATCATCGCGCCGGTTGTCCGCGAAAAGCCGGGGTTGCCCGCCGGATCCCCGCCGGTCGGCCTCTGACCGCCCAGCGGCCGCGCCGACCGGCGACGGACCCGGACGACCTCGACGTCGCCGGTGCGCCACCACTACTCCCTCACCACAGCACGGACCGCGCCCGCCACCGGTTCACCACTCCCTCACCGGCGCACCGGCTTGCCCGCGAAGGTCCAGCGGTTGCTCGCCAGCGCGTCCTGGTGTTCCGGCACGAGGTCCGCGTCGTGCTCCGCCGCGAAGTCGAACGGGGTGCGCACCGACGTCTCCCAGCCGCGGGCGCGCAGCGCGCCCGCGGAGTCCGGACGGGGTTCGGCGTCGAACAGCGCGGTCAGGTCCACACCGATCTGGTCCTTCGCGCTGCGGTAGATCGGGCCGCCCGGGTGTTCCACGCCGAGTTTCACCTCGAACGCCAGGCAGCTTCCGGGTGCGGCCAGCCGGTCCACCGTCGAGACGAGCCGGCGCTCGGCCACCGCGGGGAGGTAGAGCAGCAGTCCCTCGGCCAGCCACGCCGTCGGGACGTCCGGGTCGAACCCCGCGTCACGCAACGGACCGGCCCAGTCCTCGCACAGGTCCACCGCGACCGTCGTGCGGGCCGCGGTCGCCGTCGCGCCGAGCTCGTCCAGGACCTGCCGCTTGAACGCCAGCACGTCCGGCCGGTCGAGCTCGAACACCGGGCAGCCGGCCGGCCAGGCGAGCCGGAAGGCCCGCGAGTCCAGCCCGGCACCCAGCAGGACCACCTGCCCGGCACCGGCACGCACCGCGCCGAGCAGGAAGTCGTCGAGGACCCGGGTGCGCAGGCCGAAGTACCGCCCGAGCCGGCCCCACAACGGGTTCGCCGCGCCGCCGGGGACGTCGTGCCAGTGCACCGGCCACTCCCCCGACGCCCGCGCCGCCCGGACGAAGTGCCGCGCGAACCCGTCCCGCACCAGGGAATCCGGCCGGGTCGCCTCGATCGCCCGGGCCGCGGCGACCATCAGCGCGGTCCGGCCGACGCCGCTTCCGATGCCCTCGATGTCTTCGGTGCCTCGGGTGGTGACCACTCGTCCTCCTCCGCGAATCGGGTCCACGACGCGGGCCGGTCGTGGGTGGTCGTCCTCGCCCCGTAGACGAGTTCCATGAACCGCAGGGTTTCCTCGTCGGACCGGTGCAGGGCGGTCGTGCAGTCGGTCAGGACCGTGAGGTGGAAACCCTTCTGGAACGCCGTTCTCGCTGTCGAGTCCACGCAGACGTCGGCGTAGACGCCGGCGAGGACGAGGTGCCCGATCCGGCGCCGGCGCAGGTACTGCCCGAAGCCGTGGGACAGGAAGGCGTCGAAGCAGGCGTGCTTGGTGAAGACGCGCTCTCCGGGCGCGGGCGCGACCTTGTGGAACTCCGCACCCCACGAGCCGGCCAGGCACTTCGGCTGTTTGCCCAGCACCCGGTCGCGCCGCCGCCAGCTCGGCCGCTGGTGCTCGACGTCGCCGAGGAAGCGCACGAAAGCGACCTCGGTGCCGGCGCGCCGCGCGAGGTCGACGGCGCGCGCGGCGTTCGTGGTGACCCGCTCCAGCGCCCCCGGTTC